>CAZVXH010000121.1:0-1756 GCA_964631015.1 uncultured Candidatus Cloacimonadota bacterium | reverse complement strand
ATATGCAACACTTTTCTTTTAGGAAGATGGCTCTACTGCACTTGTTGGGTTTAACACAGAGATGGGGAGACACAGAGGCACAGAGAGGGTTTGGGGTTGGTGGCGTGGTGGCGGATGTAGCGCAGCATTCCAATGCTGCGTACCGGCATCCCGCATGATTGGCATCATGCGCCACGTGGTACTAACTTGGCTGGATTCCAGCCTGCGCTGGAATGACGGGCACTCGGGTTTGCCCACCATAACTGAACATGAGCCATATGTCATGCCGATTTGGACTTGTTTGAGCTGACTACATGTCTAACATGAAGACGGAAGGCGGTGGCTTCAGCCACCGTACTTTTTATACGCGCTACCAATAAAGACGATGTCCGGTGGGCTTCAGCCACTGGCGCGCAACCCTTTCACCCTCACGTAAAATATCATAACGGAACCCCGGATGAAACCAACATGGCTCCCGAGATCAATACGGGATAAATACGGGATCAATACGGATGAAATCCGTATTGATCCCGTATTTATCCCGTATTGATCGTTTGAGCGGAATGGGGGTCAGAGGAAATTGATCGGGGTGAAAGCAGCGGGTAAAATGAGATCAATTATTTCAGCGCCGGGCCAAAGCGGCGAAGATTTTCACGCCAATTTCGATGCAGGCTTCGTCCGGTAAAAATTTATCGGAATGCAAAGGTTCAGCGCGGCCGGAGCCCAGCCAGAAGAGCAGACCGGGATAAAGCGTGGTGAAAAAGCCGAAATCCTCGCCGGTGAGCGCGACCTCCGCCTCCCGAAAACTTGTTCCAGTTTCAGCGCAGACCTGTTTGAGTTCATCCACCAGAGCAGCGTGATTGACCACGGGATCGTAGCTGCCCAGAAAATCGACCCGGAATTCCGCGCCGTATTTCTGGGCCGCCAGAGCGGCGTTGCGGCTGATGAGTGCATTGATCTTCAGGCTCACGGCCTTGTCCAGACTGCGCTGCGTGCCTTCCAGTTGGCAGCGGTCTGGCACCACATTGCGTATGGTGCCCGCGCTCATTTTTCCCACGTGACAGATCACCCTGTGCCGCTCTGCCAGTGGAGCGGTGTCGATCTCCATCAGGCGCAGGAATTCGCGGCCGGCGTCCAGCGCGTTGATCCCTTCTTCCGGAAAGGCCGCGTGGGCAGGCTTGCCGGTAAATTCCACGTCGAATTCCTGAGGGACTCCGAAAAACACGCCGGAGCGGCTGGACACAGTCCCCACCGGCATTCCGCTGGCCACGTGCAGCGCGAAGGCCGCCTCCACGTCAAAGCGCTGGATCAGACCCGCCGCGATCACGCTCTGCGCCCCGCCTTCGCCCTCTTCGGCCGGTTGGAAGAGAAAGAGCAGATTCTTCTTCAAAGCTTCTGTGGCCAGCAGTTCGATCAAACCCAGCAATACCGTCATGTGTACATCGTGGCCGCAGGCGTGCATGATTCCAGGGTTTTGGGACGCGAAGGCGCAACCGGTGTTTTCGGATATGGGAAGGGCGTCCATGTCCGCGCGGAAAAGCCGGTAGGGGCCGTCACCGTGGCTGTATTCCACCAGGAGGCCGGGGTTGGCGGCAAATTCGTGGATCCGGACGCCGGGGATCTGCCGCAGGCAAGACAGGATCAGCTGTTTGGTGTTTTCCTCGCGGAAGGCCAGTTCCGGGATCCGGTGCAGGTCACGGCGCAGGGCGGCGAGATCAAAACTCATATCCTGCCTGCCAGTTGGGCGTGTTTGAGCAGGATGCGGACCGCGTTGGTG
>CAZVXH010000120.1:1133-1918 GCA_964631015.1 uncultured Candidatus Cloacimonadota bacterium | reverse complement strand
TCGATCTCGGCGGGCTCGCCGGCCCCTTGCAGCAAAGCCTGGTATTCCTGCTGAAAGACAGACTGGATCTTGGGGACGTTGGCTTTGCCCATGGGAGCGACCACGATCGCCGAAACTCCACTCATCACGCCGCTGTAGGATGAAACCTTCACCGAGGAGGCCAGTTTTTCCTCTTCCACCAAACGTTTGAACAGCCGGGAAGACCGCCCTACAGCCAGATAGCGCATGGCGATCAGCAGGGGATCGCTGCCGGGATGGGTGTCGCAGAGTTCCGGCAGGATGTATGTGAGGAATTCCTGCTTGTGCCTGCGCCAGACCGAGGGTTGGCCCGGAGCTTCCGGTTCGGTGAAGCTTCCGCCGCGGGAGTGGGGAAGAGGGGCGGTGTTTTGCCAGGCGCCAAAGCAGGTGTTGAGGATTTGGCCAGCCTTGTCCCGGTCCAAGTCTCCCACGATCACCAGAAAGGAGTTCGCGGGCTGGTAATATTTGGTGTGAAAGGCTCGCAGATCCGCTATCCCGGCTTTTTTCACCGAGGCCGGGGTGCCCATCACGGGAAGGCGGAGGGGATTGCGCTGAAAGGCCGCGGTTTGGATGAAATCCAGGAAATCCGCCTCCGGATCGTTCTTGTTCTGCTCCATCTCCTCGATGATGATATCCTTTTCCATGGCCAGATCCGCTGGGGTGAAAGAAGGATGCATGGCCAGTTCGGCCAGCACTTTCAAGCCCTCGGCCAAATACTCCGAAGGCAGCAGCAGATAGTAGCAGGTGCAGTCAAAATCCGTGTAGGC
>CAZVXH010000120.1:0-1123 GCA_964631015.1 uncultured Candidatus Cloacimonadota bacterium | reverse complement strand
CGGGTGGATTTGAAGGCCAAATGTTCCATGAAATGGGAATAACCGGCGTCGCGCTCCGTCTCCCAGGCACTGCCGATCCGGATGAAAAGCTGCAGGCAGAGCACGGGATTGGAGGCGTCGGCGCTGAGGATGTACTTCAGGCCGTTGGGCAGAAAACCCGAAACCGCAGGTTGGACGGGGAAATCAGGCAAGGCGCGCGGGACCGGGTTCAAGCACGCCCCGGGCGATAGACCATCGCGTAGGCGTTGTGGTTGTGGATGGATTCAAAGTTGTCGGCTTCCACGTAAAACTCCAGCACCCGGGGATCGGATTCCAGCCTTTGGGTGACCTCGCGCACGATGTCCTCCACGAAGCGGGGCCTGGCGTAAGCGGTTTCGGTGACGTATTTTTCGTCCCGGCGCTTCAGCAGGGGATAGACGGGGCAACTGGACGCTTCCTCGGCGATGGCGATCAGCTCTTCCAGCCAGACGAATCCAGTGTAGCGCAGCTTGATGGTCACCAGCGAGCGCTGGTTGTGCGCCCCGGCTTCCGAGATCTCCTTCGAGCAGGGACAGAGCGCGGTGACTGGCACCACAGCGCCGATCCAGAGCTCGTAATCCTCCGCATAGGAAGCATGAAAGAAGCACTTGTAATCCATCAGGGAACTGATCCCGGAGACCGGAGCCCGTTTCCGCAGGAAATAGGGGAAAAGGATGTCGATGTAGGCGGCGTCGGCTTTGAGAGAGGATTTCAGCTCCAGCAGGAGTTTGTCCAACTGGCCGATGATGGCGTCGCGGTGATAGCGGTTCAAAACTTCCAGAAAGCGGGACATGTGGGTTCCACGCTTGCTGTGGTGAAGGTCCACATAGATGTTGAATTCGCCGATGGTGGACTGCAGCTTGTGGTCGCGGTCGTCCACCACGATGGGATAGCGGATGCCCTTCACGCCCACCTTGTCGATGCCGATGCGGCGGGAGTCTGGCTGGGACTGGAGATCGGGGATGTTCATCCTTCGTCGTGCCATTCCAGGTCTTTCATGCCCAGGCTCTTCAGGGAAACGATCTCGCCGTTGGCCTGGTAAAAGATCACCGCGTTGCTTTCGGGATAACGCTTCAGCTTTTCGATCGCGGTTTCCGGCGGCAGC
>CAZVXH010000119.1:0-2434 GCA_964631015.1 uncultured Candidatus Cloacimonadota bacterium | reverse complement strand
CCTTGCCAAAATAGGTGCCAACCGAGCCGGGGGTGGGATAATCCATCGAGGCGTGGTACTCCATGCCCAGCGCTTTGGCCAGGCGGGAACCCAGGCCTTGGGGGTCGGCGTCGCTGTTGATGAAGTTGTAGGGCGTGTGCAGCATCACCAGAAGCTCAGGTTTTTCGCGCTCCATCAAGGCGATCAGGAATCGCGTCTCGGGCTCCGAACCCGCCTGCGCGCCGCCGTAATACTTGTGCTTGGGGTCGCCCACGCTGAAATCCCGAGTGGGGAAATTGCGGTTGGGATCGATCCCGCGGGCGTTCTTGCGGGTATTGGCGATCCTGCCGTCGGGATTGAGCAGGGGCACCACGACGAGGCTTTTATTGAGGATGCCGGGTTCCAGGCTTTGCAGATACTTCACCAAAGCGCTGGCGAAGATCTCGCTTTCCGGCTCGTTGCCGTGAATGCCGCCCACGATGAGGATCTTCCCGGCTCCGCTTCCCGCGAAGCGGTGAACAGTTATCTCCCTGCCCTGGAAAGAGCTGCCGGAGTCGGTGACCAGAGTGCTTACGCCCGCGCCGGGTGACAACGTGTCAGCTTGACTGGCCGGTTTTTCCGCGCTGGCCGACCCGCTGGTTTCCGGCAACACCTGGTCCGAGCGGGACTGGCAGGAATACAGGCCCAGCGCCAGGATCAGGGCCAGTCCCGCCGCGCTCAGACGGCTGCCGGCTCTTGGTTTGATCCTATTCATTCAACGTGTTTCCGGAGTTGCACTGCATTGGAAAAACACTCCCACAGGAACTTGGCTCAGCCTTGAAGCTTAAAATCTTCAAATACGATCTTCCAGTCCCAGTCGTTTGGGACCAGCCGCAACATTTTAATGCCCCGGTCTTCGTAACTTGGCGAGCTGTAGAATTGTTCGAACTTGACTTCCACCATGTTGTTGCCCACGCTTTTTATGACCACGTTAGCCAACTGGATATTGATCCAATAGGCGGAACTGAAAGTACCTTTTTTCAGCTTCATCCAAGCATCGTATTTCAGTTCCCGGCGTCCGGACTTTTTGGAATCCAAGTAACCCACGAACCTCTCCCGGTCGTACATTGAACTGTAGGTATCGATATCCATCTGAGACCACGCGTTCACCCAGCGTTCCAGGAAATTGCGGATATCCTGTTCGTTTACCTCCACGACCCTCGTCTCGGTTCCGATCGGCTCAGCCGAACGCTGGGGAGTGCTGATCTCCCGGTTGGGGCGCGCTGCCGGCAGTACCGGCGCGGCCGCTTTTTCCTTGTTTTGCTTCAGAATGAAGAACACAGCCAGTCCGATCAGGATGATCAGGGCGACCAGGATCGCCACTAAAAGCACCGTCGAGCCGCTTTGTCTGGCCAGTTTCCGGTTTTGGTTTTCCATGCTTTCTCCTTGCCTGAAGATGATAATAACCACTCGAAACGATACACGACAGGCTTGGCTTTGTGTCAATCTTTTTTTGCTCGCGGCCCGGTAAGGGAGGGGGCGGACAAAAACTGCTTGACTTTTCCGCCCCTTTTTTCAGTGTACCACCCATGAAGTATCTCAAAGCAAGCGTGATCGAATATCTGCTCTGGCTCTACATCCTGGGCTGTCTGGCCTGGTTGTTTTTCAGGCTGGAAGTGTACGCCACGCCCGCTCCGGCCTGGCTGTTGCTGGCTCTGCCCGTGCCCCTGGCCTTGCTGGCGGGATCCCAGCCCGGAAGTTTGGGACGGAGGGTGGTCGCTGCGGACGACAAGCCCCGGTTTCAGCTCTGGAAGCCGGAACTGGCGCTAACCATCCTGATCAGTTTCGTGGTGGGCTGGGTGATCGTGGAGGTGAAGCCGCTGGCCTTTCTTACCCAGGCGGGCAACGCCCAAAACATCATCAAAGGCATCCTCAACCCCGATCTGGCCCAGCTCATGCCGATGCTCGCCGCCCTCATGGAAACCATCTATCTGGCCTTGCTGGCCACGGTTTTCGCCATCCCCTTCGCTTTTCTGCTCAGCTTTTTCGCCGCCAAAAACCTCATGTACGGCTCGCCCGCGGGGAGGATCGCCTACATCGTGATCCGCACCGTTTCCACCATCTTCCGCTCCATCGAGGCCATCGTTTGGGCCATCATCTTCTGCGTCTGGGTGGGGATCGGACCCTTTGCCGGAATGCTGGCGCTGTGGATCCATTCCATCGCCGCGCTGGTGAAGCTCTATTCCGAACAGATCGAAAACATCGATCCCGGACCCGTGGAAGCCATCAAAGCCACCGGCGCCTCCACCCTCCAGGTCTGGCGCTATGCCGTCACTCCGCAGATCCTGGCCCCCTATCTGGCCTTCACCATCTACCGCTGGGACATCAATGTGCGCATGGCCACCATCGTCGGTTTCGTGGGCGGCGGCGGGATCGGCCTCGCCCTCAACCAGCAGCAGCAAATGCTGGCCTGGCG
>CAZVXH010000118.1:0-2539 GCA_964631015.1 uncultured Candidatus Cloacimonadota bacterium | reverse complement strand
GAACCGGATCGGCCTTGGCGGTGGAGAAGGAGATGGTGGTGCTGGGATTGAAGGGGTTGGGATAGTTGCCCAGCAGCTGGGTGGGGGTGGCGATGTTGTCGTCGTTGGCCACTCCGCTCCAGTCGGAAAGGGCGCGGGCGGTAACCTGCGGGGTCTGGTTGTACTGGTTCACCAGCACCCAGATGTTGAAATTGCCGGTGGGGATGGCTTCGCCGATATAATCCACATCGTAGAAAGTGGTGCGGAACACAACGGAGCCGGTGCCGTCTTCCAGGGTGTAGTTCTGGCCGGTGGCGAAAGTGCCGGTCTCCACGAAATGGGCGTTGGCGATCTTCACCAGGCGGGCCTGGTAGGAGGCGACGTTGGCGTTGATCTGGGCGATGGTCACCACAGGCGGGGAGATATAGTTGTTGGTGGAGCTGGCAGGGCCGGGATCGGCCACGGGGGTGAACTGCAGCATGTTGTAGTAAAAGGCGATGGTGCCGGTGAGCCCGGTGATGCCGTCCATGAGGTTGTAGGTGGTGGTGATCACACCGGCGGTGTCGTCGATGAGGATGCCGGCTTCAAAGTCCTGCACGTATTTCTGGTGGCGGAAGCTTTGCTGGAAAGTGAGCATCACTTCACCAGCCACCATATAAACGGTGCCGTCGCCGGGAGTCGCGTTGCGCAGCTGGGTCATGTTCTGCACCACCACGGGGAAGATGTAGGATGCGCTGGCCACATAGCTGGGATCGAATCCGGCGGCAAAGGCGATGGCCTTGACGGTGGTGTTCACGCTCAGCGGAATGGGGGTGGTGTAGAGCGTTGAGGTCTCGGTGGGAGTGCTGCCGTTGGTGGTGTAGCGGATGGTGGCGCCGACAGTGGTGGTGCTGAGGGTAACCGAGATCGGCTGGGAATACACACCGGCGGGCGGGTTGAAGGTGGGGGTGGCGGCGTTTTCGGATCCGCCGGGATCAAAGGTGTGGGCGCCCAGGTTGGCGATGTAATCCTGGGGATGGACGATCCATTCGGAGTTGTCCATGTTCGTGCCCGCGCCGGCGATCCAGTCCAGGTTGCCCTGGGTGATGTCCGGTTTGCGCACGAGGGTGTGGTTGAGGGTGGCGCCGTCGGTTCCGGCCACCGGCCAGGATGTGCCGGGATCTGTCTGATAGACGCCGATGATGTCCACCATAGTGTCGCCGTGGAAGAGGGCCAGACAGTCGTTACCGTTAAAATAGGTGACGGTGTGGGTTAGGTCAGCGACAGCCTGGATCTCGGGATTGGCGTCTGCGTTGGCGATCACGAAAACATCGTTGTTGGCCAAAGTGCCGGAGAGGGTCACGCTGTTGGTGGTGGACCAGGCTCCGCCGTTTGAGGCCAGCTTCATGGTGTAGTTGGCCAGATCGACCGCGGCGCCTGTGCCGTTGAAGATCTCGATGGCCTTGTTGTTTGAACTTCCCTCTACATATTCGGAGATGAAGAGGTCCTGCGCCTGGGCGAACATCAGAGCGATGAAGCCAAGCATCAGAAGGGGCAGTAGTGTTCTTTTGATCATGTTTTTTACCTCACATGTTGTAAAATTAGCATCGCGCAGTATAAAAAGGACCCCGCCAGCAAAATGCTGTCGGCCCGGTCCAAAATTCCGCCGTGACCTGGAATTAGGTCTGAACTGTCTTTGACCTGGCAAAAGCGTTTCAGCGCGCTTTCCGCCAGATCGCCAAGCTGGCCGACGATCCCGGCGGCGAAAGCCGTCAACAGCAATACTGCCAGATCGTCGTACAACTTCACAAAATATAATATAATCACTATCACAAAGGGGGCAAGCGCTCCGGCGAGGAAACCTTCCAGCGACTTGTTGGGACTGATCTTCACTATGTTGCGGCGCTTTCCCCACCTGACGCCCACGAAGTAAGCCAGGCTGTCGGTGCACCAGATGAGGACCACCAGCCCCAGAAGGAGGCGGGGCTCCCGGAACTCCAGACCAAGCCTCACGCAAAGGGCGGGGAGGAAAGCGGTGTAAAGCACGCCGTAGACCTCCAGTGCTGCCTGGGGGACAGACTTGGAGGCGTCCCAGCGGAGCAGGGCCTCCAGAAACGCGATCAGCAGCAGCGTCCAGAGGATGATCAGCTCGAATCCGGGCAGCAAAACGACCTGCGCGAAAACGGCCAGCGCCACGGCGATCCAGGCCCAGGGAGCGGGATACTTGATCCGGCGCAGCATGGCGATGTATTCGCCGGAACCCAGCACCACCGCGGCCGCGAAAAAGCCGATCAGCCAGGGCCCGCCGAACCACAGCGCGGCCAGGATCAGGGGGATGAAGACCACTGAGACGGCGAGGCGTTTTTGCAGCTCGGTCATGAACTGGTCACCCCTCCGAATCTGCGTTTGCGGCCTTGATAATCCAGCAGGCCCGTGATGAAGGCGATCTTGTCAAAATCCGGCCACAGGGTGTCGGTGATGTAGATCTCGGCATAAGCGCCCTGCCAGAGCAGAAAATTCGAGATCCGGCTTTCGCCGCTGGTGCGGATGATGAGGTCCGGATCGGGCTGGCCGGCGGTGT
>CAZVXH010000117.1:1577-2775 GCA_964631015.1 uncultured Candidatus Cloacimonadota bacterium | reverse complement strand
TTGATAGAATTGATAGAATTGATTGAACTGATTACCGCATATTCACAGAATCCTCTGTTCCGGTCAATGTCATCCCGGACTCCGGGATCCAGAAAGACCTGGATGCCAGCTTGCGCTGGCATGACGGACAGCCCCGTAGCGCAGGATGCCGATCCTGCGAAAAGCCAAAACGCAGCATTGGCATGCTGCGCCACGGCCACGCCACCCCGTTAAAAGAACCGGATGCCAGACTGCGCTGGCATGACGTAGCTGGAGTCGAGCGACGCAGGAGCATCGACTACAGCAGAACCCTCATTCACCGGACCCAAACCCACGCCATTCCGGAACGGAGCGCCTCTGGCGGGAAGAGACGTCGGGGTCCTCGCCGGACAACTTGTAGGCCGGTGGGGTGAAACGGATCCAGCCCTTGCGGGAATAGCCAGTCCAGGAGGGCATTACCCGGACCGTCTGGATTCCGGGTCTGGCTTCACCACCCGGAACAACGGAGAGCGTAAAGGCAATTGAAAGATCTGCATCCAGCCGATCTCGCAACCCACTCGGTTTGCAAAACAGCCAAAATTAATTTCAAGCTTATTCTCTTATTCTGTAATGAGTAAGGATTGATTCATGATACTGGCGATCCGGTGATGTGAGCGTTGGAGTCGCTCCCTGTGAGGCCAACGCCCCCGACGGACTGGATTGTTTTCCTGCGTTCGGAATTACAGTGGTTTGAGGCTGGGCGGGGGTTGGCCTGGATCCTTTTGCCGACATGGAAAAAAAGAAATCTTGACAGAATAAAACCATGCCGCGAGCGTGCTTTTTTTAAGTTCATAAATCCGGGAATGACATGAACAAGAATAAATACGGACATGATGATCGGTTGCCCGCTTGCTTCCCCGTACGCGGAGAACAGCTCTGGGCAAGATATCCGGCGGAAACGGGGCTGGCGAGTTTTTTTCCATGCCGTGGTAATTGCGGATGAACAAAGCGCTTCTGATCCTGTTGGTTTTCCTGGCCGCGGCTGCGGCGGCCGGCGGCGAGAAGATCTCCCTGGCCCAGTATTACCCCTGGTGGAGTCAGCTGCGCTGGGATTATAGGACCCAGGAAGGCGATAAGACCTTTACCCAGGTGGTCACCTGCATCCTGCCCAAAGACAGCAAGAAAGCAGGCTGGGACTTTTATCTGGACACCCGCAGCGTTCGCCACACCAAGTATTATT
>CAZVXH010000117.1:0-1567 GCA_964631015.1 uncultured Candidatus Cloacimonadota bacterium | reverse complement strand
CCTTCCACGCGACACCACGTCTGCCGGCGTTTCCGCTGAAGCTCCACGCTGTGCACGCCTTCAATTGGCACTGGGAAGGCAAATACACCTCCGTGCTGGTGAAAAAGACATTCACGGCGGACTTCAAGATGAAGCGGAACGTGCCGGTGGAAACCTACAAAGGCACCATGACCGGCCTGAAACTCTACGCCACCTACACCGATGGCGACACGGTGGACCACCTGGAATCCTGGCATGTGAAAGACCTTGGCCTGGTCTACTTTTCCGGCCCCAACCACTTCAAGCACCTGTTCAAGATAAAGACCTGACGCGCCTCCGGCAGCACGATCTGGAGGAAAAGGGGATAAAGAGACAAGGCTGACGGCGCGGCAGGGTGGAACGGATCAACAGATCAACAGATCAACAGATGAACAGGGTCTTTAAGCGTGAAAAGGTGTTAGGGTGATAAGTTGAAAGAGTGTAACGCTGTCCCGGGCTGTTCAATTTGAAAACCCGTCAGCTAAGTCATTCCGGGACGACGCAGTCGGACCCGGAATCCAGATGTTCCGGATAATGCCCTGGGAGGGTGTCGATGCAGACTGCGTCTGGATCGATCCCGCATTGGCCTGTGTCTGGGTGGGCTATTCCTGCCAAGGCTGCATCCCTTCTTCTCGCGCGGGAAGCGTTCCGCTTTGGTAAAACGCGCGTTCGGGACGGGCGGATGTGGCGGTCAGCCCAGAAAAAGTCTTGACAAAAGGTTTCCAAAGAGATTTTGGTGATTGTCTATGGCAATAATCGTTAAAAAATTTGGCGGTACTTCCGTGGGCAGCACCGCCCTGATCCAGAACATCGCCCGCAGGATAGCGCAGCAAAAGCGTCCGGAAGATTCGCTGGTGCTGGTGGTTTCAGCCATGGCCAAGACCACGGACGAACTGATGCAGCTGGCCCACGGCATTTCCGAGCATCCCTCCCGGCGCGAATTGGACATGCTGCTAACCGCCGGCGAGAGGATCAGCATGTCGCTGCTTTCGCTGGCTTTGCAGAAGGAAGGCTTCGGCTCCATCTCGTTCACCGGTTCTCAGAGCGGGATCATCACGGACAACCAGCACGGCAACGCCCGCATCCTGAACGTGAACGCCTTTCGCATCAACCAGGAGTTGGGCGGCGGCAAGATCGTGATCGTGGCCGGGTTTCAGGGCGTTAGCCAGGCAAAGGAGATCACCACCCTGGGCCGGGGCGGATCGGACACCTCGGCGGTGGCTTTGGCCTGTTACCTGCAGGCCGGGCGCTGCGAGATCTTCACCGACGTGGACGGGGTTTACACCGCCGATCCCCGGGTGGTGCCGAACGCCCGCCTGCTGAAACGGATCGGCTATGCCCAGATGCTGGCTTTGGCCTACAGCGGCTCCAAGGTGTTGCATCCCCGGGCCGTGGAATTCGCCAGCAAATACCAGATCCCCGTGGAGGTGAAAAGTTCCTTCACTGTCGCGCCCGGGACCCTGATCCACACAGAAAAAGCAAGCAAGGAAGAGATGATGGAAGAACGCAAGATCACTGCCATCGCGCACAAGGAAAACCTGATCCGGCT
>CAZVXH010000116.1:0-2899 GCA_964631015.1 uncultured Candidatus Cloacimonadota bacterium | reverse complement strand
TCACCAACCTTGTCTTCATGGGCATGGGTGAGCCGCTGGACAATCTGGACAACGTTTTGGACGCCATTTCACTCATCCAGCACGAACGCGCCCTGGCCTTCAGTCCGCGCCGCGTAACCATCTCAACCTGCGGGATCGTGCCCGGTATCCAGCGCCTGGCGGAATCCGGCCTCAAGGTGAAGCTGGCCGTGTCGCTCAATTCCGCCCGGGACGAGGTTCGCGACCAACTGATGCCGGTGAATCTGAAGTTTCCCCTGCCCGTGCTGAAGAAGGCCCTGCTCTACTATCAGCATCACAGCCCGTTCCGGATCACGCTGGAATACATCCTCATCCCGGATGTGAACATGGCCGCCCCAGACCTGAAGGCCCTGCGCAAGTTCTGCGGCGACCTTTCCTGCAAGCTGAATTTCATTCCCTACAACCCCGTGCCTTCCTTGTCTTACCGGGCTCCCACGGAAGTCGAGATCGAGGCTTTCATGGCCGAGGCGCGCAACCTGCCCCAAGCCGTGATGCTCCGCCGCAGCAAAGGCGCGGACATCAGCGGGGCCTGCGGCCAATTGGTCGCGGGGGCCATCACCAAACCAACAGGAGTTTCCTCATGAACCAGATCGAAAGCATTGCCCGGCGTCTCTTTGGAGACAATCCGCCCTGCAAATGCGGCGGCGCCCACGCCATCTGCCTGGGCTGTGCCGTTTGCCGCGCCTCAAAGCCAGATCAGCTCTACGATCCCGCCGCAGGGATCGCCTCCATCATCGACGCCACCCTGCTCCGCGCTGATGCCACCCAGGCCGAGGTCAACGCGCTCTGCGATCTTGCCAACGACTATAAGTGCGCCTCTGTCTGCGTCAATTCCCACTTTTCCCATCCGCTCCAGCTGCGCCTTTCCGCTGCCGTCAAATCCTGCACCGTGATCAATTTTCCCCTGGGCGCCGGCTACACCTATGCCGTGGCCGCGGAAGCCCTGGCTGTGATCAACACAGGCATTGAGGAACTGGACATGGTGCAGAACCTCAGCGCCGTGAAAAGCGGCCATATCCTGCATTCCTACGAACTCATCCGCAGCATTGCCGAGCTCTGCCGCAGCAACAAGGTTCTGCTTAAAGTGATCTTGGAAACCTGCTTCCTTTCAGAAGAGGAGATCATCGCCTGCTCGCTCTACGCCAAGAAAGCAGGCGCGGAATTTGTGAAGACCTCCACCGGTTTCGGCCCTGCCGGAGCCACGGTGGAAAACGTAAGCCTGATGCGGGCTGCGGTGGGCCCGAAAGTGGGCGTGAAGGCGTCCGGAGGGATCCGCACCCACGAGACCGCCCTGGCCATGCTCGAAGCCGGTGCCAACCGCATTGGCGCCAGCAGCGTCACCGCCTTGCTTTGAGGCCCAAGGTGCAGGTCACTCTCGCCGGTTACAACATCGACAGTTCCCTGATCCGCTCTCTGGATGATGCTTCCGCCACTCCGGAAGTGATCTCCGCCGCCTACGCCCGGATCAGCCGCAGCAGCAAATCCGTTTCCGAACTGCGCGCGGAAGCGCTGGCGGACGTGGCCAGGGCCAGAAACTCCAACCAGACCATCGTGTTTGATCTGGGCCACGCCTCCGTGGCCGAACACGCCGTCTTCAACTTCGATGTGATCGGCGTTTCCCGTCTCCTCACCGAAAGCCTGGAAACCTTGCGTTTCGCCTCTTTCACCGAAAAATCCCAGCGTTATGTTACCTTTGCCAAGGACTACGTGATCCCGGCAGAGCTTGAACTTCCGGCTCATTCCGCTCTCAGGCGTGAATACATCAGCGTTATGGACGCGCTGTTCGCCGAATACCAGGCCAGTTACAATGCCCTGAAGACCTTGTATGCCGCGGATTATCCGGATCTTGCCGCTCAGGCGCGGGACGGCATGGCCAAGGAAGACGCCCGCTACATCCTGCCTCTGGCCACCACCACCCAGCTGGGGATGACCCTCAACGCCCGCAGCCTGGAAAACCTGCTCCGGCGGCTGGTCGCCAACCCCCTCCTGGAGGCCCGGGAGCTTCACGCCGCGCTGCTGGAGCCCGCCCAAAAGGTCTGCCCATCCCTCGTCCGCCACGTGGAGGCGGAAGCTTTTACGGGGAGGCTGAGTGCCCTCAAAACCAAGATTCCCCGCGACGATTTTCAGGATGAGGAGATCGTGCGTCTGCTGGAATATACTCCAGACGCCGATGACACGATCCTCGCGGCGCTGCTGTATGAACAAACCCAAGGCAGCTGGCAGCAATGCCTCGATGCTGTGTCCGGCTTTGACGCAAAAGCAAAACAGGAGATGTGGGACCAGGTTTTCGCGGCTATCCGTCCCTGGAGCAAGATGCCCCGCGCCTTTGAGCTGGCGGATTTCACGTTCGAACTGGCCATGTCTGAAAGCTGCTGGGCCCAATTCAAGCGCCACCGGGTGGGATCTGTGATCCGGCAGAAACACCCCGGTTCTAATCTTTGTGTGATGCCTGAGGTGATCGCTGCGGCGGGCCGTTCGCCCCGGTGGGAGGAGTTGTTGCCGCAAGTTCTAAGCCTGAAGAAAGAGCTGGCCGCGGTCTCCGCCGACCTTGCCGGATACGCGTGTCTCAACGCTGATCGCGTGAAGGTTTTGGTGAAAATGAACCTCCGCGAGCTCTATCACCTCATCCGCCTGCGCTGTGATGAACATGCCCAGTGGGAGATCAACGTGCTGGCCCACGCCATCGCGGCCAAGCTCCGGAAGCTTGCTCCCCAGGCCACTGACTGGCTTTGCGGCAAGAGCGAATTTGCGGACCGCGGACCCGCCCCAGACCGCCAAAACGATTGACAGATTAGCCCCTTTCAAAATTGATGTTAACAAGCTTCCGCGTCCCTGTAGCTCAGCTGGATAGAGTGGCACCCTCCGAAGGTGAAGGTCAGGC
>CAZVXH010000115.1:0-3092 GCA_964631015.1 uncultured Candidatus Cloacimonadota bacterium | reverse complement strand
ACCGGCGGCATGAAGATCCCCGGGCTGATGTAGATGCTCGTTTCCCCCGCTCTGGAACGTCTGATCCAAGTATTGAACCGCTTTCCCGGCATCGGCCGCAAAACCGCGCAGCGCCTGGCTTGGTTTCTGGTGAGCCAAAGCAAGGATTTCGCCCTGGAACTGGCCGCCACCATCACCAACACGGTGGAAACCTTCACCAGCTGTGGCCTCTGCAACATGCTCGCGGAGAGCGATCCCTGCCCCTTCTGCTCTTCCGGCGAACGTTCGGACGCCCTCCTCTGCGTGGTGGAAAACACCGCCGACATCCAGATCATCGAAAACATGAACGACTACAAGGGCCGCTATTTCGTGCTGGGACACCTGCTTTCACCCATCGACGGCTTCGGCCCGGAGCAGATTCGCTCCGGCCAGTTGCTGGCCCGGATCGCCGCCCAGCGGCCCGAAGAACTGGTGCTGGCCCTCAAACCCTCTCCGGAAGGTGAGGCCACCATCCACTATCTTTCGGAATTGCTGCAGGGCAAAGGCCTTGCCGTTACCCGCCTCTCCACCGGGATCCCCTTCGGCGGCGACCTTGAATATAGCAGTCAGCTCACCCTCGCCAACGCCTGGAAGCGGCGCTACCCGGTTTAAAACCATGTTCACCGGCATCATCCAGGCCACCGCAAAGATCCTCCGGGTGGTTCCCTCCGCCGGCGCCCGCGTCGTCTCAGTACAGCGTCCCGCCGCGTTTACGGACCTCCGGGAGGGCGCCAGCATCGCCTGCGACGGCGTTTGCCTCACCGTGATCAGATTCTCCCAGGCCGCCTTCGAGGTGGAGGTGATGGCCGAAACCCTGGCCAAAAGCACCGCCGGAGCCTGGAACGCCAACACGCTGCTCAATCTGGAACCCGCGCTCAAACTCGGTGAACGCCTCGACGGACACTGGGTGCAGGGCCACATCGACCGCGTGGCCAAGCTGCTGGAGACCGGCAGCAAAGGCGCCACCACCTGGCTGCGTTTTTCGCTCGATCCCCGCGACCGCGAACTGCTGGTGCCGCAAGGTTCCGTGGCCGTAAACGGCGTCAGCCTCACCGTCTCGGAGCTTGGCCCCTCCTCTTTCAGCGTGGCCCTGATCTCCCACACCCTCCACAATTCCAACCTCGGCCAGCTGGCGCCCGGAGCCGCCGTCAACCTCGAATACGACGTGTTCGGCAAATACGTGCGCGCGCTGCACAAAACCGGCTCTCTGAGCCTGGAAAGCCTCTATGAAAAAGGTTATTGAACTATCCCTGCTGCTGGCGCTGCTTCTGCTGGCTTCCTGCGGCAGCAAGAAAAGCCCCACCGGCGGTCCCGAAGATCTGGACCGCCCCACCGTGCTCAGTTCCCTGCCCGCGCAGTTCGGTCAGATCACGAACGACCGCATCGAGATCAATTTCTCCAAGCCGCTGGACAAGAGTTCCGTAACTCAGGCGGTGTACATCTATCCTCCGGTGCAGGCCAAGAAGATCAGCGTGGACAAGAGCACCCTGCTCATCCGCTTCAACGAAGAGCTGTTGCCGGACACGAACTACTACGTGACCGTGAGCACCCGGCTGAAAGACATTCGCGGCAATTCACCGGTGGAGAACCAGACCCTGGTTTTTGCCAGCGGCCAGCTCAACCAACTCCAGCTGGCGGGCACTGTGAGCTTTGAAGATGAGGCCGACGCCTCTTTACCGGTGCAGCTGCGGCTGCTTTCCGCGGATTCGCTGAACGTGATCAGCACCGTTTCCCGCGGCCCGGCCTACGCGCTGGAAACCCTCAATCCCTCTTCCTATCTGCTGCGCGCCTATATCGACAAAGACCGCAACAACCGCCATGACCCGGGTAGCGAGCCCTTTTTCGCCGCCAGCGTGAACCTGCAGCGTTCCCAAAATCTGGACATCGCCCTGGCTTATTCCGACAGCACCCGGCCGGTTATGAAACTCGCCCAGGCCAGGCACCAGCGCGAAGTGGAAATCCTTTTTTCCGAACCCCTGGCCGGCTACGACTCTGTGAAGCTGCAGCGCCTGGATAACGGCGGCGATCTGCCCATCCTGATCACCAGCCTCGCCGGCGATAAACTCACCCTGCTCACCGGGGTTCAGGACGCCCAGGACTACCGCGTCGAGGTCCGCGGCGCGCGCGACGCCCGGGGCAACACCACCCCGGTGGACAAAGCGGATTTCCGCTCCTCCCAGAGCGCCGACGCCACCGCGCCAACCGTGCTGTCCAGTTTGCCCCGCAACGGCACCTCCGTGAATACCCTGGAACCCACGCTGGAAATACGTTTCTCCGAAACCATCCCCGCCGCCGCGCTGAAAGCTACGCTCAAAGCCGCCGAAGCGAACGCGGAAATACCCTTCGCCCTCAGCGGTGCCAATACCGCCATCTACACCTTCAAGCCCACCCGCGCCCTGCAAAACTACCGCTCCTACGTCCTCACCGTCTCCGCCGCCGATATCAGCGGCAACAAACTGGCCGAGGATTACAAGCTGAACTTCCTGCCCCTGCTGCGAACGGAGTAGCGGTTCTGTTGTCCCCCTGAAGGTCGGCGGGGAAAAAGACCTACCGCTCCAAGACCTTCATCTTTTATCCATTTTTTCCTGGACAAGCGGTGGATTGTTACCCACTATGATTGGAGTGCGAAAAGGGATTCCGCGGATATTTCGGAACTTCCTGCAGGTCTCGTCCTAAGCCCCTTCCATTTCACCTCCTTTTGACTTCCCGCTCACTTCCCGCCTGTTAATGGGGAAGTGTGCGGGAGGCGGACAAGGGGCGAATAGGAGAGGGCTTAGGGCGGGTCAAGGGTTTTAGCAGTGGCCGAAGCCACCGGAGATCGTCTTTGTGCTGCTGCTGTGATGTGTACGGTGGCTGAAGCCACCGCCTTCCGTCTTGTTTAGAGGGGTACTGTACCGATGAGGATCACAGGACGGACGCGCGGCGGTTTTCCCGTCGTTTTTGAGCATCCGTTGTCTTCGCTCGCCGCGCTGATGTCGCCAAGAGATCAAAGGCCAAAGGCCCAAATGGCCAAAGCCCAATTAAACCCAACTAATGCAGTAGGATATTCTCAGTCCCGAAAGTGGGACTGATAT
>CAZVXH010000114.1:0-3112 GCA_964631015.1 uncultured Candidatus Cloacimonadota bacterium | reverse complement strand
ATCGAACCGCTACAGATGAAAATAAGGCTGGTTTAAAAAATGGGGGAATGCCAAATATCAAATATGAGTTGACAGATTTCAATAGATCCATTGGAATGTAACTGTAAGTTTTCTAGACTGAGCGGGGAGACACGGGGATGAAATAAAGATTGACAAGCAGGGCTGAGTAGAAAGAAGAGTATTGTTATCATGGAAAGTAAACTGAAGAAACTGCTGGTGACATGCGTCATTCTGGCCGCCCTGAGCTTGGGATTCGCCCAGGCGAAGCGGGTGCCGACGCGCGCGGTGTTGTATTCCGCGGCCTTCCCCGGCGGCGGGCAGCTTTACAACCGAGCTTGGCTGAAAGCGGGCCTGGTGATGGGCGTGCAGGGCTTCTTCATCGGTTCCGCCATCTATCACGGCGGCGAGCGGGATTACTGGCAGAACCTGGCTGACAACACCCAGGACCAGTTTTTGCGGGAGCAGTATCTGGCCCGCAGCCGCGACTACCGCTATCAACTGAACAATGACGTCTGGTGGATCGGCATCACGGCCGGGCTTTCCATGCTGGATGCCTATGTGGACGCGCATCTGTCTGATTTCGACAGCGAGAAGGAAAACATCCGCCTGCGCTTTTCCGGCGACGCGCTGCTGCTGCAGTACAGGTTTTAGAGATGAAAAAGACATGCTTTGCCCTGCTGCTGCTGACGCTGCTGACCTCGGTGACGGCGGAGACCCTGAGTCCGGAGATATTCGCGCGGCGCGTGCACGACGAGATCAACGCGATCCGCGCCAGAAACGAACTGCCGCCGCTGCTCTGGCTGGATGAACTGGCCGAACTGGCCCTGCGGCACAGCCGCAACATGGGCGAGCAGGATTTTTTCAGCCATGTGGATCATGAAGGCCTGCAGGTTTCGCAGCGGCAGCGGAAACATCTGCCCGAACTGTTGGTGGCGGGGATCGGCGAAAACCTCTATTTCATCGAAAACAGCAGGATGATCTTCGATCCCAAGGAGATAGCCCGCGGCTGGATGAATTCGCCCGGCCACAAGGCCAACATTCTCAACCAGGATTACACCCACGAAGGGATCGCGGTCCACTTAACCGGAAATAGGCTTTACACCACCCAGATCCTCGCCGTGCCGATTTTAAAAAGGCTTACCCCCCTGCCCCAGACGTTTTCACCGGGCCGGATCTATCCTGTGGAATTCGCGTATCTTTCACCGGAGCCGCGGGACAGTTTTGAATGCCAGCTGGCCACTCCGGACCCCAGTACCAAAGTGCAGATCGACCTGATCACCTACCGACTGGGTTCCATGCCCCTGCGGCTGGAGTGGACAAGCGATTCACGGCTCATTTTGCCCCTGGAGTTCAAATACGGCAAGGGCGGCTATTCTCTGAGGGTGGGCTGGGACGGCTATTATTATCCGGATATGCTGGAGTTCAGGGTAGAGTGATCTTCAGGGTCACCGGACAGTGGTCCGAACCCATGATGTCGTCGCGGATATCGGCATCCACCACCCGCTGGCGCGCCTCGGCGTTCACAAAGAAATAATCTATCCTCCAGCCCACGTTCCGGGGCCGGGCCACAGCTCTGTAACTCCACCAGGAATAGCGTTTTGGCTCCGGATGGAAGAGGCGGAAAGTATCCACCCAGCCGGCCGCCACAATTTTATCGAGCCAGGCCCGCTCGATGGGCAGAAATCCGCTGGTGCTCTCGTTTTGTTTGGGGTTGGCGAGGTCGATCTCGTGGTGGGCCGTGTTGTAATCGCCGGTGACGAGCACCATTTTACCGCCGGCACGGTCAGCCTCCATGCGCTCAAAACAGGTGTCGTAAAACCGGAGCTTGTAATCCAGCCGGGCGTCGTTCATCTGGCCGTTGGGAAAATAGATGTTGTAGATGATGAAGCTGTCGTACACGCAGCGAACGACGCGGCCTTCGCCGTCGAATTCCGGCACGCCGAAGCCGTATGTAACTTCCAACGGTTCAAGTTTGGCCAGCACCGCCGTGCCGGAATAGCCTTTGCGCTCGGCGGAGGACCAGTAGCTGCTGTATCCCGCCAATTCATCCAACTCCGGCGGTACCTGATGGGGCTGTAGTTTGGTTTCCTGCAGGCCCAGCCAGTCCGGCTGCCCGCTCCGGATGGCGGCGATGAAATCCTTGTTCAGAATGGCGCGCAAGCCATTGACATTCCAGGACCAGAGTTCGATCTGCAAATTCATCCTCCGTCGCGGGCGTGATTTTCGCCTCGGAACAAGCGTCAACCCGGACGCGGCAAGCCTTTTCGGAAGGGGCTAAACTGTCAAGCGGAAAGGCCGGGGGGTGGGTACGATTTTTTGCGCTTGACACTTCAGGGGCGGCAAAAAAGATGGTTTATTCAATGAAATTGCCATACATTTTAAGGAGTTAGATAAATGAAAAGGACTTACCAGCCCTCCAACCGTTCCCGGAAGAACACCCACGGCTTTCGCAGCCGCATGGCCACCCGCAATGGCCGCAAACTGCTGGCCCGCCGCCGCGCCAAAGGGAGAAAGACCCTCAGCGTATGAGCCATGCTTCGTAGGATCACGAAGCACAGTGAATACCGGGAGTTCAGCTCCCCCGACCTGTTTCTGCGGAGCGACAATTTCTATGCCGCGGCGCTGTTTGACTCAAACGCATTCGCCCTGGGCATCACCATCGGAAGAAAGACCGGTAAAGCGCACACGCGCAACCTGCTCAAACGCAGGATCAAAGCTTGGGCGCGCCTGCGGTACACGGCCCTCCCCCAAGGCTGCAAACTCAATCTCATCGCCCGCCCCAGCGCCGGTGAACTTGGCTGGAACGATTTATGCGCGGAACTGGACAAACTGAGCGCTCAACTGCGGGCAAGGTGCTAAGATCGATCTCGCGCCTGCCAAATTTGCCGTTCATCGGGCTGATCTCGCTCTACCGCAAATTAATCTCACCCCTGCTGCCCAGCGTCTGCCGCTTTCAGCCCTCCTGCAGCCAATACAGTTTGCAGGCCTTCCGCGAGTACAACTTTTTCAAAGCCCTGGGCCTTTCGGCCTGGCGCATACTGCGCTGCAATCCTTTTTGCAAGGGCGGTTACGATCCGCTTCCCTAAGGAGAAAATGTGGATAAACGCACTTT
>CAZVXH010000113.1:0-3223 GCA_964631015.1 uncultured Candidatus Cloacimonadota bacterium | reverse complement strand
TGTTTTGTCCAAATCCGTTCTGAAAAAACGGCCTTTGTCAGCAGCCTGAACCCCTGCGGGGTTTCGCAAACGGGGACGTTTGCGGCTCCGATACCACCACCTCACCACCGCACCACGTCACCCCGTCACCCCGCCACCACGTCACCACTTCCAGGGCAGCAGATAGTCCTTGATCTCCTCGTTGTAATAGCGGTCGGTCATGGTGGCGATGAAGTCGCGCACCTGTTCCGGCGAGGAAAACTTTTCCAGATACTCCGGCGCCTTGAAATCCAGAAAGTGTTTGAAGACCTTGGATTCGCGGTTGCCCTTGGCGATGTCATCCAGGTATTTGGCGAACATCAGGCCCATGGTGCGGTAGATGATCTTGTTCGAGGTTTTCACGTTGTCATCGGTGTAGATGTGCTTGTAGTTGAATTTCTTCAGCTCCAGCAGGTAGTGGGAGGTTTCCTCGTCGAAGGCGATCCAGTCCTGTTCATGGCTGTTCACGATCACGCTCTTGATCAGGGTTTCGATGATCTGGCTGTTGGTGTTGCCCAGCTTTTCCGTGACCTCCTTGGGAAGCTCTTCCCGCCTGAGCAGATTGTAGCGGATGGCGTCCTCGATGTCCTGGCCGATGTAGGCGATGGTGTCCGTGATCCGCACCACGCAGCCTTCCAGGGTGCCGGGCATCCAGCTGAAGTTCCTGCCCGCCTTCTTTTCCCGGATGTACTCTTGGATGCGCTCTTCGCTCTTGTTCGATTCGGGTTTGAGCAGGGTGTTGTGTACCTCGCCGTCGTGGGAGATGATGCCGTCGCGCACCTGGAAAGAGAGGTTCAGCCCCCGGCCCTTGCGGGAAATGTGGTCCACGATGTGCAGGGATTCGATGTTGTGGTGGAAATGCCCGATGCCGTGGGCGACGCAGGCTTGGGAGAGCGCCATTTCGCCGTCATGGCCGAAGGGGGGATGGCCGAGGTCGTGCCCCAGGGCGATGGCCTCGATCAGTTCGGTGTTCAGCCCCAGATATTTGCCGATGGTGCGCGCGATCTGGGAAACGTAGGCGATGTGGAGGTTGCGGTTGGTCATCTCCTCGTCGATGAGGTTGGTAAAGGAAAAGACCTGCGTTTTGCCGTGATAGCGCCGGTAGGCCCCGCTGTAGAGGATGCGGTCGCGGTCCACGGCAAACTTGGTGCGCATGCTGTCCTCCACCTCGTCTTTCATGCGCCAGGCCCCGGCGTCCCGAAACGCCCGCGGCCCCAGACTGCACTGCGTCTTGGTCTTGATCTCGGCAAATATTTTGTTCAGTTTTTCGTCCATCTTGGCTCCATGGCTGTTTTGAGATAATCTAAGCGGGAAGGGTAAAGAGGCAATTCTTGATATAAGGGTGGATGATGCTCGATGAAGTAGTTCGACGAGTATGATTAGTCTTACTCATTCTTAATCACAAATGCATCTTTGTCATTGATTGAGGTCCAAATCTTAACAAGTATCACTGCTTACCAATCGCGAGTTCCGAAAACCAGTTTGATGCAAACACACCTGAGACCACCAAAATATTAATTGCTGGTGTATATTTCCATCTCGTCAACACACCCCCAACCATGCCACCCCCCTGTTTCAAAAGATAATGTATGTATACCGCTTGGAATGAAGAATTGTTTTTGATTCCAGTCACTATCACCATCCATAACCAATTCGTTCACACCGTCTATTTTGATCGCGAAGTAAAAATCTGATATGGGATCCTCAGTACTCACCCAGATTTTTAAATTCACATTGGTGGCAAAATTGAAGGTTCGAGACAACTGGTCACCGGCTCCATCCATGCAATTTGATATGGCGTAGTCACCGCTATATCCTCCTGGTAGCAGATACCAAGCTCCCGACCCGCTTGTTGTATTGGTCCACGCAGATAGATCATCAAAGTGTTCAACCAAAATAGGAGGTGATACCATAGTGTATGCGGCTGAGGAGGATGGACTTGGATTGTAACTCGCTTTGAAGGCCCTGGCTTTAATCGTTGTCGTGCTTGCCACTAATATTGGAGATGTATATAATTCTGAAGCTTCACCAGGATCCGCACCATTTGTTGTGTATCTGATACTAGCCCCATTGGTGGTACAATTGATGGTAACCGTCTGCTCTGATGTATATGTTCCGCCAGGAGGAGAAAACGTTGGTGTGGCAACTGTGGGCAGTTCGAGGGTGTATTGTGAAGCCGCCACCGGACTGGCGTCCATGCCCTGTTTGTAGGCTCTGGCCTTGATGACGGCGCTTCCGCCCACGTAAACCGGAGCCGAGTAAAGTGAGGAGTTTTCATTCGGCTGGCTGCCGTCTTTTGTATAGCGGATGGACGCTCCGGGTGTGGCGCAGGTGATGGTTATCGACAGGGAACTTTGATAGGTTCCCGGAGGGGGAGTGATAACCGGGGTGGCAACCTGACCGTGTTCATCCAGAGGATTGGTCATCGGCCTGTCCATGCACGACGAAAGGCCCATAATCAGGATCAGCAGTAAAAAGCAGTAATGCCGCATGGATCAGTTGCCTCCGTCCGGTCCGGATGAGGCAAGGTGGTTTTGGATGCGCTTGCCGGCCTGAATTTCGGCTATTTTGGACCACGTGTACCAAACTATGGGCAGCAGGTTTAAACTCAGGCTGATATTGTAGCCCCGCTGTCTAGAGAGAAAAAGGTCCCGGGAAGCGGCCACGTTGTCCGCGGTATTCGCGTTCAGATAGTCGTCGTAGGCTTGGTCCGCCCTCGTCCACAGGAACGTGGACAGTCCCAGGGTCGCGGCCAGCGTTCCCAAAGCGCCGTAGCCGCTGCGCTTCCAGGCGGTTCGCTGCCTGAACATGGATTCCGGAACCGGCGTTTTGCCCAAGGAAACCGGAGCGCCGGTGCTGGGCTGCTTGCCGCTTAGGTTGGTGGCAATGGCGTTTAACCTGAATTCCCAGCCTTCCGTTTCATAGCCCTCCAGGTCTGGCGCCCAGAAGATCTGCAGGTCTTTGCCCGGAGAACAGGGTTGGGTAACGCCCTGTCCGCTGAGATAACTCAAACTGCCCGGTTCCCATCCGGCTTTATAGGGAACCGCCTGGATCCAATACAGATCCCTGGCTCCCCCGCTGAGGTCGAAGGTGATCCGGTAATACCGCAGTTCCGGATGCTGGTCCACCCGCACATTCGTAACTTTCTGGGCCAAAAGCAGGCCGCAGGCCAGCAGCAGGGCCAGCAGAGCCAGGGTTTTCTTCA
>CAZVXH010000112.1:0-4302 GCA_964631015.1 uncultured Candidatus Cloacimonadota bacterium | reverse complement strand
AAGACATCGATCCCGACGCGTTCATGATCGTTACGGACGTCTACGACGTGCTGGGTTACGGTTTCCGCTCGCGCAAGATCAACCTCAGCGGGTAACAAAATTCCACGAATCGCCCTTAGCCCCCTCTTATCCGCCTTTTTTTCGCCTCCCGCCTACTTCCCGCATTACAGGGGGGCATTGTGCGGGAGGCGAACGGGAAGTGAACACGATATGTAATCAGGGCGATGCCCGGACTTCCGTAAAAAATGCTTGACCGGAACCTGCCGGCGGCCAGAGATGTAAATCGCCTTTCCGGGCTGATCACTGCCACCGAACAAGGAGAATGATGATGACCAGGATGGAAAAAACCTCGATCCTGCTGGCCTGCCTGCTGGCCTGCCTAAGCTGGGTGCCCGCGGCAGCCAAACATTCGGACCAGTTTTTGCTGGGAACCTACTCCTATCTGCGCGCCGGCGGAAATCCCGCCCAGCGGGAAGCTCTGTACCGCCAGATGCAAGAGCTCGGCTACAACTCCAACTTGGTGGAGACCTTTGAAGACAGCGCCGACCTGGCTAAGTTGCTGCAGGGACTGGACAGTTACGGCCTGGACGCCTGGCTGATCGATAAAACCTCCTACGGCGCTTCCTCCAGCGCCAGAAGTTTTCCCAGCTACGCCCTTTCCACCAGCAACCAGCTCCGCTTCGAAGCCGAGTTTGCCAACGAAAAAGACCTCAAATACGGCGACGGCCTGGACAACCAGTTTTGGTACGCGGCCCGCAGCGACAAGCAGATGCCGCGCTTGGGCAAGCCTGTCGATATCGCCGGAGCCTCCTACGGCTGGGCCTGGCAGGCAAACATGGGCAAGGACAGGCCCGGCTGGCTGTTCACCGATCTCAGGTATCGCTGGCCCAACAAATACGGGGCTTACGTGCGCTTTGGCAAGGAATTTGTGCTGCGTCAACTCGATCCGCCCCGGCATGACAACAGCTTCATCCGGGTAAAATTCCGCTTCCGGATCAGCGGGCTGAAAAAAGACTTGGATTCCGACGCGCCTCTGCTGCGCTTCGATGTGAGCGGCTATGAACTTCAGGCCGGCGGTTTTGCCTCGCAGGCCACGCTCCTGCGCCATCTCAATCAGGATCGGGAACTCACCGAATCCATTTTCCGGCTCAGCGATCAACTGCTTTCGCCCGGAGGCGATTTCACCGAGATTACGCTGCGGATCCCCTACGCGGACCTGCTGGCCACAAACCTGATGAGCGCCGACCACGACGGCGATCCAGCCACGCCCGATTCCCAGGAGCTGCTGCGTCTGGTGAATCTCAATCCCAGGATCTGGTGGTACGGCAATTGCGACGTGCAGTTGGATTATGTGGAGATCGAGGATCAGCTGCATCACGACCTGGTAACCAACCAAACCGTGATGAGCAAAGGAATCCGGGAACGCATGCAGAACCTGGTGGCGGCGGGAACGGGCAACCTGAGCGGATTTTACACTTTCGACGAACCCCATCTGGGCCAGTTCGCGGGCTACAAACTCCTCGAGGACAGCGCACGGGCGGCCGGAACCAAGGTTTTCACCGCCGTCTACGATTATCAGGGCAAAAACTTTGTGCTGGACAAACAAAACCAGATCTTTTACGATCATGTGGACGCCTTTCGCAAGCTCGCCCAGCCCCAGATCATCGCTCCGGACATCTATCCCCTCACGCCCGATCTGAAGTGGAGTTCCCAAGACAGCAACCCCGGGCTGTTCATCCAGGATGTGCTGGACAGCAAGCTGCTGCGAGTTTACAGGGAAAGCACGCTCTACCGTGAGGCCCAGCCGGGACGCTCATTTTATCCCATCGTGCAGGTTTTGGGCAATTGGGTGAAAAACAGCGGCGGCGACCGCTGGCTCAGCTGGATCCAACCTCCCACCGCCACGCAAAAAGCGCTGCTCTATCTGCCGCTGTGCTACAAGCCGGACGGGATCATCCACTACCGCCTGAGGGTGTTTCACGATGCCGCCGGTTACGGCAACCGGGCCGTGGTCTTTTCCCAGGTGGGAACCAAGAACTACCCCGATCCCGAACCGGACCCCATCACCTGGCCGGCTGTGGCTTCCAGTAATCCCCGTGTGCTGGCCTACGGCAGGATCATCCGCGGCTTGGACTGGCTGGAAGCCGAGACCATCGGCACCCAAAAAGCCCGCAACAGCCGCTGGCAAAAGAAGAACCTCATCAGGCGGCTGCGGGTGCTGAAACAAGGCAACGGCGACTATGAAGGCTACGTGCAGTGCGGCTTTTATCAGGACTCCGCGGGCAAACCCTGGTTCATGCTGGTGAACCGGCGCAGCAATTTTTTCCGCCCCGGCGCCATCACCGATCCCCTCTACGTTCCAGATACCGAATTCGCGGACTACTTTCCCGAAGCGGAACCGCAGATCCTTACCCTGACCTTCGACCGGAAGAAACTGGCCGCCTATGGCCCCAATCCGGGACTCTGGGACCCCTACGACAGGATTTGTTATCCCATCGAAAACGCTCAGGCCTACATACCCTTGCCGGCCGGGGAAGGCAGACTGCTGCAGCTGGTGGCGAACAAACCCCAGGCCAACTAACAGCGGGAACAGCCAAACGTCACCGCGCCTTGTCATTACGGGGTAGGGGCCCCGGAATCCAGCCCTTGCTGGAATAGACTAACCCAGACCCAGACCGAAGCGGGGTCGATACAGACTGCGTCTGTGTCGACACCCTATTAGGGCATTACCCGGGCCGTCTGGATTCCGGGCCCGACTGCGTCGTCCCGGAATGACGGACATTCGGCTCTTCCGGCCTAAAATTCGTCAATCCGTCCGAAAATCCCTCTGTCCCTCTGTTTTAATAAATCCTGATGGTCCTGTCGATCCTGTCATCCGTGTTCTATTACATTGTGCCTCGGAATAAATTCCGGGTACCCAACAAGCTAAAGCTTATGCCACGATCCTCCGTTCATCTGTTAATCTGTTCATCTGATAATCTGTTCATCCCAATCCATTCATTTGCGTGAATTCGTGTCATTCGTGGACAGAAAAAGGCCCCGCTCTGTCATTACAAAACGTTGTTACCCTTTTCCCCGGAATTACGGAGAGCCTTTAGAACAGTACGCAGCGCCGCGAGAAGCTCTTCTCCGCCGAACTCGCCCGGATCACGTAAACCCCGGCGGGAAGCCTCTTCCCTTGGGCGTCACGTCCGTCCCAAAACCATTCTGAACCTTGCTTCAGAGGTTCCGGTACCTCGAACAGCAGGCGGCCTTTGAGGTCATAAACGCCGATCTGATAATGGCCCGAGCTGCCGTCAGCCAGTTTCAGCGTGGCCCCCTCCCGCAGGGGATGAGGCGAGATATCCAGACCTTGTATCATCGGCGGCACCTCATCTTCAGCAGTCAAGCCCTCCGCCCAAACCTCCCACCCGATGGTGTGGGTCCAGTCGGCATTGCTGATCACGCAAGCCACGGAGTGCGTTCCGGGAGTGGTAAAAGTGGTCTCCAGAATGAAATCCATGCCCCCGGCCGGCGCTCCGTCCACGTACCAGTCAAATTGGGTGGTGAGGCTGGAAACCGTTTCCACCACAAACATCTGCGGCTCGTTGACGCTAACCGTGACCGTGGTGGAATCCGAGGGCGTGACGTTCATGATGGCCAGGTCCAGGATCCTTAAAGTATCGATGCTTACAGGCGTCAGCGGCCGGTCGTTGGCGTCCACCGGCACCTGCCCGATCGCCAAAACGGTGTCCAAGCCTTGGATCACTTTACCGAAGATGGCATAGTTGCCGTCCAGATTCGGAGTGGGGACCAGCGTGAGGTAATATTGCGACCCCGCGGAGTTCGGCGCGGAGGAATGCGCCATGGCCAGGATCCCGGCTTGGTCGTGATGCAGATTGGGGTGGAATTCGTCGGGAATGGTATAGCCCGGCCCGCCGTAGCCGGTACCCTGCGGACAGCCGTCCTGGATCACAAACCCCGCCACCACGCGGTGAAAGATCAGATCGTTGTAAAAGCCGCTGTTGGCCAGCGAGATGAAATTGTTGGCGGTGATCGGCACCCACTGGTCGTAAAGTTCCGCCGTGAAAGAGCCCATCGAGGTGCTCCAACGGGCAAAATGCAAAGCGCTGAGGTTTCCCGCCGCCAGCAGGATCAGCAACAAAATCACGAGTGTATGTTTCATGTTCGGCCTCACTTTCTTGGTTTGAAGAGTCATCCGCTCCGGCAAAGACTTGCCGGAAACCACTCAAACCCCCTAAGATAAATTAGGCTCATGTTCAATTAGAGTGGGTAAGCCCATCCATGAGGTAACCACAGCGC
>CAZVXH010000111.1:0-4410 GCA_964631015.1 uncultured Candidatus Cloacimonadota bacterium | reverse complement strand
AGCAAGCAATAAACCGAAGATAACCAGGTAGAATAATTTCGGGGGGATGCATCGACCTTTTTATCTTTCTCGGAATTCATGCCGATCCAATTGTTTCCCGAGCCTCGTGAGCGTGCGTCCGGAACGCGCGCGAGATTGTAAAACCGCAGCGTTTGAAACCGGAAGAATTGGCTTGATACCCTCCCTCTAACCCACCTCCTTGTCAAAAACGGCTCAAGTTCAATTATGGTGGGCAAACCTGAGAGCCCGTCATTCCAGCGCAGGCTGGAATCCAGCCAAGTTAGTACCACGTGGCGTATGATACCAATCATGCCGGATGCCGGTACGCAGCACTGGAATGCTGCGCTACATCCGCCACCACGCCACCAAGCCAAACCCTCTCTGTGCCTCTGTTTCTCCCTATCTCTGTGTTAAAAAAACTCCGTCAAAAGACCGGGATCCCAGCCTGCGAGGCTGTGTGATAACTCTTTTCAAAGTCCCGGAGGAACGCTATTTTAGATAGACACGTTGGTTTCATGATGTTTTACGTGAGTCCCTTGGGGACGACATATATGATACGTATATCATTGTGGTTTATATGAATATCAGATTACAATATGCCGTCCCTACGGGACTCCGGGGGCATTTTTCGGACTTGGGTGCTATCTGAAATTCCGTCCCTACGGGACTCTTACGGAATTTTCTCTTGCTTTTCACACAACCTCCTGCGCTGGGATGACGGACCCACTCTATTTGAACTTGAGCCTGATTTTTCCTTGACGGTTTTCCCACCGGCGGATAATCAACCTCAACCTTGAAGGGAGTGGATATGCAGCTATTTCCCGGCGTCAAAATTCGCGATTACGAGATCATCCGCCTGATCGGCAGTGGCGGGATGGGCGAGGTGTGGCTGGCCCGTGAAACCATGCTGGATCGTTTGGTGGCGGTGAAGCTGCTCAGCGTCCGACTCACCCGGGACCACGCTTTTGCCGCCCGCTTTCAGAATGAAGCCCGCATCCAGGCCCGGCTCAGCCATCCCCGCATCGTGGGACTGCTGGCCTTTTTCGAAGAGAAGGCCGAATACTACATGGTGCAGGAATATGTGCCGGGCATCACCTTGAAAGAGCTGATCGAACGGACCGGGCCGATCCCGGAACAGCGGGCTCTGCGGATTTTCCGCCAGCTCGTGGAAGCTCTGGCATACGCTCACGGCAAGGGCATCATCCATCGCGACGTGAAACCCGCGAATATCATGGTGGATACGCAGAACGGCGATGCCGTGAAAGTGATGGATTTCGGCATCGCGAGGTTGCTGGAGGAAGAACATCTCACCCGGCCGGGTTTGGTGATGGGCTCCGCCTCCTACATGAGCCCGGAGCAGGTGCAGACGCCCGACAAGCTCGATCAGCGCACGGACATCTATTCCGCCGGCGTGGTGCTGTACGAAATGCTCAGCGGCGGGTTGCCCTTCGACCCGAGCAGCGAAAGCCTGTACAGCATCCAGCACAGGATCATTTCCGAGGAACTCCCGGATCCCCGTGCCGTCTATCCCTATATCAGCGAGGCCACCGTTTTTATGCTGCGCCGCCTCACCCAAAAGAACCGCGAATTCCGCCTCGCCAGGATCTCCCACGCGTTGAATCTGGCGGAATCCGACGTCCAGAGCGGCTTTGGCCAGGTGGCGCCCTCCGGTTTTTCCTCCGCCCCGGCCATCGCTGAACTGTCTGGGGAAGATTCCCCCCAACGCGCTAAAACCTGGCTGGACTTTTGGTACATCTATCTCATCCTGATCGGTGTGATCGGTTTCTTGCTCTATCGCTACGCCGCCACGCCCATCCCCAAGGCTGAACCGCCTCGCGCCGCGGCTGGCGTGGTTGCCGATTCTGTGGCAGGGGTGGAGGCAGTCACGCCGGTGGAAAAATACATGCCCTCCGGCCCGGATTTCATCTTTGTGGCAGGCGGCACTTTCCACATGGGTGCCAATGGCGTCAACGCCAATGAAGGGCCTGTCCACCAAGTGCGGATCTCGCCTTTTTACATCTGCCGGCATGAGGTCACCCAGTCCGAGTGGAGTTCCGTGCTGGGGCAAAACCCCGCTTACAACAGCGGCCCGGACCATCCCGTGGAGCGGATCAGCTGGGAAGACGCCGTCAATTATTGCAACAACCGCAGCATTAGAGAAGGACTGCAGCCCTGTTACAGGGGATACATGGACGACCTCTACTGCGATTTTGGCGCCAACGGCTATCGCCTGCCCACCGAGGCGGAGTGGGAATTCGCCGCCCGCGGGGGAACCCGCGGCCAGGGTTTTGCCTTTTCCGGCTCCAACTCTTTGGACGATGTGGCCTGGTACAGCTACAATTCGGGCCAAAAATCCCACCGCGTGGGCTCCCTCGACCCCAACGAACTGGGCCTCTACGACATGAGCGGCAACGTTTGGGAGTGGTGCTGGGACTGGTATGACCCCGGCTACTACAGCTGGGGGTCCTACAGCGATCCCCGCGGCCCGGACTACGGCACCCAGAGAACCCTGCGGGGCGGTTCCTGGAACTACGACAGCAGCCTCAACCGCGTCGCCTTCCGCAACATGGATGTGAGTACCATCAAGTATTACAACCTCGGCTTGCGGGTGGCGCGCTCAAGGATGTGAGGCAGTTTGGCGAATATGGATGCCAACATTTTCCCTTGACGGATTTCTCTCCGGCGGATAATCAACCCCAAGCTTGAAGGAGTGGATATGCAGTTGTTTCCTGGCACCAAAATCCGCGATTACGAGGCCGTGCGCCTGATCGGCAGCGGCGGCATGGGTGAGGTCTGGCTGGCCCGGGATGACATGCTGGACCGCGAGGTGGCCATCAAACGCCTGAACCATCAGCTCACCCAGGACGCGGATTTCGCCGCCCGCTTCCAAAACGAGGCCCGCATCCAGGCCAAACTCAAGCATCCGCACATCGTGGGCATCCTCGCCTTTTTCGCCGAGGCCGGAGACTATTACATGGTGCTCGAATACGCGCCCGGCATCACTTTGCGCGAACTGATCGACCGCACCGGCCCCATCCCGGAACAGCGCGCCCTGCGGATCTTCGACCAGATCGCCGCCGCGCTGGGCTCCGCCCACGCCAAGGGCATCATCCACCGCGACGTGAAACCCTCCAACATCATGGTCGATCCCGACCACGCCGACCACGTGCTGATGATGGATTTCGGCATCGCCAGATTGCTTTCGGAAGGCCACCTCACCCGCACCGGAACGCGCCTGGGCACCATGCACTACATGAGCCCGGAACAGGTGATGGCCGTGAAAGACATCGATGCCCGCAGCGACGTCTATTCCGCCGGCGTGGTTCTCTATGAAATGCTCAGCGGCCGTTTGCCCTTCAATGCCGACACCGACAGCGAATACGTGATCCAACACAAGATCGTCACGGAAGAGATCCCCGACCCGCGCTCTGTGTATCCTCACATCTCAGACGCGGCCGTGGGTCTGCTGAGGTCATTCACCGTCAAGGACAGAAACCTGCGCCCGGACGGTTTTGGCGAACCCGCGGCCGGGCCGGCAACCCCGGAAACAACGCCGCTTCGGGTGAAACCCGCCCCGCCTCCCACCCCCAAGCTTAGCGTAAATACCCGGGCGGCCAACATAGAAGAAAACATGGTGCTCGTCGAAGGCGGAGCTTTCATGATGGGTTCAGACGATGGCGCGAAAAACGAACAACCGGCGCATCAGGTAACAGTGTCCTCCTTCATGCTGTGCCGCCATCAAGTAACTCAGGCGGATTGGCTGAGGGTCATGGATAAAAATCCTTCATACTTTGTTGGTGGCGATCTGCCGGTGGAAATGGTGTCTTGGTTTGATGCAGTTGAATTCTGTAATCGCCTTAGCAGCCAGGCTGGCCTGCGCCCATTTTATCAAACCGTGCAGAAAGGCGGCATGTTCCGATCGCCAGTAATTGAGGCCGACTGGTCCGCCAACGGTTACAGGCTTCCCTCTGAAGCGGAGTGGGAGTACGCGGCCCGGGGCGGAAAACATGGCCGGGGCTGCAAGTATTCAGGATCTGACGATCTGGACGCGGTTGCCTGGCACGGCGGTAATTCCGCACAGAAAACCCATCCGGTGGGATCCCGGCAAGCCAATGAGCTTGGGCTCTTCGACATGAGCGGCAACGTCTGGGAATGGTGCTGGGACTGGTACGACGGTGGCTATTACTCCCAGAGCCCGGGCCTCGATCCGCGCGGGGCGGGCTCGGGCTTGTACCGCTTGCTGCGTGGCGGTTCCTTGTTCAACACTGGCAACCTCTGTCGGACTGCCAATCGCGGCAGCAACAGTCCAAACCTCAGGTACTACTTCCTCGGCCTGCGTTTAGCCAGAGCTATTTTTTAACCCAACAAGTGCAGTAGAGCCATCTTCCTAAAAGAAAAGTGTTGCATATA
>CAZVXH010000110.1:4438-4597 GCA_964631015.1 uncultured Candidatus Cloacimonadota bacterium | reverse complement strand
GCACTTCAGGCTCGGGGATGGTTGCGGCGGCAGGTTCCGCCGGGGTTTCCGGGGGGGCCTCTGCTGCTTCAGATTCTGTCGTTACCTCGGCAATAGGTTCCGCTGCGGGTGCCGTTACTTCTTCAGTTGCTTTTGACGTCGTGCCTTCCCCTTCCTTCA
>CAZVXH010000110.1:0-4428 GCA_964631015.1 uncultured Candidatus Cloacimonadota bacterium | reverse complement strand
CGGAATGGGCTGGTCTTGGTTCTGATCATGATCTAACATGATTCCTCCTTATACCTGGGGATTTCCTCGAAACGGCTTACCGCGCCGGGGATCCCCATTAATTTGAAAATCTGGTTGTAAACTTCCAGGATGGCCTCTTCCGGGGTGGAGGCCCCGGCGGCCAGGCCGATGTTGGCAGCGTCCGCGAGATCGGGCAAAGTGAGCTCGCCGGCATCCTCGATGTGCAGGCTGCGGGTTTCGCGGGAGCAGAGATCGTGCAGCATTTTGGTGTTGGAGCTGTTGCGGCCGCCGATCACCAGCATCAGATCGCTTGCTTTGGCCAGCGCCACGGCCGCTTCCTGGCGCAGGGAGGTGGCGGAGCAGATGGTGTTGAAAACGATGAGCTCCAGGCAGCGCGGCAACACGCTCTGGACTAGGGCTTGCAGGTTGGCCAGCTTTTGGGTGGTCTGGGAAACCACGCACAGGGTTTTCCAGGGTCCGTCGCCGGGAAACTCGCCGGGCCGGAGCACCCGGGTGTGGGAATTGCCGTAGGACAGCATGCCCTTCACTTCCGGATGATCGGGATCGCCGAGGATCAGCACGGGAATTTCAGCGTGGGCGGCTACCAGCTGCTGGGCACGCTCCACGTAGGGGCAGGTGGCGTCGATGATCTCGCAGCCGCCGCTCCGCAGGGCGGCCAGGTCTTCTTTGGAAACGCCATGGGAACGCAGCACCACCTTGGTGCCGCTGGCCCCGGTGACATCTTCCACGCTCACTATCCCTTCGGAGGCCAGTTCCCGTACAATGCGGGGATTGTGGATCAGTTCGCCCAGGGTGCGCACTTCGCCACCGGCGGCTTTGGCTTCGCGGGCCATTTGGAGGGCGCGGCGGACCCCGAAGCAGAAACCGGAGTGCTCGGCCAGCAATACTTTCATATTCCCTCCTGCCGGGCCAATACCAAGCTGTGCAGCGTATCCACCTTCTCGTCCACGCTCATGTCACCGGTATCGATCACGATGGCGTCTTTTGCCACGGGGAGGTGTGCCAGTTCTCGGCCCATGTCGCGCCCGTCCAGGATGCCACCGCCTTGGGCACCCATCCGGCGCTGGAGCTCCACCATGCGGTAACGCACGGCGGGCAGGGCGGAAATATCTGAAGAAAGTTTGGAAATGGCATTGGCGCGGATGTCTTCCGATACGTCCCTGCCCTCCAGCAGGATCACGTTGGTCGCGCCGGAAGTCTCGATGCGAATGTCGATCGTTTCCAACATGGCTGCCACGGCCTCCGCGTCGTCCAGGCTGACCCCGCTGAGTTGAGCCTGCAGAGCGCAGGCGCGGTACGTCGCCCCGGTATCCAGATAGACGTAGCCCAGCCTGAGCGCCAAACGCTGGGCGGTGGTGCTCTTTCCCGAAGCGGCGGGACCGTCGATGGCGATGATCAGTCTGTGTTCCATACCAAATTTTCCTATCCAACCACATTTTTGCACCCCGATATTGCGTCAATCCTTTTTTTGGCCCCGCCGGAGAAGGTGATTCGCTCCGCTTCAAAGTTCATCACCGCCATGCGGGGAGAATAGAGATAATGGCCTTCAAATAAGGAATAAAACAGGGAAAAGCAAGGTTGATAAAAACAGAGGGACAGAGTGACAGAGAATTTCTGCAGCATAAGCTCAGCTGGTTGGGGCCCGAATTCATTACCAGGAACAAAAAGATGAGTCAAAAAAAGAGACAGCGATGTATTCGGAACGCGCTGGGAAGTGCTTTGTTCAATGGATCGCTGTCACGCGGAAGAATCTGCGGGCTCGATCCGGAGTGATCTCCAGCTCCAAGGACGGTGTCTCTGCCTCCAAAGTATATTCCCCGCCAGGTTCATCCGCTGCCTCCACCCTGTAAGTACTGGCTCCGGTCACCGCCGGCCAACTGAGCACGAGACCGTTTGGTAGCTTGACTAGAAAGGGTTGCGGGCTTACCAAACCGGTGCTGACGCTGATCACATTGGAATCGCCAAAGGTTCCGTAGCCGAGATCTGCCCGGACCACGTAATGATAGTTTTCGCCAGGGGAAAGTCCGTAAACTTCAGAGCTCGTTGCAAGCCCTGCGCTGAGATCTTCGAATCCGGGCACATACGCGTTAGTTTCCATGGAGTGGGTTCCCAGGTTGCCGCAACTGTCGATGGGATGGCTTTCCCACTCGGTGTACAGGGTGGGAAAGCCGCTGGCCGGATTGGCAGTCACGCCGCCGGTGACGGTGTTTCTGCGCACCAGAGTCCGGTTTTGGGTGACCAGGGTGCCGGAACCCCAATATGATCCAGGGTCGGTGCCGATCCGGCCAAAGATGTCAACATAGGAACCGGTTGACAATTTTTTCAAGGCGATCTGGTCGTCTCCGTCAAATGATGTTACCAAGGCGCTTTGCAGATCGCTGCGGTCGCGAATCACCACGTTCGAGTTGGGATGCGCTATCACATAGACCTCTCCGTCCTCCAGAATTCCTGAAAGATACAAGGTTTGATAGGCGTAGGTGTAGGAATTGGGGAAGTACTCTATTAGGTAATCGCTTAGGTCAACCTGGGACCCAGTTCCATTGAAGATCTCCAGTGCTTTATTGTAGCCGGTTCCCTCCAGATAGTCCGAAAAAAAGAGCTCGCTGGCAGGGCCGTGATTTAGGGTTTGATAAACATCCAGCCAGTAGCCGGTGGCGCCGGAAACGGCTTCCCAATTGGCTGTGAAGCTGTCTGTCCAGATTTCTGTGGCCGGGGTCGCTACGGGTATCCCGGAAAGCTCTTCCAGATCGGCAAAGATGGCGGCGCAGGCCACCGCGCCTTTGATCACTTCCGTGCAATAATCGATCTCCAGGCTATCCACCACGTCGTGCACAGTGTGATAGATTGCGCTGTCCATGTCCTCCTCGAAGAAATAGATGATGTTGTATCCCTTCTGCCAGTAGGGATAGGAATCGCTGCGGGAGCAGTTGAACCAGCCCTCGTCGGCATAGGAATCCAGGCTGGTGTATTGCTCGGTGATGCCCACGGCGTAATCCGTGTAGGCAAGAGAACCGTCGTAAGGGATCTGGCGCACAACCCACTCGGAGAGGTCATGCTCGTTGTTGCCGATCATGTCGAAATTCATCATCAGCCGTACGTCCATCCCAGCTGTGTGAATGATGGCGGAATCGTTGTAGGAACCTTTCAAACCCAGTTCCTCACAGGCAAAGGTCATAAAGCGGACCGAAGCTTTGGGCTGATGGTTGCTTAGCAGCATCACCCGGGCGATCTCCATCACGGCGGCGGCCCCGCTGGCATTGTCATCCGCCCCGGGAGCGAAATTATACGCGTCGTTGCTGGTGGAATCGTGATGTCCGCCGATGATGATATACTGGTCGGGAAATTCGGTTCCAGGCAGGGTGGCGACAACGTTGTACTGCGGATAGCCGTTGTGGCTGAATTCCTGCAGCTGCACGTCGCTGATCCCAAAGGACAGAAACTGTTGTTGGATCCACTGGGCCACGGGCAGACGGGTGTCCGTGTAGGCGTGCCGCGTCCCGAAATCCTGAAGATGTTGGATCCGGGCCAGAATGGAATCCGCGCTCACGCTGGACACCAGTTGGGCTACGTCCGCGCGTAATATCCCGGTCCAAGGTGGAAGCGGTTTTGAGGCGGTCAGGCGCATGGGGGAGAGGCTGAGCTGAGTGATTTGGCAGGATGTCCGAGCTCGCAGTTCCTCTTCATCCAGATCGCTGGCGAACAGAAGGGCTGAATCCAGCCCCAGCAGGATCTTTCCTGTCGCCCCAAGTTCGGCGGGAGCTGCCATCGGGGGTTCGCTTAATAGGTAGAGATGCTGGCGGGGCGGAAACTCGGAAAGCACCAAAGCGCCAGGAAAGGCAGGTGTGGGCCTGTCCGGAGCAATAACGATCGCGTAGCTGGCGTCATAATGGAGGACGGAGTAACCGGCCTGACTCAGTTGCAGAACGCTGGCCCGCAGGTCCCGGGCTGGAAATTCCGCCTTCAGGTTGGAAATTGGGACGCCCAGGATCGCGTTTTGAGCGCCCAGGGCGGTTGCCAGCAAGAGCAGGCAGATCAGCAGGTATTTTGCCATGGTTGTCTTCCCAGAAACGGTCCCAGGCCTCAGCTGGAACCACCCAGCATGAATTTCTTGTTGGGGGTGAGAACGTTTTCGCTGCATTTGCGGATGATCAGGTTCAGCGCGTCGGGCGAGATATTGACAGCCGCGGCCAGTTCCGCCAGTCTTTGTTTCTCGCCCAGTTCCAGGCGGCCGTCGATCAGGGTCACGCACACGATCTGCTCCATCAGGGTGAATTTATCGTTGTCCTGCTGGGTGGCGTAATGTTTGCAGATCGCCTTCACGCGCTTTTTGATCTCGGCTTCGTTCTTGAATTGCAGATAGATCTCGGGCTGGGTAGTGTAGTCCGAGATCCAGTCGAAGAGCAGGTT
>CAZVXH010000109.1:0-4642 GCA_964631015.1 uncultured Candidatus Cloacimonadota bacterium | reverse complement strand
ACGTCGAAACCGCCAGCGATTACGCCATCATGGACGAGATCGTCAAAGAACCCGTACCCGATCCCCGCAAGAATTACGAATTCATCTCCGAAAACTCCGTGCTGGTGCTGCGCGCCATGGTGGCCAAGGACAAGGAGCAAAGATTTGGCAGTTGCGACGAGGTTTTGCGGGCTCTGCGGGGGGATTACGAGATTCCGGAGCCGGAAGCGGCCGCGCCGCAACCCGTTTTTCAGTTCCACAACGCTTACGGAGCTCCCGAGCCGCTTCCGGCTTCTCAGCCTCTGCCGGCGGCCCTCCGGCCAAAAAACTACATGGTCTGGAGCATCATCGCCACCCTGCTCTATTTTCCTCTGGGACTCATTCCGCTGGTGAACTCCATCGGCTGCGCCAACGCCAATTCCGTGGGCGATCCGGCCAAGGCGGCCAAATATTCCCGCCGGGCGAAGAACTGGCTGGTGGTCTATTTGGTGTTGGTGCTGATAATCTTCGTTTTTACCCTTTTGGGGGCATTGCTGGAATGAGCGGGGAGCGCGAACCATGAATTTTGACCTCAACGCCTGTCACGTTCGTCCGGCTACACCAGCCGACCGAGCCGATCTGATCAGCGTTTCCAAAGGTATCTGGGGCGGTACGGACTATCTTCCCAGAGTGATGGACCGCTGGATCTCTGAACCCTGGTTTCTGGTTTGTGAATACCAGGGCCACGTGATCGCCTGCCTCAAGCTTTCGCTCTTTCCGGACCAGGTGCTGTGGTTCGAAGGCTTGCGCGTGCGTTCCCGCTGGCAAAACCGCGGCGTGGCCAGCCTCATGAACCGCCATTCCTTTGCTTTGGCCCACGATCTGCGCCGAGCCGGCAAGGTGCGCTCCTTCGAATTCTGCACCTATTATCTGAACAAGGAGAGCCTGCACCTTACGCAAAAACTGGGCTTCAAGGTGGTGGCCACATTCTGGCAACTCAACAAACGCGGCATCAAGGCCACCCGGGAACCCAAGCTGCTGCCGCGGGTGGACCTCAAAGCCTTTCGCCACTACGAAAAATACATTCCCTGCGCCTGGCAAAGCGTGCATCACTGCCCGGACGCGCTGCCCTTCCTGAACCGCCACGGCCGCCTTTTCCAGACCCCGCGCGCCACCTACTATCTGGGCGGTGGACACGAACCCCACCTCAATCTGCTGGAAGCCCCCACGCCGGATATCAAGGAAGATCTGCCCTATTTCCAGCACTTCTTCGGCAGCCGTAAAAGCTATGGGATCATTGTGCCGCCAGCCTTCAAGGACTCCCTGCCCCTGCTGCGGGACCTCGGGTTCCACTTCTGGGATCACGAAATCGCCGAAAACATGCTGATCCTTAGCCTGTAGGGGGCGATGGCGGCTTGCGGACCGAGGGGTGTGCAAACAGCCACGAAATGAGGGCATCCTGCTAAATCACTACGATCCCCATAGGCCCAAAGGGTCGGGATCTGTTATCCCACTTCCGTAAGCGAGGCCTGGATCGGGCATTTGGTCGATATCAGCGCCTATGCTGGCCAGACTGTCCATTTCGCCTTCCGCTACCTGGGTGTTAACGGACAAGACTGGTATCAGGACGATATCCGCAGCGAAGAACGGGTGCCCTTGGCGCTCCTGTGGTCGGCATCGGGCTTGAAGATGACTTACCGCGGCTCCCCTTGCCCGCGGTTCCGGGCGCGACCTGGAATTGGATCTACGCTTCCCCCGATCCCTTCGGCGACTGGCCCGGCGAAGGGGAAACCGCTTGACAGGAAATCCGGGTACACCAAGCTGCCCCCAGAGGTGGAACATGCCCTTCATCACTGTAAATGGTGCGAAACTTTTCTATCTGGAGAAGGGGTCCGGGCCCCTCACTCTGTTTTTCGGGCACGGCACCCTGATCTCCTCCAATATCTGGCGCGACTTTTATTTTCCCCTACTGCCCGCGGAGTGGCACGCTCTGGCCCCCGATTTCCGCGGGCACGGCGCTTCCAATGCGGTGCGGACAGGTTGCAACTTTGTGCGGATGGCGGAGGACGTGGCGGCAATGATCCAAGCCAAAAACCTTGGCCGGGTGGTGTATGTGGGGCTGTCCATGGGCGGAGGTGTCGGCCTGCAACTGGCGCTCAGCCATCCCGAACTGCTGCGGGGGCTGGTGTTACTCTCACCGGTTACCGGGCTTGGTCCGCTGGGCAATCCGGCATTTTCGTGGCTGGGGAAGTATATGGCGGGAAAACGCTGGCTGCTGCGACTGGGGATGAGCTCTGCCTCCACGCGAAGACCCTCTCCCGCCGCGCTGGAAAAGGTGGTTGAAGAAGCGCTGCTGGTGCGATCCCAAACCTTGCGGGAATATCTGGCCCCGGGCAACCGCTTTCAGGGAATTGAGCGCCTCTCCCAACTGAAAGTCCCGGCGCTGCTGCTGATAGGACTCCGGGACAGGGTGATCCCGGTCAAACAACAGTTGTTGCTGGGAAGATCCATCCCGGGCTGCGAGGTGCATGCTTCGCCGGAACACGGCCACGCCCTGGCCGCGGAAAACCCGGAGTGGGTGCTGGCCAGGATGCGGAAATTCGTGGCCAAACTTGCGGATCATGGCTCAAGTTGAAGGTGGGATGACCCAGCCAAACCAATGTTTTAAATACCTGCTGCTCGGCCGAGCTAGCCTTGGCGGGATGTTCCGCGGTTTATGCATTCATTATTCACGACAATGACACGGGGGTTCATTATCGTATTACATTCGGCCAAATCCAAGGCTTGTTAAGCCGGGTCAACCTTTTCATCACATTCGGGAAACCCCCGGGTCTAAAACTGGTCCTCCTGCTTTTACCGCCCAGAGCCAGTTACCAGTGGGATCCAGCTTGGCAGCGAAGATATCATCACTTCCGCTTGAAGTGAGGGTATAAGGTCCGAAAGTGGCTGTGTCCATAAAATAACCTGTTATATACTGGTTTCCCTGATTGTCAACGGCTATGGAATTGCCACAATCATTTTCAATCCCGCCCGCGCCAACCGCCCACTGCCATACTGGTGTTTGAGCGCTTAACACCACAGTTCCACAGAGCAGCATGTAACAAAGAACCAAAGTTTTATTGCCTTCATTTTTCCTCCAAGATGCTTGTCATTTACCTGAAAGTACTTTGGAGAGGTCTGGGCAAATGTGTAAATCAAAATATTTTCTCCCCTTAATATGCACTTAGCATTAGTACCACACTGGAGTCGAGAGAGGAACGAGCGTAGCGAGTTCGTGGGGTGCGGAGTGGGTCCCGGAATCCAGACGGTCCAACCAAAACATTTTCACTTCCATGACGGGATTTACCCAGACGCAGACTGAGTCGACATCCTCACAAGGCTATTCCCACCAGGCCTGGATTCTTTTCACCCCACCGACCAACAAGTTGCCCGGAGAGGCCCCCGACGTCTCTTCGCGCCAAGGTTTTCCGTTCCGAAATGACATACGTTTGGGTCTGGGTGGATGATATGACTGGATTCCGGGGCCCCCACCCCGGAATGACAGGGCGGAGTCCCGGCGTCTAAAACGCCATCCCGGAATGACACACGGGCTCATTGACCCACTCAGTTTGAAAGAGAGCCTCACGTATCCAGGCCGTTACAACTTCCCCGCCAACATTCCCACTATAAAGTATCACCCAAACCTGCAAATGGGTATCACCTGTCACAGTGGTCGTAAAGGTTTATGGTGTGGCGAGATAGATAGGACTTGTTTTAGACTGTGTCACAGTGGTCTTTGGACGAAGTTGGACGCTATTGTATCAGGGATTCTGCAAATTTGGACTGTTTTCAGGGTATTTTCAGACCATCGAATTTGTAAAAACTATTAGCTCATTGTTTCCGCTGCGCCGGTGGTGCGTTTTCCCGTATCAGTAAATAACTCCAGGTCTGAATAGGGTCCATATGACTGGGTCACTAGTCTTATCCAGTAAGAACATGCTTATCTCACTCAGCAGCATACATATGAGCTGCTTTTTAGGGCGTTTTGCCTCAGTGCATTTTCTATTTACGGGTTGTTGTCTTCCTGGCATTATTATGTGAAATATGGGGGAAGCAGATTTATGCTATAAATCTCCCGAAATCTCCATTTGTTGGCGGAAAGGACTTCCCAAGTTATTGCCCTGCAGCAGAGTAGCACCCAGCAATAACATGATGGAGGCGCTTATGAAAGCGACCAGTTACGAGTTAAAACAGAGGGCGTTCGGGTCAGACCACTGTGACACGGCGACCACTGTGACAGGTGTCACAGTGGTCCCGGAACGGCGAGAAAACCTGGAGATGACTACCAATACTGGGTTTGAGCACTGTGACACCAAAAAGGGCAGAATAACTGTCACAGTGGTCCCATTTTCACCGAGCACTGTGACAGATGTCAAGGTGGTCCGAAATCAGAGAAATATGCCTCAAATGCAGATCAGTAATGGATTCAAGCACTGTGACACAAAAAAAAGCAGATTAAATGTCGCAGTGGTGCCAAAACTAGCTTATGTCCCTAGGAGGTTTAGGATGAGTAATCTCAAAGTCGAGGAGCTTAGAAAATCGCCTCACAAACTAGAGACCCCTGTTGAATCCGATCGCTCCGCATTCATCGACTTTACACCTCGGGAGAAGTTACCACTCAAGTACGATCGGGAGGCCAGATTAA
>CAZVXH010000108.1:0-4916 GCA_964631015.1 uncultured Candidatus Cloacimonadota bacterium | reverse complement strand
CTATCTCTCTGCCTGATAAACCCATACGACCACTGTGACATGTGATATCGATTTGAAGGTTTGGGTGAGACTTTGTACCAGGAGTGAATAGAGCGAACGCCAGGCCAGCAGACAGCGTCCACCAGTTAATTAAATTGGTTGACACAAAGCCGTCATGCAAAAGTAGGGTTACCGTACCCATATAACTCTGTATAAAAAAAGATAGATAAGGAGTGTTATCCATGGCCAAGAATCTTAAAGCCACCATGGACGGCAACACCGCCGCGGCCCACGTGGCCTACGCGTTTGCCGAGGTGGCAGCCATCTACCCGATCACCCCGTCCTCCACGATGGGCGAACTTGCCGACGCCTGGGCCGCGGACGGCCGCAAAAACATCAACGGCACCACGGTCGACGTGATTGAAATGCAATCTGAGGCCGGTGCTGCCGGAGCCGTGCACGGAGCGCTTTCCGCCGGTGCCGTCACCACCACTTTCACCGCCTCCCAGGGCCTGATGCTGATGCTGCCGAACATGCACAAGATCGCCGGCGAAATGCTGCCCACAGTTTTCTACGTAACCGCGCGCTCCCTCGCCGCGCAGTCGCTGTCCATTTTCGGCGACCATTCAGACGTGATGAGCGCCCGCAACACCGGCTTCGCCCTCATCGCCGCGAACAGCGTGCAGGAAGTTATGGACCTCGGTCTGGTGGCGCAGCTCGCCACCATGAAAACCTCCATCCCCTTCGTGCTGTTCTTCGACGGCTTCCGCACCTCGCACGAGCTGCAAAAGATCGACGTGATCGACTATGAAACCATGGCCGAACTCAGCGATCCAGCTCTGGTGGAGGCTTTCCGCCGCCGCGCGCTGAACCCCGAACATCCCCAGGTGAAGGTGGGCCAACAGGGCCCGGACGTCTATTTCCAGGGCCGAGAAACCACCAACCAGCAATACTTTGACGCCCCCGCCACCATCGCCGCCACCATGTCCGAGGTTGCCGCCAGTATTGGCCGCCACTACAAACCTTTCGACTATAGCGGCCATCCCGAAGCCGAACACGTGATCGTGGCGATGGGCAGCGGCTGCGAAGCCATCGAAGAAACGGTAAATTACCTCAACGCCAAGCGCGGCATGAAACTCGGCTTGGTGAAGGTGCGCGTCTACCGTCCCTTCAGCGGGGAGCATTTCCTCGCCGCCCTGCCGGCCAGCGTGAAAAGCATCGCCGTGCTCGACCGCACCAAGGAGCCCGGCTCCATCGGCGAACCGCTTTATCTGGACGTGGTTTCCGCGCTCAAGGACCGCCCCGGCCTCTTCATCATCGGCGGCCGCTATGGCCTTTCCAGCAAGGATTTCACTCCCACGATGGTTCTGGCGGTTTATAAACACCTGATGGCCAAAGGATTTCACGGTTTCACCGTGGGCATCGAAGACGATGTGACCCACCTGAGCCTGCCCCTGGACGAATATCTGGACGCCAGTCCGGAAGGAACCATCAACTGCAAATTCTGGGGCCTCGGCTCCGACGGCACTGTGGGCGCCAACAAAAACAGCATCAAGATCATCGGCGACCACACCGACCTCTACGTGCAGGGCTACTTCCAGTACGATTCCAAAAAGAGCGGCGGCATCACCCGCAGCCACCTGCGGTTTGGCAAACAGCCCATCCAGAGCCAGTATTTCGTTACCAAGGAAGACTTTGTGGCCTGCCACAACCAGGCTTTCATCGGCCGTTTCGACCTGCTGGGCGGCATCAAGGAAAACGGCGTTTTCCTGCTTAACTCGAACTGGACCCGCGAAGAAGCCTTTAACCACCTCACCTGCGAAATGCAGCAGATCATCATCGACCGCAAGATCAAGTTCTACAACATCGACGGCCTCAAGATCGCCGAAGCCGTCGGGCTGGGCGGCCGCGTAAACACCGTGATGCAGACCGCCTTTTTCCTCATCTCCGGCATCCTGGAGCGCGGCGAAGCGATCCAACTGATCAAGGAATCGGTGAAAAAGACCTACGGCCGCAAGGGCGAAGAAGTGGTGCAGATGAACCTCAACGCCATCGACCACGTGAACGAAGCCCTCAGGGAAGTGGAAATTCCTGCGAGCATCCCGGCCCTCTGCACTCCGCAGAAAAAACTGGTCCCAGATGGCTCGGACGTCTTTACCACCGGCGTGATCGAGCCCATCATGCGCGAAATGGGCGACCTGATCAAGGTTTCCCAGATGCCAGTGGACGGCTATGTGCCCAGCGGCACCGCCAAGCTGGAAAAACGCCGTGTGGCTCCAGCCGTGCCGCATTGGATAGCCGAAAACTGCATCCAGTGCAACCAGTGTTCCTTCGTTTGCCCCCACGCCGCCATCCGCGCCAAGCTGATCAAGGATGAAGACCTCGCGGACAAGCCCGCCAGCTTCAACCCCCTCAAAGCCACCGGCGCCGAAGGTTATCAATACAAGATACAGGTTTACATCGACGACTGCCAGAGCTGCCGCGTATGCGTGAACGAATGCCCCAAAGCCGCTCTGGAAATGAAACCCATCGAAGACGAGCGTGCCGCCGGCGAACAAGCCAACTACGAATATTTCGAGGCCCTGCCTGCCGATGTGCTGGGCACATTCAAAGCTACCAACGTCAAGGGTTCCCAGTTCAAACAGCCCCTGCTGGAATTCTCCGGAGCCTGCGCGGGTTGCGGCGAAACACCCTACATCAAGCTGCTCACCCAGCTCTTCGGCGACCGCATGATCATTGCCAACGCCACCGGCTGCTCCTCAATCTGGGGCGGCACCTTCCCCACCATCCCCTACGCCAAAAACAAAGACGGCAAAGGCCCCGCCTGGGCGAACAGCCTGTTCGAAGACAACGCCGAATACGGTTTCGGCATGCGTTTGGCCGTGAATTCCCACCGCAAGCTGCTGCGCCACTACCTGGAGCAGCTGCGCGAAAAAGCCATCGATCCCGCTTTGAAAGAAGCCTTTGGCTACGCTCTGGAACACTGGGCCGAGGTTGATCCCGCCGCCCAGGACAATGCCGCCAAGATCAGAAGCCTGCTCCCGTCAGCCTTGGACAAGGCCTGCGAAGGCTGCAAGCCTCTGTTGAAACAGGTCTCCGAACTGCAGGATTACCTGGTGGAACGCTCCGTGTGGGCGATCGGCGGTGACGGCTGGGCTTACGACATCGGCTACGGCGGACTCGACCATGTGATGGCCTCGAACCAGAACGTGAACATCTTCGTGCTGGATACCGAGGTCTATTCAAACACCGGCGGCCAAGCCTCCAAATCCACGCCCCTCGGTTCCATTGCCCGCTTCGCTGAGGCCGGCAAAAACACCAACAAAAAAGACCTCGGCATGATGATGATGAGCTACGGCTACGTCTACGTGGCCGCGATCGCCATGGGCGCGAACAAAGTGCAGGCCATGAACGCCATCCTCGAAGCCGAGGCCTATCCCGGTCCGTCGATCATCATTGCCTATGCTCCCTGCATCAATCACGGCATCGACATGTCGATGAGCCAGAAACGCCAGAAACTGGCCGTGGACACCGGTTACTGGCTGCTCTACCGCTACAATCCGCTCAACGTGGCCAGCGGCAAGCATCCCCTCACCCTCGACAGCAAGGAACCCACCCTGCCGGTGCAGGAATTTCTCAAGGGCGAACGCCGCTACGCCGCGCTGCACGATATCTTCCCCGAGCGCTCCGATAGATTCCAGGCCGAGGTCGGGGATTTCTTCAAGGAAAGATACCTCCAGTACAAAAAACTCACCGAGGGATAAACACCTCACCAGATAAGGACATGGCCGGCGGAAACCACTTCCGCCGGTTTTTTTTCATTGACCTTTTTGAGGCTGAAGCTCAGCTTGGTTCCCGGGAGTACAAACCATGAGCAAACATATAGCGATCGTCCTGGGCATGGCCCTGCTTCTGATCGGGGGCCTCGTAGCCCAAAACGCCGACACCAAGGAGCTCAGCATGAAAGACATTCATCAACAGCTTGCCGCAGACCTCTTCAACCAGAGCTGGGACCTCCTGATGAAGCAGGACCGCAGCCCGGAGGAGGAAAACACCCTCATCAACCAGGCCCACGCCTCGCTTTGGCACTGGCGCCAGATCGGCCAGCCCATCAACATCCTGCGCGGGGAATGGATGATCTGCCACGTCTATACCCTGCTGGAACATCCGGAAGCCGCGCTTTACCACGCCAACAATATTCTGCGCCTCCAAGACGAGATCCAGCCCACGGATTGGGACCTGGCCTACTGCTATGAGGCCCTGGCCCGCGTGATGGCGCTGAAACAGGACCAGGTGGAATTTGAACGCTGGTACGCCCTGGCCCTGGAAGCAGGCGCGCAGATCGCCGCCGAGGGCGACCGGAAGCAGTTCGAAGCTGACCTCAACGACGACAACTGGTTCGGCCTGAAGTACGGTCCCCGGTGATCTGACCGCTTGCGGGCGCGTGGCTTGGTTTTCAAAAAAATCGGGTGCGACCGCCTGATCGGATTATTATATCCGCATCCATTCCTTTGGGGAGGAAAAGATGAAACAACACTGGCTGATATGGATACCCCGGATCCTGATCCTGCTGCTGGGACTCTTCATGTCCCTGTTTTCCTTGGACGTTTTTGGCGGTGAAGAAAGCTTCTGGCGTCAGCTGGGAGGTTTTTTCATTCACAACATCCCCGTGATCCTGCTGTTCCTGGTTTTGTGGCTCACCTGGAAGCGTCCGCTGATCGCCGCCCTGGCCTTTCTGGCCCTGGGCGTGGCCATGGCCCTCTTCTTCGGGCTGTATGAACGGGACTGGATGGCTTTGACCGTTTTCTTCGGCATCCCCCTTCTTTGCGCCATCCTCTTCACCGCTTCCCACTTTCTGGCTAAAAAGCAGGCCTGACCCCCTTTCGCCCCCAATATCAATACGGTATCAATACGGAATCATTACGGATGAAATCCGT
>CAZVXH010000107.1:0-4973 GCA_964631015.1 uncultured Candidatus Cloacimonadota bacterium | reverse complement strand
ACGAGGTCGGTGTCGAAGAGCAGGATGTCGGCCGCCATCAGCACGGGATAGGTGAAGAGGCCCATGTTCACGCCGTCGTCGGGATCGCGTCCGCCGGCGGCATTTGCCTGGAGGCTGGCCTTGTAGGCGTGGGCGCGGTTCATCAGTCCTTTGGGCGTGAAGGCCAGCAGCATGGCGAGCAGCTCGAAAGTTTGGGGCACCAGTGACTGCTTGTAGAAGAGCAGCTTGTCCGGATCGAGGCCCGAGGCCAGCCAGGCGGCGGCGATCTCGAGGGTCATGGCGCGGATGGCGGCGGGATCCTTGCAGGAATTGAGGGCGTGATAATCGGCGATGAAATAGCGCGCTTCGCAGCTTTGGGAAAGTTCCAGAGCCGGCCGGATAGCGCCCAGATAGTTGCCGATGTGGGGTATCCCGGTGGGTTTGATGCCGGTGAGGGCTACTTTCATCGTTCATTCTCCAGAGGGTAAACCGTGGCAAAGAGGTCGGCGTCCACGGCGTTGGTGACGTCCGCGTGGACGATCTGGCCGGGTTGCAGGTCGCCTTCGAGGTAGGTAACGCCGTCGACTTCCGGAGCCTGAAACCAGGCCCGGCCGATCCAGGTGTTTTCCTCATCCTCGTCTTCGGCTTCCTCTACCAGCACCTCCACGCTTTTGCCCACATAGCTTTCCAGCAGCCGCTCGCGGCGGTTCGCCTGCCAGGCCAGCAGCGCGTTCATCCTTCTGGCCGCGGTGCGGGGTGGGACCTGCTCTTCCAGCGCGAAGGCCGGGGTGCCGGGTTCGCGGGAATAGTTGAACACACCGAGGTGCATAAAGGGGATAGCGGCCACAAAATCCTTCAGGGCGAGGGCTTCGGCCTTGGTTTCGCCGGGAAAGCCGCTCATCACGGTGGTGCGGAGCACGGCCCCGGGCAGCTCTTTCAGAATGGTGGTGAAAAGCTGCTCCAACTCCCGGCGTCCCTTTTTACGGTTCATGGCTTTCAGGATGCGGTCTTCGCTGTGCTGGATGGGGATTTCGAAATACGGCAGCAGCTTGGGCTGGCGTTTCCAGAGCTCGAGCCAGGCGGTTTCAAAGTGGTCCGGATGCATGTACATCACGCGGATCCAGCGGTACTGCGGCAGGGCGGCGAGCCTCTCCAGCAGTTCCGGCAAGGCTTTGCGGCCATAGATGTCCAGGCCGTAGTTCGCCGTGTCCTGGGCAATCACCACCAGTTCCTGCCAGCCGTCTTCGGGCTCGCCGGCCAAAGCTTCCGCTTCCTTTACCAGCGCTTCGATGGGAACGCTGCTCATGCTTCCGCGGATGGAGGGAATGGCGCAGTAGCTGCAGTTGTTCGAGCAGCCGTCGCTTACCCGCAGATAGCGGTGAAATCCGCCCTGGATGGCGGTTCTGGGATGTTCTGAGGCTGGTTCCAACCCCAGCCGGCGTTCCAGCGCGGCGAAATCCTTCAGCCCGATCCAGGCGTCCACTTCGGGAAAGATGTCTTTGAAATCCTCCAGTCCACGGTTCATCAAACAGCCTGTCACCAGCAGCTGGTCGAACTGGCCCTCCTGCTTGAGGGTGGCCAGATCGCTGAGCACCAGGTCCAGTTCCCGCAGCGAATCCTCCAGAAACGAACAGGTGTTCACCATCACCAGATCCGCCTCTTCGGGGTAATCCGCGGCTTCGAGACCTGCCCGTTCGAGGATGGCGGCGAAAACTTCGCTGTCCACCAGGTTTTTGGCGCAGCCCAGGCTGGCGATGAAATATCTGTTCATGAGAGGGGATGGATGAAAAGTCCCGAACGCAGCTTGGGTTCGAACCAGGTGGACTTGGGCGGCATGATCAGGCCGGCGTCGGCGATGCTCAGCAGCTCGTGCATGGAGGTGGGAAACATGGCGAAAGCCACCACTTCGCGGCCACTGTCCACGCGGCGGACCAGTTCGTCGAGGCCGCGGATGCCGCCCACGAAGTCGATCCTCTTGTCCCGGCGGGGATCGCCGATGCCCAGGATGGGGTGCAGCAGGTTGTCCTGCAGGATGGAAACGTCCAGCGAGGCCACCGGATTGGCGGCCTCCCAGCTGCCCGCTTTCGGCACCAGGCGGTACCAGGAATGGTCCAGATACATGGCGATCGCGTGGGTTTGGCCGGGGTGGAAATCTCCGCACCCGGTGATGGGGGTGAGCTCGAATTTCTGCTCCACCAGCTTCAGGAATTCATCTTTGGAATGGCCGTTCAGGTCTTTCACCACGCGGTTGTAGTCGAATATTTTCAGCTGATTGTCCGGGAAGATCACGGCCATGAAGAAATTGAACTCTTCCTCGCCGGTGAAGTCCGGATACTGTTCGCGCCGCAGGAGGCCCACCTTGGTGGCGCTCGCGGTGCGGTGATGTCCGTCGGCCACATAGAGGCAGTCCATTTCCGCGAAAGCGCCCTGGATGGCGGCGATGTCTTCAGGAGCGTCCAGCAGCCAGAGCGAGTGGCCGATACCGTCGTCCGAAACGAAGTCGTAAACGGGGTCCTGGGCCTGTTTCACGCGCTCCACCACGGTGTCGATGGCGTCCTGGTGGGGATAGGTGAAAAAGACGGGCGAGGCGTGGGCGTCACAGGCGTCAACGTGGCGGATGCGGTCCGCTTCCTTGTCGGCGCGGGTGAATTCGTGTTTTTTGATCTTGCCGGCCATATATTCGTCCACGGAAGTGAGACCCACGAGGCCGTTCTGTTCGCGGCCATCCATGGTTTGGCGGTAGAGGTAGAACATCGGCCGGGGATCCTGCTTCATGTGGCCCTGGCGGCTGTAGTTGTCCAGGTTTTCCCTCGCTTTGGCGTAAACCGCGGGGTCGTAAAGATCGGTGCCGGGAGGCAAATCGACCTCCGGCTTTTCCACGTGGATGAAGCTGAGGGGATGCTTCTGAACTTCGATCCGGGCTTCGTCCGAATCCATCACATCGTAAGGCAGCGAAGCTATCTCCGCCGCGCGCTGGGGTACCGGACGCAGGGCCCGGAAGGGTTTGAATACTGCCATGAGGCGCTCCTATCTTTTATATTAATGATAATAGTGGGAAAGAACCTTGATCATGTCCAGATGGTCGTTCACACCGGCTGTCTCGCGAATCGAATGCATGGCCCAGAGCGGGTTGCCGACGTCCACAGTGTTTATCCCCAGGCGCGCGGCGAGAACGGGACCCACCGTGCTGCCGCAAAGCAGATCGCTGCGGATCATGAATTTCTGGCACGTAACTCCCGCGGCTTTGGCATTGATCGAGAAGATCGTGCTGCTGGTGAGGGTGGTGGTGTATTTGTGGCTGGCGTTCCATTTGATCACGGGTCCGCCGTTCATCGCGGGAGAGGTTTTGGGATCGTATTTTTCGGGATAGCTGGGATGATAGGCGTGGGCCATGTCCGCGCTCACCAGGAAAGAGCGGTCCAGCGAGATCAGATGTTCCTCGCGGTTGAGTCCCCGGGCCAGGGCGACGCGTTCGAGCACGCTGGCCAGGAAGGAGGATTCCGCGCCCTGGAGCGTGGTGGAGCCGATTTCCTCGTGGTCGAAGAGGGCGGCCACACAGGTGAGGCGGGGGGCGTCGGTGCCGCGAATGGCGCTGAGAATGGCGTGGCTCATGCCCAGGTTGTCCAGCCGGCCGCTGAAGATCAGGCTGCCGTCCAGGCCGCCGGTTTCCGCTTTGGCGCGGTCGTAGAGAAAGAGTTCCATATCCAGGATGAACTCCGGATCGAGGCCGATGGCAACGGCGACGGCTTCCCTGAGGGGATCGGCGCTGCCGGAAGTGGAGGTGAGAATAGCCTGGAGATGGGTTTGTTTGTTGTATTCAAAACCTTTGTTCACCTCGCGGTTGAGGTGGATGGCGGCGTTGGGGATGATGGCCGCGGTGGTTTTCAAGTCCACGGACCTCAGGTCCGCCAGTTCGTCATCCAGTTTCACGGCCACCTGTCCGGCGATACCCAGTTCGCGGTCGGTCCAGGTACTCAGGATGGGTCCGCCGTAAACTTCCACGGCCACACGGGTAACGCCGTTTTCGGTTTTCAGGGTGTCCGGCTTGAGTTTGAGGCCGGGACTGTCGATGTGGGAGGCGGCGATGTGGTAGCCGGCGGTGGGGAGGGGTTCGGATCCGACCACGAAAGCGATCACGCTGGTGGCGCGGGTCACGAAGTATTTTCCGCCGGGCTTGAGTTCCCACTTATGTTGTTCGTGGATGGGGTTAAATCCGCTGGCCTCAAGGCGTTGGCAGATCTCACCGGAGGCCTGCGCGGCGCTGGGCGAGCCATCCAAAAAGGCGAGAAGGTCTTTGATATGTTTGTGCATGTGAGCGTACCTCGATCTTTAAAGCAGTTGGGGACTACTTTTTCCCGTCCCGCAATCCTGTCAAAGGGATAAATGCCTCAGCGGTAGAGATAGCGTTTGATCTTTTGCGTGGGCGTTTTTTGGAAAGCCTCGTTCACGGTGTGGAACTTCACGATGCGGCTGAAATCGGCCAGCGACTTGTTCACCGCCTGGCGGTTTTCCTCCATAATCTGGGCCAGCCGGGTTTCCGGGATCTTGGCCACGTCGAGGGCGTCGAGGTCCGGATAGACCAAAGCGTGAAGCTGGCGGTCGCGTTCCACCACCACGGATTCGAGCACGAAGGGCAGGTTGTTCACCTTTTGCTCCACCAGCTCGGGATAGATGTTCTCGCCGCTGGCGCCGAGGATCATGTTTTTGCTGCGGCCGCGCAGGTAGATGTAGCCGTCGGGATCGAGGGTGCCGATGTCGCCGGTGTAGAGCCAGCCCCCGCGCAGGGTTTCGGCGGTGGCCTCGGGGTTGTTGTAATAGCCGGAGAAAAGGTTGTCTCCGCTAAGCACCACCTCGCCGGGGATGTTGGCCGGATCGCGCGAATCGATGCGGCAGCGCAGCGAATCCACGATCTTGCCGCTGGATTCGAAACGATGCTTGTCCCAGTTCGAATAGCTGATCAGCGGCCCGCATTCCGTCATGCCGTAGCCGATGGT
>CAZVXH010000106.1:0-5193 GCA_964631015.1 uncultured Candidatus Cloacimonadota bacterium | reverse complement strand
AGAGGGACAGAGTTTTATGTAACATAAGCTTCAGCTTGTTGGCTGCCCGGAATTCATTCCGAGGCACGAGATAACAGAGATGTTTTTAACACAGAGGCGGGGAGCACACAGAGGATCCATTACCACAGAGAAAAGCAGAGCAAAAGCGGAGTAACAGCAGAGTTTTTGCAGTTTAGGCGGGCTGATGTTTCGTCAAGATATATTTATGGCCAAACCGCAAAAAAAACTTGACAGCAGTGGCAGACGCCGCAAACTGATCCTGTCCGCGGAAAATGGTTCCGGACTGTGTGAACAGCCCTTAAACAGCGGATACCCCAAAGTCGAACAGACCAGGCTGATCCGGTCTGAACAGCGCGTTATCAAAGGGAACGCGGCGGCCATGATATGCGCGGCCGCGCCCGGGAAGATAAAGGAGACACAAAATGGACAAGTACATCGTACTAACCGCTTTGTTTTTGGTCGTTTCTGTGGCGGCAGCCTTTGGGCAGGCGACAGCCGTTCCGGAAGCGGAGAGTTTTGAAATTTCGGAAGAAATGTCCGCTCCCCTAAGTTTTGGAGGAGCGCAATCAGGATCAGACGTCGCTTATTACCCCGAGATCATCCCCTCTGGAAACCTGCCCCAGTCAGACGTGGTGGGCAAGCCGGCGGATTACGTGACCGACTACTCGGTTCAGTATCAGCAAAGGGATGGCGTGGCAACCGGCTTAATCATCGGAGTGGGTGTCTGTGTCGCGGCTTGTTTGATCTACTATGTGCTGTACGCGGCTTCCTACTGATTAAAAGGTTATGCAAGTGGCCTGGCAGCCAGGAACAGGCTGCCCGGCCTTTTTTGGTTAAATGAAACTGGCTGTTACGGCGCTGGCGCTTTTCCTGTCCCTGAGCTTGGGGGCCCAGGCTTTTTCGGGTTTTGGGGCTGATTTTACCCGCACGGTGCGTACCGCTGGCAGCGAGGAACACAGCTCCGGCAAAGTGCGCTTCCAACTTCCCCACGACGTGATGATCTTTGTGGAAGCGCCGCTGACCCAATGGCTGCATTACACGGATGAGTACTTTTTGGTGCACTATCCAGAGCAGCAAACCACCCATAAGATCCCCAAACTTTCCCAGGTTGCCCCGCCCTTCATTTCCGCGCTGATCTCGGCGGTGAAAGAGGATTTCGGGCTGTCCGGGCTCGGCTTTACCATTCGTTCCAGCTGGGTGGAACGCGACACTCTGAAGGTGCTGTGGCAGGCTCCGGAAGAGCTGCGCGATCGGGTTAGCCAAGTGGAACTGCTGTACGTGGGGCCGGCTCTGGTGGGCAGCCGCAGCTTCAACGCGGAAAACGTGGCGGTGGCCGCCAACAGCTACTCGCGGCATGTATCCCATCACGGCTACCAAGTGCCCCTGAAAACCAGCACCTGGCAAGTTACCGAGACGGGGCAGAGAACTGAAACGATCGAGTATCACAACCCCGAGTTCGACGCCGATTATTCCGCTTTGCTGAGTAGTTTCAGGGCGATGGAACAGGAACTGGCCGAATCCCGGGAATGAAACAGCTGATCATCCTGCTGCTGCTGCTGACGGCGCTGAAGTTGAGCGCCACGCCGGCGGAGGATTATCTGGACAGCGTGAACCCACCCGCGTTGAGCAGCCTGAATGGGCATCCGGAACACTCAGCCAAGCCCGCGGGCGAATTCAGCAATCCGGGCCAGTTGAAGCTGCTGGTGAACGGAGCGCTGACCCTCTATCAGACCTTCATCTCCTCGCAGAATAAGCCCGCCTGCATGTTTGAGCCCAGCTGTTCCGCCTTCACCCGGGAAGCTTTTGCCAAACACGGAATCCTGGGCATCCTGATGGGCGCGGATAGGGTTCTGCGCTGCAACGGCCTGGGCTACGAATATTACGATCCGGCGGACGTCAAAGACGGAATCGTCCACGATCCGGTGGATAAATACCTCCTGTGGCAGTGAGCAGATGAACCGCCGCGGCCCGCTGTCCTTCCTGCTGTTGTTGGCCTGTCTGGCGGCAGCTGTCCCGCTTCGCGGCCAAAACCAGGGCCTGGAGCAGATGCTGAGGCTCAACCGCCGCTTCGCCTCCCAACTTTTGGCGGAACAGGATTACCAGCGCGCCTCAGACGAGTATCAGAAACTGGCCTGGCACTATTCCACCGCGGATACGACTCTGGCCACAGCCGACACTTTACGCTATCTGGCAGGACTCTGTCAGCGCCGGCTGGGTGATCATGCCCGCTCCAACGATCTGCTCGCCGCGCTGCGGGACAGGGGATCCGGCTTGAGGGCGGAGGCGGATCTGCTGCGGGCGGCCAATCATTTTAACCTGAGGGCGCACGAGCAAAGCCTGGCCCTGCTGGCGGAGCTCAATGCCAGTAACGCCGCGACCAGCTTGCGGCAGACGCTGCGGCTGGACCATTTGCGGATAGCCAATTTTGTGGCCACACGAGAGCTGGATCTGGCGCGGGAGACCGGAGCGAAGCTCAGCGGGGCAGATTCGCTGAGATTCGCGGAACTGATCGCCACGGCGGAATCCGCTCCGGATAAAAAACCCGTCCTCGCCGCGCTGATGTCCACTGTGGTTCCCGGCAGCGGCAAGATCTACGCCGGGCAAACCTGGGACGGTGTGGCCTCGTTCATCGTCTGCGTGTTTTCCGGCTGGCGTACCTGGGCAGGCTTCAGCGGGGGAGGAATCAAATCCTTCGACGGCTGGCTGTTCGGTGCCATCACGGCCTATTTCTATCTGGGCAATATCTATGGCTCCGCCGTTTCCGCCAAGCTGCGCAACGAGCGCAGCCAGAACGATCTGCGCAAAGAACTGGAACGCGTCATCAATGCGGAAAATTAGCCTGCTGATTTTCTGCCTGGCCTGGCTGATACCGCTGCCGGCGAACAACCAGGCCATTCTCGCGGTGGCCGATTCGCTGCGGGCAAACGGCAATCCCCATGCCGCCATCACCGAATACAAACGCTTTGTAAGCTATGAGGGACAAAATCCCGTATCCGGCGAGGTTTTTCTGAAGATCGCCCTGGCCAGCCGGGATCTGGGCGAATTCCGGGACGCCCTCGCGTATGTGGAAAAGGCGATCTATGCCGCCGGGACGGACAGTTTGAGGGCGGAATACACGATCGATAAAGCCATCATCCTGATGACCGCGGGGAACTTCAGCCTCGCGGAATTCATCCTGTTTCGTGAAGCCCGCACAGGCAGGTTTGGCGGGGCGCGGGAAAGGGCCGCCTTTTTGCTGGGACTGAATTACGTGCTGCAGGCCAAGTGGTACGAAGCCGGCACCGCGATCCGGGATTATGCCGTGCTGACGGGCAGGGAAGGCGCGCCGGAGGTGCTAACGCTGCTTGCCGCCGTGAATGAAGGCCGCGACGCCAAACCCAGGGATCCCGGCCTGGCCAAACGCCTTTCCAGCTGGCTGCCGGGACTGGGGCAATTCTACGCGGGTGACTTGCGCAACGGCGTGAACTCCCTGGCCATCAATTCAGCCATCATCTGGTGGTTTGTGGAAAGCGCTCTGAGCGGCCAGTACGTGAGGCTGATCCCCATCGCCTGGCTCTTCTGGAAATACTATCAGGGATCCAGGACCCGGGCGGCCCTCATCGCTGAAGACAAGAACCGGGACAGGCAGGAACGGCTGGTGAAAACGGCCACCGAATTGTACGGAGGATTGATCCGGCAGGACTGACGCAAGGCCGCAGCCAGTATGGTCTGGTCGTGGCTTTCAACCTGGGATCAGTCTGGCGGGCGGAGTATCATTGCGAGGGCGCGCGAGTCCCAGGTTGGAGGTTCAGCTTGGTATGCGGCTCAGGGCTTGGTCCAGATCGGCGATGAGGTCTTCCACGGCTTCAATGCCCACGGAATAGCGCACCAGGTCATCTGTGATCCCAGCCAAAAGTTTGGCCTCCGCACAGACTTTGGCGTGGGTCATGGAGGCGGGATGCTGGATCAGGGTTTCCACTCCTCCCAAAGACACGGCCAGGGTGGCCAGGTGAACGTTGTCCATCAGGATCCTGCCGGCCTCGAAACCGCCTTTGAGGCCAAAGCTGATCATCGCCCCGGGCCCGGATTGTTGTTTTCGCGCCAGCGCGTACTGGGGATGAGAAGGCAAGCCGGGGAATCTGACCCAGGCGACGGCGGGGTGTTTTTCCAGATGATCGGCGATGGCGAGGGCGTTTGCCTGAGCACGTTCCAGCCTCAGGGCGAGGGTTTTCAGCCCCCGTGAAACGAGGAAAGCCTGATGCGGGTCCATGCTGGGCCCCATGCTGGTCATCACGTTGTACATCAGAGCGTGATCCGCGGCAGCTTTGGCCACGATCACGCCGCCCACCACATCCGCGTGGCCGTTGATGAATTTGGTCACCGAATGCAGCACGATGTCCGCGCCCAGTTCCAGGGGCCGCTGCAGGTAGGGCGAGCAGAAGGTGTTGTCCACCACCAGCCGAATCCCGCGTCCCCGGCAGAGGTCCGCGCAGGCGGCAATGTCGGTGAGGGTGATGGTGGGATTGGCGGGCGTTTCCACATACAGGAGCCGGGTTTCCGGCCGGAGGGCGGCCGCGATGGCGGAGAGATCACTGGTATCCACAAACGAAGCCTGCACCCCGAAGCGGGAGAAATGTTTTTCCAGAACTCCCCGGGAGGCCCCGTAGACAGCGTCCGTGGAGACTATGTGCGCCCCGGCGGACAAAAAGGACATGTAGACAGTGGTCACAGCGGCCATCCCACTGGCCAAGGCGATGCCTCCGCATCCGCCTTCCAGAATGGACACGGAATCTTCCAGGGCCCGCACGGTGGGGTTTCCCAGACGGGTGTAGATGTAACCGTCACTTTCGCCGGAAAAGCATTCAGCGCCGTTTTGGGCGTTGTCAAAAGCGAAGGTGGAAGTCTGGTAGATCGGGGTGACAACCGCTTTCAGCGGATCGGGTTTGTGTCCGCCATGGATCAGGGAGGTCTCGAATTTGGCATCTTTGATCATGATAACTCCTTGCGGTCGTTCCGCTTACTCCACCGGCAGGAAATTGAGAAAGGCGTTGATGCCCAGCGTGGAGATGATGGTGCCGATCAGCACGCTGATCACGATGAGGATCTTGAAGTAATCCTGGGCTTTGAGCATGGCCACGAGTTCCACGTTGCGGGAAAGATAGGCCGAGGCGGCGTAAAATTCCTCGCCGATGAGGGTGTAGTCGCAGGTGGTGA
>CAZVXH010000105.1:0-5676 GCA_964631015.1 uncultured Candidatus Cloacimonadota bacterium | reverse complement strand
ATATGCAACACTTTTCTTTTAGGAAGATGGCTCTACTGCACTTGTTGGGTTTAACCCCCAATATCCAAGCGGAGATCTACTCCTACGCCGCTGGCATCACCAAAGAGTTGAATTGTTTTCTACAATGCATTGGCGGAATGGACGATCATATCCACATTCTGGTTGGTCTGCACCCAACACTGTCGGTTTCGGAATTCGCCCAGAAATTCAAGGCCAACAGCTCCCGATTCATCAATGCGAAGGGTTGGGTAACTGGCAAATTCCAATGGCAGGAAGGATTCGGGGCTTTTTCGGTTTCCCAGAGCAGATTGGAGAACGTGAGGGAATATATCCGAAACCAAGCGGAGCATCACCTCGGAAGATCATTTTCCAGCGAATATGAAGAGCTTTTGGCCAAGTACAAGATCAGTTACGAACAGCGTTTCCTCTTTCACCCCAGCGCAGAAACCTGAGCCAATCAAGCTCTGTCGGGCCGCATTCCCGGGTACAAAGCCATGATGTTGTTCGGTATCGCCCCGGAGTGGATGCAGATTGTAAATACAATCGCTTTATGAAGTTTGGGGAAAGTATCCAAGCGCTTAAAAGAGTGGTGGAGCTAAGGGGATTCGAACCCCTGGCCTGAACATTGCGAACGTTCCGCTCTCCCAACTGAGCTATAGCCCCACTCTCTATCGCTGTACGCGGCTTTCAGGGCCGCGTTTCCGGCCTTTCGGAGCGACCGGGAAGATGTTTGCTGATTACCTCAAATCCTTAAGCAGCTCTTTTGTCAAGTCCAGTTTTGTGCTCAGGTCGGCAAAGCGTTGGCGTTCGTTTTCCACCACTTCGGCTTTGGCGTTGGCGAGGAAGTTTTGATTCTGGAGTTTGGCGTTCACCCCGGCCAGTTCTTTCTCCAGCTTTTCGATCTGTTTGCCCAGGCGGGCGCTTTCAACCTCGAGGTCGATGAGGCCCTTCAGGGGCAGGAAGATCTCGATATTGCGCACCACCGCGGCGATGGAGGCCGGAGGTTTGGTCAGGTCCGTGGCCACGTCGAGTTCGTCCACCTTGGCCAGTTTGCCGAAATAAGCCGCGTAGCGGGCGAAAAGCTCTTTCTGCGAGGGGTCGGAAACCCTGATGGAGAGGTTGATACGGGCGCCGGGATTGAGGTTGAGCTGCTTGCGCAGATTGCGCACGGCGGAGATGGCTGACTGCATGAAGGCCATGTCGTCGGCAATGGCGGGATCGACCAAAGCATCGTCACAAACGGGAAAAGCCGCCACGATGAGGGCCTTCTCCGGCTGGGGAAATACGCTGTTCACGCTCTGCCAGATCTCTTCCGTGATGAAAGGCATGATGGGATGCAGCAGGCGCATGGCGGCTTGCATCACGTCGAGCAGGATAAACAGCGCGGTTCCGCGTGCGGCGGGATCGTCGGAGTTCAGGCGGTCTTTGGACAGCTCGATGTACCAGGAGCAAAACTCGTCCCAGATGAACTGGAACACGCACTGGCCGGCGTCGTTGAGCCGCAGGTTCTGATAGTGTGCGGCGGCTTCGCGGGCGGTTTCGTTCAGCCGCGAATAGATCCAGCGGTCGGCCAGTTCGAGGCCAAGTTCTTCTCTGGATGGCAGTTTCTCGCCTTCGGACACGTTCATCATGATGAAGCGGTAGGCGTTCCAGATCTTGTTGGCGAAGTTGCGTCCGGTTTCCAGGATGGCGTCGGTATAGACTACATCCGCGCCTTTGGGGGTGCCGAAAACCATGGAAAAGCGGAGGGCGTCGGCGCCCACCTGGCCGATGATGTCTATAGGATCGGGCGAATTGCCCAGTGATTTGCTCATCTTGCGGCCCAGGTCGTCGCGCACGGTGCCGTGGAGCAGCACGGTATCGAAGGGGATCACATCCCTGAAATGCAGGGTGCTCATGATCATGCGGGCCACCCACAGATAGATGATCTCCGGGGCGGTGATCAGCACCTGGGTGGGCAGGAAGCGTTTCAGGTCGTCTGTCTCGTCGGGCCATCCGAGGGTGGAGAAAGGCCAGAGCCAGCTTGAGAACCAGGTGTCCAGCACGTCCTCGTCCTGGCGGAAAGCCGTGTGAGCGCAGTCCGGACAGGCTGCGGGCGTTTCTTTCGCCACCAGCATTTTCCCGCATTGCAGGCAATAGTAAGCTGGGATGCGGTGGCCCCACCAGATCTGGCGGGAGATGCACCAGTCGCGGATGTTGTTCATCCAGTGCATGTAAACTTTGGTCCAGCGTTCAGGCTGAAAGCGCACTTCGCCCTTTTCCACCACCTCGATGGCGCGGCCGGCCAGGGGCTTCATTTTCACGAACCACTGGTCCGAAAGATAAGGCTCGATCGCCGTGTCGCAACGGTAGCAATGGCCCACGGCGTGCTCGTGGTTGGCGATCTTTTCCAGCAGGCCCTGTTCGGTGAGCATCCCCACAATTTTCTCGCGGCAGGCAAAGCGGTCCAGGCCCTCAAAATCAGCTCCGGCGGTGGCGTTCATCACGCCGTGTTCATCCATCACCAGCAGCTGGGGGAGGTCGTGCCGGCGGCCGATCTCAAAGTCGTTGGGATCGTGGGCCGGAGTCACTTTCACGCAGCCGGTACCGAATTCCATCTCCACATATTCATCGGGGATCACGGGGATCGTCCTGCCCGTGAGGGGCAACTGAACTTCCCTGCCGATCAGGTGTTGGAAGCGTTCATCCTTGGGATTCACGGCCACGGCGGTGTCGCCCAGCATGGTTTCCGGACGCGTGGTGGCCACCACCAGATATCCGCTGCCAGCGGTGAAAGGATAGCGAATGTACCAGAGTTTGCCGGTCTCGTCGGCGTGCTCCACCTCGTCGTTGGCCAGGGCGGTCACGCAGCGCGGACACCAGTTGATGATGTATTTTCCCTTGTAGATCAGGCCTTGCCCGTAAAGGCTCACGAAGACTTCTTTCACGGCGCGGGAGAGCATTTCGTCCATGGTGAAGCGCAGCCGCTCCCAATCGCAGGAAGAGCCCAGCAGTTTGAGCTGGTCGATGATGCGGTCGCCCTTTTCCTGTTTCCAGGCCCAGATGAGTTCCAGCAGTTTCTCGCGGCCGACGTCGTGGCGGCTCTGGCCGGATTTGGCCAGTTCCTTTTCCACCATGTTCTGGGTGGCGATGCCGGCGTGATCTACCCCCGGCAGCCAGAGCGTGGGTTCGCCCAGCATCCGGTGATAGCGGACCACCACGTCTTGCAGGGTGTTGTTGAGCACGTGGCCCATGTGCAGGATGCCGGTCACGTTGGGCGGCGGGATCAAAAGGGTGAAAGGCGGTTTGGACGCGTCTCCGCCCGGCTTGAAATAGCCGCTTTCCTCCCAGAACCGATACCATTTCGGTTCGATCCGGGTAGCTTCGTAGGTTTTGCTGATCTCCATCTGTGTCACCTTGTCTTCATCCCAAAAAGCGGGATTGCTTGGATTTATGCGTGAAAATAACCCAAGAATATCGCCGCCCGCTGCTGTCAAGGAAATAAAGGCCCGGGAGGCTCCAAAACCCGATCCGGAGCGGCCTGGCAGATAGGGGTTGCCGCCGCGGGCCAAGCAGCTATCTTATCAATAAAACCAAATGCTAACAAGGAGTATAATTATGGCAAACCAAGACGCCAACCTCGTAGCCTGCGATCAGGAACATGAGATGGCCCACATCCTCAAAGTGTATGGCCGTGAAAAAACCGACGCCAATCTGGCCGACATCAGGCAAAAATGCAAGGATTACAAGGCCGGAGACGCTTACAAGCCTCACAACCGGGACAACTTCTACCTCTATCTGGAAAAAGAATTCAACTGGAAGAAAGCCAAATAAAGCTTAACCCACCCCATTGAAAAGCCTCCCTCACCCGGAGGCTTTTTCACGTAAAAAAAACCCGGCCGCTGGGACCGGGTCCTTCTATCTGAATGGAAGACGGGATTATTTTAGGATGATGAGTTTGCGGGTTTCCCGGTGGCTGCCGGCGTTCAGACGGTAGAAATAGATGCCGCTGGCGCAGGCTTTGCCGCTGGTGTCCAGTCCGTTCCAAGCGAGGGTTTGGCTGCCCTGCTGCACAGGGAAGGAGGCCACGCGCTGGCCGGCCAGGTTGTAGATGCTGAGGTCGCCGCTGTCGCCGGCTTTGATCTCCACGGGTATGCTGGCCGAGGCGCCGCTGTGGAAGGGATTGGGATAGGCGCTGCCCAGGCTGCTGCGGTCCGGAAGCGCTGGGGTCTGGGTTTCGCTCACGGTCACTGAGACGGGGCCAAAGAAGTCGCTGCTTCCGCTCATATCAAGGCTTTCCAGCCAGAACCAGTAGGTGCCGGGGGTGTCGAATTCCCGGGCGGTGAAGCTGTAGTCAGCGCCGCAACTGCAGTTCTGGGCGGGGATCAGCACCGGGGTAAGGTTGATGGCGGAAGTCATCTCGTTCGCGCTGGAACCGTAGACCCGGAAACCCACCAGATCGTTCTCGGAGGCGGTGTTCCAGTTGAGCACGGCCAGGTTTTCGGCGTTGAGACCAGCGGTGAAGCTGCTCATCACCACGGGAACGTTGGGTTCGTTATCGGCGGAAAGTTCCATCAGGAAATCGTGATAGGTGGAATTAAGGGTGGTGCGGGACACGATGTCCAGCATCTTGATATTAACCACATAGCTTGGAGCGAAGAGCGCCGCCCAGGCAGGGTCGGTGTCGGGATGGGCCACATCAACCAATCCGGTGCCGAGGCCGGTTTGCTGATAGAAAGTTCCGGGGCCGATGTTTTCGGTTACGCTCCAGTTGTAGGGTATGGGGTAGGAAAGGGTTGCGATGAAGTCGTGGATCTCCTGGCCGGTGGGATAGGGGGTTTTAATCTCGTACTGCATATTGATGATATGCAGTTTCTTCACCCCGCCCAAGGTGATGTCGCCGCTGGAATTGGCATAGGTACGCACGTCTCCGGATTCTCCCGGCGTTTGCCAGGGATTGCTGGCATTAATCAGGTTTACCTGGGTGAGGCTGGTCCGGTCGAAAGGCGTGAAGGTGATGCCGATCTGATTCGGGTTATCCGTGAAGGGAATGTCTTCCTGAACGCAGCCGATCACAGTCGTTCCTTCCTGATTGCCGGGAAGGGTCATGCGCACCAGGTCTTCGGCGTAATAGTGCAGGAAGGGATACATATTGTAAAGCGGTGTATTGCCGGGGGTGTACCAGATACCGTCATGCGTGGGGAAGGAGGGGGCGTCAAAATCGAAGAGCCAGACCGTGTTGCGGTTGGTGCCCTCGAGGTCGTCAACGTTGAAAGTAAACAAAGGGGTCTGCGCGCAAAGCAATCCGGCCATGAGCACCATCAAAACGGCGACGGCCAACTGCCTGCTGAGCGTAAGCTTGCGTATCATGAATGTATCTCCTTATACGACTTTATCAGATGAAAGACTACGTTATTTTCCCCGCCATTCTTGGCAAGGAATTTCTCATTTTGTTTCTCCGGGGAAGTTTAGCCAGCGGTGGACCCGGAATGACACCTGTCCAAATCTGGCGAGTGCCGCGGCTTGGGTGGATGCTTATTCCCCGCCCTTCTCCAGCAAAACCCCGAGCAGCTTTTCCCCGTATCTGGCCCAGACGTCTGCCCGGGGCGGAAATTCCACCGTGATCACCGGCAGGCCGCGTTCCTTGCCAAAATAGGTGCCAACCGAGCCGGGGGTGGGATAATCCATCGAGGCGTG
>CAZVXH010000104.1:0-6615 GCA_964631015.1 uncultured Candidatus Cloacimonadota bacterium | reverse complement strand
CCGGCATGCATCTCTCACACTCTGGTTCCCTGTCGAAACCATGTCACCCCCTATATGCTTGTAAAGAACTTATGGACAAGATATTCGCGGCGGGGCTGCTGTCAAGCGGTAAATGTGCAGAAGGCTTCACCAAGTATGGCCAGGCACTTTGGCAGAGGCTTTCCAGGTTGTTGTCCGCTTATCTCCCTCCAAACCCCCGTTTGGTCGCCTCATCCCAGCCTCCCGCCTGATCACCGCATCCCAAGCGAGGGGCATGCGGGAAACATGGCGGACGCTTACCTGGGAGGGTCAAGCTGGGGTTCTGAGGTCAGCGCGCCTTGCCGATGATGTCACCCAGGGAGAGGTTACTTTCCCGCAGGAAATCCTCCAAACCCCGGCGCAGCTTGACCGCGGCCAGGGGATCACTGTAAAAGGCGGTGCCAAGCGCGATGGCTGAGGCGCCGGCCCAGAAAAACTCGAGGGCGTCCTGCCAGCTATGAATGCCGCCCAAGGCCAAAATGGGGATATTCACTGCCAGGGCAACTTTGTGGCAGAGGGCAAGGGCGACAGGTTTGATCCCGATTCCGCTGTAGCCGCAGACAGGGCTGGAGATCCTGAATTTACCGGTGTTCCAGTCGATCGCGGAGCCGTAGAGGGTGTTGATCAGCGCCAGGGAAGAAGCCCCCCCTGCCTCGGCGGCTTGGGCAACGCGGGCGATGTCGGTGACGTTGGGGCTGAGTTTGAAGATCAGTTCGCGCTCCGTGATGGCGGACAGTTTGGAGGCCAGGGCGAAAACCACATCCGGGTCCGCGCCGAAGGCGATCCCCTCCCTGGCCACGTTGGGACAGGAGATGTTCACCTCGTAGCCGGCGATCCCGTCCTGCAGTTCCAGTCCGTCAAGGATTTGCATAAACTCGTCTTCCGAAGAGCCGGAGAAGCTGACGATCAGAGGGACGCGGAGGAGTTCCAGAAGTTCCGGTAGATCGTCATTCAGCCAGGCTTTGAGGCCTGGATTTTGCAAGCCGATGGAGTTCAGCAAACCAGCCTCGGTTTCATGGAGCCGGGGCGACGGATTGCCCGCTTTGGGAGCCAGGGTGATGGTTTTGGAGGTATAGGCACCGAGTATGTGCTGATCGAAAAGCTCGAAATAACCGGGGTCAAAAGTGCCGGAGGCCACTGTTACCGGGCTTTTCAGCCGCAGGCGCCCCAGCCTTGTGGCAAGCCTGTTCATAGTTCACTCCAGCGTATTTTTGCGGCCTCAAACACAGGCCCTTCCTTGCATACGCGCTGCCAGCCCTCCCCCACCGGGACCGCGCAGCCGTGGCAGGCGCCCAGGCCGCAGGCCATGTAGGCTTCCAGCGAGGCGTAATGCGGCAGATCGCCAACGCGGGCCTGCAGGGCCTTCAGCATCGGCAGCGGTCCGCAACTGTAGACGATGTCGACGCTTTCTGCTTTGATGATATCGGCGATATCCAGCGTGACCAGGCCGCGGCTGCCGGCGCTGCCGTCCAGGGTGTAGGCTCGGTCACAGGGAAAGACGTCAGCGGCACAGGAACCGCCGTGGATGAGGATGACCTTGTTAAGAGGCGCCAAAACCTGCTTCAGCCAAGCCAGGGGCGGATATCCGATCCCGCCGCTCACCAGCAGGGCCTTGCTATCCCGCGCCAGGGGAAAGGAGTTGCCCAGCGGCCCGGTCAGCAGCAGCGGATCGCCCCGCTTCAGTTCGGCCAAAGCCTGCGTTCCGGGCCCCACAACCTTGATCAAAAAAGAGATCTCTCCATCTTGGGCGGCAAACACGCTCACCGGCTTGAAGAGCCGTCTCGTTTGGGAAGGCAGCCCGGCCTTGAGCTCAAAGAACATCCCCGGCTGGCAACGCGGGGCAAGCTTGGGCGCCGCGACGCTGATCCGCAGGTAATCCCGGTTGATCCTTTCGCTGCTGAGCAGAGGCAATTCCTGATGGGCGATCATGCTCCGTCCTGCCAGGTGATCCGGCCTTCCAGAAAGGTGCAGAGCACGCGCCCGGAAAGCGTTTGGTCCAGCCAGGGAGAGTTTTTGCTCTTGGAGAGGATGGTTTCCGCCGTGAAAGTGGTGCTGGCCTCGAGGTCGATGATGTTTAGGTCGGCGGGTTGGCCGGCCTTGAGTTCGGCCGCGGGCAGGTCCAAGACCCTGGTCGGGGCGATGGTCAAAGCTTCCGCGAGCCGCGCCAGGGAAAGCAGTCCGGGCTTCACCAGATGGTGGTAAAGCGCGCAGAAAGCGGTTTCCAGGCCGATGATGCCAAAGGGGGCGTGGTCGAACTCGCGCACTTTCTCGAAATCGGCGTGAGGCGCGTGATCGGTGGCGATGCAATCGATGGTGCCGTCTTTAAGGGCGGCCAGACAGGCCTGGCGGTCCTTTTCGGCGCGCAGCGGGGGTTTCATCTTGGTATTGGTGTCAAAGCCCAGACAGGCGTCTTCCGTGAGCAGCAGATGATGGGGTGTAACCTCGCAGGTAACCTTCACGCCGCGCTCTTTGGCGCTCCGCACCAGTTCGATGGAGCGGGCGGTGCTGATGTGGGCGATGTGCAGCCGCGAGCCGGTGTTTTCGGCCAGCATGATGTCACGCGAGACGATCACCTCCTCGGCCAGGCCGGGCAGTCCTGAAAGACCCAGCTTGGAAGCGATCCGGCCCCCGTGGATCTGGCCTTTTCCGGCCAGGTTGTAGTCTTCGGCGTGGACCACCAGCGGCAGGCCAAAATTGGTGGCGTAGCGCATGCAGTTGAGCATCAGCTTGGCGTTCTGCACGCAGTTGCCGTCATCCGAAACAGCCACGATCCCCCCGGATTTCATGGTGGCCATTTCACTGATCTCCAGGCCTTCGCTCTTTTTGGTCATGGCGCCGATCACATAGACCCTGGCGGAACCCAGATCCTTGGCGCGGCGCTGGATGTAGTCCACCGTGGCGATGTTGTCCACCACGGGATCGGTGTTCGGCATGGCGCAGAGGCTGGTATAGCCGCCCCGGGCGGCGGCGCGGGTACCGGATACGATGTCTTCCTTGTAGGTTTGGCCGGGGTCGCGCAGATGCGCATGAAGGTCCACAAAACCGGGAAAGACGTGTTTTCCGGCCGCGTCGACAACCTTGTCCGCCTTTTCAGGCAGGGTTTTGGCGATTTTGGCGATCCTGCCGTTCCTGATCAGGAGATCGCGGGGCTGAAACTTTCCGTTGACGTAAGCAGTGCCGTTTTTGATGAGTGTAGTCATTTTATCCCTCCCTTAAAGTTTTCCGCCGAGGATGAGGAACATCAGCGCCATGCGCACGGCAACACCGTTGGCGACCTGTTCCACGATGATGCTCTGGCTGCTGTCCGCGATCTCGGGCAGGATCTCCACCCCGCGGTTCATCGGCCCCGGATGCATGATCAGTGCGTCTTTTTTGGCAAATTTGATGGTGTCTTTGGAGAGCACATAGTGTTTACTGTATTCCTCGAGGCTGGGAAACAGCCCCTCCCCCATCCGTTCCAGCTGCATGCGCAGGCCCATCACGATGTCGGCATCGCGCAGGGCTTCGCGCAGGTCGTATTCCACCCGGCAGCCGAAAATGTCTTCCATGCCGCCCGGCATCAGGGTGCGCGGGCCGCAGACGGTTACCTGCATGCCCAGTTTTTTCATGCCGATGAGGTTGGAGCGCACCACGCGGCTGTTCAGGATATCGCCCACGATGGTGATCTTGAGGCCTTTCAGTTCGCCCACGCGTTCCCAGATGGAAAAGATGTCCAGCAGGGCCTGGGTGGGATGGGCGTGGCGTCCGTCGCCGCCGTTGATGACAGGCTTGCCGGAGTATTTGTTCACGAGTTGGGGGCTGCCGGGGCTGCTGTGGCGGATGCAGTATAGATCGATGCCCATGGCGCCGAGGGTGTAGACGGTGTCCTGCAGGCTTTCGCCCTTTTGCAGCGCGGAAATGGAGGCCTGGAAGCTCACGACGTCCGCGCTGAGGCGGTTGGCGGCAAGTTCGAAGCTCATCCGGGTGCGGGTGCTGTCTTCCACAAAGAGGGTGCAGACGGTTTTGCCGCGCAGGGTGGGGATCTTTTTGTACTCGCGGAGATTGATCTCTTTCATGCCTTGGGCGGCAGACAGGATGTACATGATCTCGTCGGCGGAATAGTCTTCGAGGTCGAAGACGCTGCGGCCGACGAATTGGGGCGTGGATTCCATTTTTGTCTCCTTTCCGGCTCACTGGCGCGGATTAAAGGTTGAATTTGTTCCTTTTTAGCGTGGCGGGCGAATCGGTCAAGTTTTTTTTCGGAAACCAGCCCGGTAAACGTCCGGGCGCGGGAAACGCCTTCCCGGAAAGTACAGGTTGGGGCTGTCAGATGGAAAAAGTCTTGACTGATAATCCCCTCCAAATTTTCTGTATTGCCTAAAGAAAAAAAACCAAACAGGAGATATAATGATCAAACGTCTCGTGATCCTGTCCCTGGCCGCGCTGCTCTTTCTTACAGCCTGCGCCGCGAACAGAGAGAAACTCAGCCCCCGCGCCACGGTCGATCTGAAATCGGCCGACGTCGCCTACAATCAGCAAAATGTGGAGGAAGCCCTCAAATTTTACACTCTGGTGCTGGCGGACAATCCCAACCACGCCCACGCCCTGAGAAGGGTTGCGGATATCAACCTCTACTTTGGCGAAACCATTGCCGACAAGGCTGTGGAATTCAACCAAGCGGCCTTTAAAAACTACGACAAGGCCATCGCCCTCATGGAAAAATACGAAAAACCCACTGAGGAAGAACTGAAAGCCATCCGCGACATGAAGAAACGCCGCACCAGCTCCTGGACCAGGATGTTCACCGCCGCCGACGCTCAACTGACCGAGGGAAACACGGCCAAGGCCATCGAGATCTTTGAAACCGTGTCCGCGATGGACCCCTCGCGCACCGAGCCGCTTTACAAACTGGCCGGCATCTATCAGAAAGAACTGAAAGACGAAGCCAGGGCCGAAGCCATCCTGCTCAAGATCTACGAGGTGAACCCTGAAGACACTGCCGTACGGCAGCAGATGGGCATTTTCTACCTGAACAAAAAAGAATATGCCGCCGCCGTACCTTTCTTCGAAAAAGTGAAGCTGGCCGAGCCTTTGAACGTGAACAACCTGATGAACCTTTCCTTCTGCCAGTTCGAGCTGGGGCAATACGACGCCGCCAAGCTCAACAATCAGATGGTGCTGTCCATCGAGCCCAACAACGAAGACGCCCTGGCCGACGCCAAGTACATAGCCTACAAGCTCAAGGACAACGAAGGCGCGCTGGGCTATCTGAAGAAACTGCTGTCGATCCGCGACAACGACAAGGATTATCAGGAGATCAGCTTCCTGCTCAACGAGATGCAGAACTTCCAAGACATGATCACCTACGCCCGCAAATGGTACGAATATGACGGAATGAACAAAGACGCCGTCAGATTGGTGATCCTGGGCGCTCAGAAGACCAAGAACAAAGCCCTCGAAACCGAATATAACAACATCCTCAAAAAGATGAAATAAACTAACCCGGATGGAATTGAGCCTGTCCGCCATTCGGGCAGGCTTTTTCTTTGCCAGGATGAAAATCAAATCAGCTTACCTTTACGCCCTGGGCGCCGTGTTGGCCTGGTCCACCGTGTCCACGGCCTTCAAGCTCAGCCTCAAACATCTCACGCCGTTGGGTTTGCTGCTCTTCGCGTCCGCCACCGCCACCCTCTTTTTGGCCGTGGTGAATGTGTTCGACCGCGGAAAGCGCCAGGCGGTTTGCTCTCACTGGTGGCGTTCGCTGCCAGCCGGGTTACTGAATCCCTTTGTGTATTACCTGATGCTGTTTGTGGCTTACGACCGCCTCCGCGCGCAGGAAGCGCAGGTGCTCAATTACACCTGGGCGATCGTGCTGGCACTGCTATCGGTGTGGCTGCTCAAAGAGCGGTTCCGGATCAAGGACCTCCTGGCGCTGCTGCTAAGCTTTCTGGGCGTGGTGATCATCTCCACCCGGGGCCGGGTTTTCCAGCTTCAGTTCGAAGACCCGCTCGGTTCGCTGCTGGCCGTTTCCACTTCGCTGGTCTGGGCCTTTTACTGGATCCTGAACATGAAGGACACCCGCGCCGCCAAAAGCAAGCTGCTGCTCAATTTCCTGGTGGGTACACTCGCCACCACGCTCTACGCCCTGGTCAGCGGGAAACTCGATCCGCCCGGACTGTTCACGGCCGACGGCGTGATGCTCTGGGGCCTGCTGGGCGCGCTCTACGTGGGAGTATTTGAGATGGGCTTCACATTCATCCTCTGGCAAAAAGCGCTGGAAACCAGCGACAACACGGCCTCCATCTCCAACCTGATCTTCCTCACGCCCTTCCTCTCGCTGATCTTCATCGCCCTGATCCTCAAAGAAAACATTCATCCCGCCACCCTGGCCGGCTTGCTGGTGATAATCGCCAGCAATCTCTGGCAGAAAAGATCGCGACACCCCGCTGTGTAGTTCAGCAGAGCGCGTCCCAGCCAGGCTGACCCGGCCCGCTGATCGCAGCTAATTTGAAGCCATCTTTGACTCTTTATTCCTTGAATTCTGTTCAATAATCCCCGATCCAGCTGTAAAGAGTCACCCAAATCTGCAAATGGGCGTCGGTGTGACAAGTGGGGATA
>CAZVXH010000103.1:0-6725 GCA_964631015.1 uncultured Candidatus Cloacimonadota bacterium | reverse complement strand
TTAAAAGAACTAAATCGCAAGCTGGAAATACTTGAAGTGAAAAAGGAATACCGGCACATCTATAAGCTGCTGGTCTTACCTGAGATATCTAACAAAACCGAGGGAGATGTGCTGTACCGCAATGCTGATTTCATCTGTAGCCATTAACCCGTCTCACATGAGCAAAGCCATCTAACATCGCAGTCTCGCAGCGCAGTTCTCTCTGTGAAACTCTCACAGCAGCGACCTCACAGCGAGGCTCTAACTGCTCACAGCCATTAGGCAGGCAGCATAAGGACTTTCCCAAAAGCATTTTGGCCCTCCAACCATCACTGTGACACAGACCAAAGCCAGTCTTATCCAGCTCTCCAACTCATTAACCCTTAAGACCTCTGTGACACGTGATACCGATTTGAAGGTTTGGCAGAGAACTTGCAATCAGCGGCTGAAGAGGTCCCAGACGATGCGGCCGAGCAGCAGGACCAGGGCGAGGATGAAGATCGGCCGAATGAGGTTGTTGCCATTGCGGACAACCAGTTTGGAGCCGATGAGGTTGCCGGCGATGCCGAAGGCGGCAGCGGGAACCGCCAGGGGAAAATACACTTTGCCGGCGACCAGGAACGCGGTGAGCGCGGCCAGATTGGAAGCGAGATTCACCACCTTGGTATTGCCGTTGGCCACCACGAAATCGTAATGCAACAGCAGCGCGTAGACAAGGATCAGGAAGGTGCCGGTCCCCGGCCCGAAAAAGCCGTCCCAAAAGCCGATCAGGAGGCCGGCCAGACCTCCCAGAAACAGTCTGAGGCCCAGTTTGAGCTGGCGGGAACGGTCCTGACCACCAAAATTCTTGCGGATGAGGGTGAGCACGGCGATCAGGGGGATCACCACCAGCAGCAGCCAGCGCAGGAAATCGCCGGAGAGGAGGAGCACGGCACGGGTGCCCAGATATGAGCCGAGCAGCGCCAAAACCGCGCTTACGAGGGCCACGGGGAGGTCGATCATCTTCGCGTGGAGGTAGCGGGCGGTGCTGAAAACGGTGCCGCAGGCGGAGGAAAACTTGTTCGTAGCCAGGGCGACGTGCATCGGCAAACCAGCCGCCACATAGGCCGGAAGCGAGATCAGGCCGCCGCCGCCGGCGATGGAATCGACGAGTCCCGCCAGAAAGATGAACGGCAGCACGACCGCGTAGTCGAGAGGGGTGAGAGCGATGATCTCAGTCAGGTTCCGTCTCCGTTTTCAAGCTCAGAGTTCAGCCTTGAATTCCAGCTTGAGCGCGTGTTTCACATCCTGGTCCGGATAGGCGTTGCCGTTGTACTCGACGGTGGCGGAGCTGAAGCTGTTGAGGCGGTAAACGGCGGAAACGGACCAGTTGAGGAGCAATCCGGCCCGCTTTTCGGGCAGAAAGTAGAGGAAATCGCTGCCGTCGCGCAGATTGTAGCGGAGGCCGAAAGAGCCGTTCACGCGGGCTTTTTTGCCCCAAACGCCGCGATAGCCGGGTTCCAAGCCAAGGCCCCGGAGGCGGTAGCCATCCTCGCTTTGCTGCCTGAGGCCATTCTCCAGGCTGCCAGTGAGGTTCAGGGTGCCGATGTTGTTGGAGGAAAAGTTGCGCTGGACGAGCACCCTCAGCTCGTTCAGGGTGATGTCGGAAAGGTAGCGGGAGTCGGTTTCGTTGCTGTGGAGGTAGCGGAGGTTGAAGTTGTTGCCCCAAAAGTTCTTGAGGTCGAACTCCGCCGAGTAAAGGGATTCCGAGGCGCGGGACTGGCTTTGGTAGCGGTTGTCCAGGCTGCGGTTGTATTGGGCGCCGAGGCTGCCGATCACGCGGTTGGGCACGAGGTCCAGCCACAGGGTTTGGGAGGAACGCTGGTTTCCGAAGATGGTGGAAGGCCCGCTGAACGCGGATTCCGGGAAGATGAGGTAGCTGCGCCAATCCGTCATCAGCGAATCCTGCAGCGTGCCCTGGAGGATGAGGTCGCCGCGCAGCCAGTTCCACTTGGGGAAATGGTTTCCGGGCTTCAGGTAGAGGCTGAGCTGGCCGTTGATTTCGGAGCTGAGCGTGCCGCGTCCGCTGGTGATGAAGATGTAGTCCCAGTCGCCATCCGGGGTGTAAACTCCCGTGCTGTCGTAGAGGCCGAGGCCGTCGCCGATGTACTCCAGTTCGCGGATGCGGGGAAAGAACTCCGTTTGGTTGAGCTGGTAATTGCCAAGCAGCATCACGGCCTGTTTGAGGAAATAGTGGGAATTACGGAAGGACACGAGGTTGTAGCTGTTTTTGGGGCCTTCAGTATGGATCTGGCGGTGAGTGAGATCCACGCTCAGATTGTGGTTGAGGGTGGTGGTGCTGTGTTTGAGGGCGTAGGTTTGCGAGCTGGAGGAGCTGACCCAGTCCGGGTCTTTACGGAAGCTGTTGTCCTGGATGAAGCTGAGCTGGAAGAGGCTGGTTTTACCAGACGCTAAAGTGAGCTGGGGATTCACGCGGTAATAGCGGCTGTCCGGCTCCAGAGGCGTGGCCGCGGAATGCTCGAGGCTGTTGTATGTGGCCAGCAGTTTGGCTTTGAGCCAGCTGAAGTCCCAACTGCCACGCAGATCGTGATACTGCATCAGGCTGGAACCATCACCAGCGGCAAAATCCTGCCAGGAGAGAGTGGAACGCAGATCCAGAGAGGGAAGCGCGCCTCTGCCGGCGCTTTGGGAAAGCAGGCGCAACGCTTTCTGGCTGTAGAGGCCGGGGATGTTCCTGAACCGCGCTGTCAGCTGGGGTTTCCAGGCATCCCAGGCCCGTGACCCCAAAGTGAGATCGAGACGCCACTGGGCCAGCGAATCGGAGGGGGCCAGCAGCGCGAGATCGTATTCCTCGGCATAGCCGGATTGCTGGCTGAAGAGGAAACTGTTCGCCCAGCGCTGTTCAAAATCCAGGCCTATCCAGCTCTCCCGGGCTTCCTCCCCGGTTTTGAGCCGGCCCCAGGCGCTCAGCAGTCCGCCGCGGTTGTCCTCGTCATCCACGGTGGAAAAGGTGTTCTTGTCGTTGGTGGTGTAGATGCCCTCCACGCCGAGTTCCAGAGCCTTGGATTCGTAGTTCAGGGCAAGGTCCGCGTTGTTGCGCAGCACTGCCGGGACCAGCCGTTTCTGAGGCAGCCAGGAACCCTGGCCGGCGCCCACGTAGCGGTATTTTCCGCTGGAAAACTCCTCGTAATCGCCGCTCCCCAGGCCCACATAGCTGAAAGTGAGGTTGTAAGCGGCGGTGGTGTCACCCGCGGCATATTCATAATAGGGAACGCCGTCACCGGTGAGCCGCAGCACGTAGCTGCCGAGGCCGGGAGCCACCTGCGCGATGCCGTTTCCCCAGGCCAGGCGGTCTCCCGCCGCGTTCAGCGAGTCGAGGTCCGCGGGGCTGAAAGCGTAGAGCAGCGGTGTGTCCTTGGCATCGGTCTGACGGATGAAGTGATGCGAGAGCGCCAGGCCGGGCAGGATCTGGATCCGGGAGGAATTGAAGAGGGTGGATTGCTTGTAATATTCGTCCGCGTATTGAAACCAGGCGTTGATCTGATCGCTGGAGACCACCAGGCCGCGAAACATCACCGAACCTTCGGAGTAGTCGATGTAGTAGTCCGTTCCGCGCTCCAGCAGGATCCCGTTGCGGAAGATCTGTTCGCTGCCGGCGGTAATCAGATACGAACTCTGCCAGCCGGTGGGATTGAGGTAATAGGGGCCCTGTTTGCCGTCGATCACGGTGATGGCCTGGCTGGCCGGTTTACCCGAGGCGGCGGTGAAGCCGGCCTGGGCGAAGTGGCGGTCGCGGTACCAGGCGTTCAGGCCTTCGATGCTGGTGCGGTAGTTGATGTAGCGGGTGTTGGTGAATTCCCAGTCGAGGTCGCCCATCGCGATCTCGTACTGCCGGCCGTAAACGCGGATGAACACCTTGTCCAGGCTGCTGAGTTCCTTGGAATCGCCTTCCGGAGTGAGTTTGGACTGGCTGTCGGAAAGCTGGGCGGCAATGTTCACGTTGCGGGAAAGTTCACCATTCAAATTCACGAATAGCGATTGTTTCAGGTCGAAGGCGTCTTCGTCGGAAAAGGTGATGGCAAAGGTCTTGGCGCCGGAGATGAGCAGTTTGCCGTCGTCCGGCAGCCAGTTGCGCGGCCGGGGCGCCACGCTCTGGAAGAGGCTGTCGGAGGGCTCCAATTCCCGGTAGAGCCAGCGGGGACGGGCCAGTTCCGGCGGCACCAGCAGGCAGCTGATCCGCAGATATTCCGCCTCCGGAAAACGCAGCAGGGTAAGTGTACCAGCGCGATGGTCGATCCCGTAATCCAGACCGCTGATCAGCAGCAGGGTGTCCGCGAAAACGGATTCCGAGCCTGTGATGATGGGGCTGGGGGCGATCTGATAGCTGAGCTGGTCCGGCAGCAGGGGCAGGGTTTGCTCCAGCACCAGAGACTGCGCTGCCAGCGGTGAAAAGGAGATCGTGAACAGGATCAGGACCGCGGCAAGGAAGGAAAGGCGCACGCGTTAAACTTTATGAATGACGGTGGTGACAACGCCCCAGACCACGAAATCCAGTTCCTCGTTGATCTGGATCGCCGGATAGGCTTCGTTCTCGGATACCAAAAAATACACTCCGTTTTCGATGCGCAGCTTCTTGATCGCGAATTCCCCGTCGTAGCGGGCCAGCACCACCGAGTTGTTTTGGGCCTCCAGAGCTCTGTCCACGATCACGATGTCATCCGGAAAGATCCCGCAGCCGATCATCGAATCGCCATCCACCCGGGCAAAGAAGGTGGCAGCCGGATGCTTGATCAGATACTCATTCAGGTCCAGCAGGCCTTCGAGGTAATCGGTGGCGGGAGAGGGAAAACCGGCCGGGACCTTGCTGCCGATCAGCGGCCGCTTGATCCTGGTTTCGGTGCTTACGCCGTAGAGCGCTTTCACCGAACCGTCGGATTTGATCTTCTTCTGCATCGGGGGTCACCTCAGAAAACAACAGTCAACCGTGAGCGCGCACGGTTGACTGCCGAAACATAGTTTGCTTATTTGATGCTCTTGAGTATGGTGGCGGCGCTGGGGCCGTAGTTCGGATCGTTCTGGATCCTTTGCAGGTCAGCCTTGGCGGAGTCGAATTTCTTCTGCATGTAATAGGCGTTGCCGCGCAGGAGGTAGGCCGCGGCCTTGGAAGAATCGATGTTTATCACCTTGGTGGCATAGGTTATCACCTTGGCCCAGTTTTTCTGCTTGTTCCAGTGGTTGGCCAGGGTCAGTGCCACATCGGCGTTGGGTTCCAGGCTCAGCGATTTGTCGTAGAACTCGATCTTCTTGGCGGCGTTGTTCAGTTTGTCGTAGTTGTCGGCCATGATGCGGTAGGCCAAAGCGGTGGAAGCGTTGTCCGTGGAGGCCGCGACCAGCTTGACCAGCAAATCGTTGGACTTCTTGTAGTTCTTGATCCCGCGGTAGAAATCAGCCACGGTGGTGTACACCATCGGGTTTTGGCCCAAGGCCAGGGCTTGGTCGTAATAAACGGCCGCGGTGTTGTTGTCGCCTTCATCCCGGTAGGCGGAGGCCAGCACCAGATACGCGTTCACGTCCTGTGAGACGGCGGCGTAGTCTTTCAGCACCTGGTAGGCGCGAACCTGGTCGCCGATGTCATTTTTGAGGATGCTGTACTTGGACATCAGCACGTCGGCGTTGCCGGGCTCGGATTGGAGCACGTTGTCGTAAAAACCCAGGGCGCGTTCGAACTGTTTGGCTTTCTGGGCGGTGAAGGCCATGTTGCGGTAGAGGCCGGCCACGATGCCGTCCCGCGCGGTGGCGGTCATGGTGAGCGGCACCAGGCTTTTGTAGATGTTGGCGGCACTCTCGAACTCCATGATGGCGTCATCGTACTGCTCGAACTTGTCACTTTCCTGGGCCAGGTTCTGGTGGGTGAAAGCGATGTTGGTCTGGATGAGTTCGATGTTCACGTCCACCGAATCCGTGGGCGCGGCTTCGGGCAAGGCCAGCAGGTAGAAATCCTTGGCCTGGTTGTAGTAGACAAGCGCCTGGGCGAAGCTGCCTTCCTCCACATATACACGCGCGGAGTCCTCGGCGGCTTTGGCCAGCTCGAGCGGCGTGAGAGGCGGGACCTCCGGTTCTTGGATCTTTTTGTTCCCGCTGCAGGCGGACAGAGCCAAAAGGACTGTCAGCAGCAGCGCAAGTAGGTATGAATATTTTTTCATGATTCCTCCAGCTATTTTGCTGTTGAAAAGACAATGTCACAGGGGTCGTTTTTTGTCAATGTAAAAAGCTTGGAGGCGGAAATCAGAGCTTTTTTCAAAAAAAATTTTCCTCCCTGTTATGGGCACTTTAGTGATTGAACTACAAGCAGTTACAAAATCAGAACCACGGTTTTGCGTTACCCCAAAGTGCTAAAGTGCTGCAATAGCATCATTTTTTTGTTGACAGAATTTCCAGACCCCGTTTTTAATAGCACCGTATTATCTCACTCTTTAAATACAACCCCAAGGAGGTAAAATGAGCAGAGATGATTTAATCAAAAAGATCGCAGGGACCGCCGGAATTTCGCAGAAAACAGCCGGCATCGCGCTTAACGCAATGTTAGAGGGTGTAATGCAAGCTCTCAAGAAAGACGAGAAAGTCTCTCTTGTCGGCTTTGGTTCCTTCAGTGTTGCCCATCGCAAAGCTCGCAATGGCGTCAACCCCAAGACCAAGAAACCCCTCAAGATCCCAGCCCGTAAAGTTCCTGTCTTCAAAGCAGGCAA
>CAZVXH010000102.1:0-7042 GCA_964631015.1 uncultured Candidatus Cloacimonadota bacterium | reverse complement strand
ATTGCGTGATCGCCCTCTGGGAAGACACCGATGCCGGCGACACCGACATCTACGCACAGAAGTATGATCCCTCCGGCCTGCCCCAGTGGCCCCAGCCGCGGATCATCGCCGGCGAGCCAGGAGTGCAGGAAGCCGTGGCTTGCGTGCCAACTTCAGACAACAATTTCGTGCTGCTCTACCAGCAATCCGGGTTCGGCTACGAGGACGGCATTTGGCTGCAAAAATTCAGTTCCAACGGCCAGCGGCTCTGGGGTGAAAGCGGGGTGCGCATCCGCAGCGGCCAGGCCTATCTGGCCGACGCCTGCCTAGTGCCCAATGCCCTGGGTGGCGTTTACGCGCTCTACCCCCATTCTTCAAACGGCTACGCGGTGATCGGCCAAAATGTGGACAGCTTTGGCAATCAGCTATGGCCCAGCGGCGGGCTCACCCTGGCCAGCCATCCCCAGTTTCTCAGCCTCGATGGCGCTGTCAGCGATGGCGAGGGTGGCATCATCATCGACGTCACCCCCTATCAGGGCACCAACACCCTCACCCGCTGGTCCCCGCAGGGCACGGTGATCGGCAACAACCCCATGCTTCCTGCCAACGCGTTTCCTGGCGGCCAGTTCTCCATCCTGCCGGACGCCACTGGCGATTACCTGCTCTACAACTACCACAGCGGCACCCTCATCCTGCAGCGGATGAACAACCAGGGCGAGCTGCTCCTGCCCGCGGCTGTGCAGATCAACCTCCAGATCGGTTATGCCGATTTCAACCCGCCCCGCCTGGCACCTCTTGCCGACGGCGGCCTCATCTTCGCCTGGGAAGTGCAAACCAATGGCGATAACAGGGAATTGCGCGCCATCCGTTTAGATTCAAACTTTGCTTCACTTTGGGGCCCCAGCGGCGTGCAGATCGCCAGCGGTGTTTCCACCAACTGGCTCTACATGGGACTTGATCTCTCCGTTACTGACACTGGCGCGGCCTGGCTCAGCTGGTACGAATCGCTTTCCGGCGAATTGCCCCACACCCTCAAAGCCCAGTTCCTGTCTCCGACCGGCGCTGTTCCCTGGGACGAGGGCGGCATCGCCATCAACGCTGGCGACTTCATGCGCGGCGGCCCTGTGGCACTGGCTTTCGCGGACCGGGGCATATTTCTTTGGGCGGACCGGCGCGAGGCGAGCGAGGCCCTGCGGCTGCAGGTGCTTAGCACCGGCGGCGCCGCCTTCCAGGACCTCGGCGGCGAAGCGCAGGTAACCCGCTTGGGCGGCCTGGCCGACATGTCGGAAGTGATCGCCCTGCAGGACAGGTATCTGGTCTTGTGGTCAGACCTCCGCAACGGCTATTATGAGTTATATTACCAGATCTGCGATACAAATATGAATCCCCTGCTGGAAGAGGGAGGCCGGCCGCTCTGCCCTCCGATGGGATTGCATGTCACTAATATCAAAGCCCTTGCCATGCCGGACAACAGCGTGGCTGTTCTCTATGAAGCCAGTTCCGGCAGCGGTTGGCTGCCGCTGCAACTGCAGAGGATAGATTCCGCTGGAAACCTCATGTATCCCGACCTGGGCCTGCAGATCTCAAACGATCCGGGTATCCAATACCCCCAGATTAGCAACAGCAGCAATGACATTTACGTGGCCTGGACTGCTGGCAGCTATCCCCAGTATCATCTGATGGGGCAAAAGGTCTCCGGCGGCCAGACCCAATGGGGTCCTTCCGGAAAAGTCCTCTATACCCCGCCCCAGGAATTTGCCCTGGGCCTGGGCGGCCTGAAAGACCGCTATGTGATCTTCAACACCACCGATTACAACACAGATTTGCACAGCGCCAGAGTGCTGAGGATCGACCCCAACGGCGATCCCGCCCCCGGCTGGCCGGCAGAGGGGATCGCGGTGGTGAGTGGAAATGCCGTTATCGACCGCTATAACCCCTCTTTGGCCTTGCTGGGAGATGATCTGGTGGCTTTCCCCGTGATCTATCTCGACATCACTGTCAAAGCCCAAAGGATCTCCCCCGCCGGAACCAAACTCTGGTCCGAAGCCGGCATCCAGCTCCCCTTTGGCGGTATCCAGGGCCTGGTGGCCGCGGACGACGCCATCACCCTGCTCTATTCCTCACAATGGGATCCCGACCAGGACCTGCGCCTGCAAAAGCTGGCCGGCGACGGCAGCCTGCTTTACGGAGACGGAGGCTGGCTCATCGCCACCGGTTTGCACAACGCTTACGACGCCACTTTGGTCCGCTTCGCCAACGGCAACCTGGCCTCTATTTGGAGTACACTCCCCAACGACCAGTACGGATACCGGGACGTATTCATCCGCCACATCAACGCTCAGGGCGAAGCTCTGGGCGCTGGACCGGAGGTCCTCTGCGGCGCCTGGCTGGAACAGGAACACGTGCGGGCCGCCGTGATCGGCAATTCTGCGTTGGTCTGCTGGGATGACGCCCGAGCGGGCATCCTGGACAGCGAATACTTCGTGAACTCCATCTACGCCACCCGGGTGAACAGCGGCGGCGTGGACAGCTCCGATCCGCAGACGCCCGCGCTGGACGCTCCGGCGCTCAGCCAGAACTATCCCAATCCCTTCAACCCGGAAACCACCCTCAGCTTCAGCCTCCCGGCCGGCGGAGAAACGCATCTGGCCGTGTACAACCTCAAAGGCCAAAAGGTGAAAAGCCTGGTCTCGCGGATCCTGCCCGCGGGCGATCACAGCGTGGTCTGGAACGGCCGCGACGATCAGGGCCAGCCCGTGGCCAGCGGCATCTACTACTGCCGCCTGGTCTCTGCCGGACAGACAGTGATGCGGAAAATGGTACTGGCGAAGTAAGCATTCATACTCCAGTCTATAAGAAAGCGCCGAGGCACAGTGTCGCGGCGCCTTTCATTTTTCCTGTGGAATTATTTTTATGAAATTGAGTGGGTACGAGCGCTCACCCAGCCAGAAACCCGGAGGGCGACAGAACGAGAGCGAGGGCGCGTAAGCCCCTCGAAAACGCCCCCCATCAAAGCCTCGCAGAGGCGGCAGAACATGGCAGGGGCGACAGAACATGGCGATGGTGCCGAACATAGCCAAAGCGGCGAACATGGCGAGGGTGCCGAACATAGCCAGAGCGATAGAACATGGGGAGGGTGTGAACCGAGCTCAAAGACGGAAGGCGGTGGCTTCAGCCACCGTGCCCCGAAACATCTGCGCGTGATAAAGACGATGTCCGGTCGGCTTCAGCCACCGGAGGAGGGATCAGCCTGCCCAGGTGAAGGTAAACCAACCGGCGGTTGAAACCGCCGGAGATCGTTTCGCTTTTTTTACTGATGCCAAAAAAAAGGTGGCTGAAGCCACCGCCTTCCGTCTTTCACATTAGATTGTATATCAGGGTTATCCCACAAGGTTAATTTCAGGGTTTTACCAAAGCAAGTCTGTGTAAACCAATCAACGAGTAAACAACCTACTTTAGGTGTTCGTGGAGGAAGTCGTGGTATTCCTGGTTGTTGAAGACCAGTTCGTCGTGGCTGCCCTGATGCGCTCGCCCCTGCGAATCGATATACAGCACGCGGTCCACGTAGTGCAATGTGGACAGCCGGTGCGAGATCACGATGGCGGAAATGCCGGGATAGTGGAGGTTGATGTCCTGCCAGAGTTTTTCCTCGTTCTCGGCGTCGAGCGAGGCGGTGATATCATCCAGGATGAGCAGTTGGGGCTTTTTGATCAGCGCCCGGGCGATGGTGATGCGCTGTTTCTGTCCGCCGGAAACGCCCAGACCGCGGCTACCCACGCGAGTTGCGTCCCGGTCTGGAAATTCGGCGATCTCCTCTTCCAGTTGCGAGGCCCTCACCGCGGTGCGGTATTCCTCTTCGGAAGAGCTGTCCACCGCGAAGAGCACGTTTTCCTTCACCGTTCCGGTAAAGAGCAGCGGATCCTGCGGCACGTAGGCGATCAGGTCTCTCAGCGCGGTTAGGTCGATGTTTTCGATGGGAATGCCGTTGATCGTGATCCTGCCGGCATCCGGGCGCAGCAGCCCCAGCACCAGATTGGCCACCGTGGTCTTCCCCGCGCCGGTGGCGCCCAGGATAAGCAGGCGTTCCCCATTTTTCAGGTCAAAACTGCAATCCCGGATCGCGGGAAGCTCTTTTTCCGGATAGCCGCAGGTTACGCCTTCGAAGCGCAGCTCGTTGATCTCAGCCGGGCTGGCGCTGCCTTTCCAGCCGTCGTTGAAGCTGGGGAAATCTTTCATCTCTTCCAGACGGTCGATGTTCACGAAGGCCTGTTTGCCGCTCACGAAGAGCTGCGGCAGGTCCAGCAGCGGATAGATCATCATGCTGAGGTAGGTGTAAAACATAAAAAAGGTGCCCACGCTGATCCGGCCTTTCACGGCCATGTAGCCGCCAAAGATGATCACGCCGATCTGAGCGAAGTAGTCGATGTACTGGTAGATGAGGCTCAGCACGGCGTTTAGCTTCACCACGCCCATCTCGGTTTTAAAGCGCCGGGCCAGGGCGAGGTCAAAAAAGCGGTTGTATTTTTCCTCGCTCACAAAGGCTTTCACGATGCGGATGCCGGAAAAACTCATCTCCAGCTGACTGTTGATATCGCTGATCGCCTGCTGGTTGAGCTCGAAATTGCGGTACAACTTGTCCGCCGTGAAGTAGAACACCACCATCATCAGCGGCAGCGGCGCGATCGATAGCAGAGTCAGTTTGGGGCTGATGCTGATCATCACCACCAGCGAGAATATGATCAGCGAAAAGGAATTCACTGCCCGGAAGATGCCGGAACACATAAACCAGCTGATCTTGGGGAAATCGCTGAGGTCATCGGTGAGCCGCGTAACCACGTCGCCGGTGCGGAATTTCTGGAAAAAGCGGAAATCCTTGCCCAGGATATACTTGAAATAGAACATGCGCAGCATGTTTTCAAAGCGGATGTTCACCCAACCCCGGAACGCGGCGTAGAAACCGGTGAAGAACTGCGCCACGCCCAGCCCCAGCAGGATCCAGATGATGCGGTCCACTTCCTTCATCGGGTCCGGATACTTGTCCGGCGTGGACAGGATGTTCTTCAGCAGGTCGATCAGCCGGCCAAACACGATTGGATGCGCGATGGCGACCGCGGAACTGCCCAGCGTGAACACCAGCATGATCAGCAGGAACCATTTCTGGGTCATCCAGTTCCGCCCGATCCAGCGCAGATGCTTATTCACTGACGCCCTCCGTGCCGATGAACTGCAGTTCCACCAGTTTGCGGTATTCCTTCGAGCTTTGCATCAGCTGCTGGTGTTTGCCGCGGTGGATGATCTCGCCGTTGTCAAAAAAGAGGATCTCATCGGCGTCCAGCACCGAGGTGAGGCGATGGGCCACCACCACAGCGGTTTTGTTCGAAAAAACGGTCTCCATGCTGCGTTGGATCTTGGCTTCGGTTTGCGGATCGATGGAGGCGGTGGCCTCGTCCATGATGATCAGTTCCGCTTCAAAAGCGAGGGCCCGGGCAAAGCTGATCAACTGTTTCTCGCCCTGGGAAACGTTCTGGCCGCGCTCCGCCAGCTCGGAATCCAGGCCGAGGTTTTGGCCGCGGATAAATTCGTCCAGCTGCACGATGTTGATGGCTTCGCGCACTTTCGCTTCGGAAACGGCGTCGTTGTAGACCCTCACGTTTTCCAGGATGCTGCCCGGGAAGAGGAAAATATCCTGCAGGATCAAGCCTATTTTGCGGCGCCAGGCGCGGAATTCGATCTCGGCCAGGGGTACGCCGTCGATCAGGATGCGGCCCTTGTTCACGGGATAGAAGCCGCAGAGCAGGCTCACCGTGGTGGTTTTGCCGCTGCCGGAAGCCCCCACCAGCGCGATCTTTTGCCCTTTGGGGATGGTGAAGGAAACGTCTTTGAGGATCCACTCCTCGTTCTGGTAGGCGAACCAGACATGGTCGAAGCTGATCTCATGCTCGAAAGAGGGCAGCTTGGTTCCGGTGAACAGCTCTTCCTCGGATTGCAGTTCCGTGAGCTCCAATATGCGTTTCAGGGATACGAAGGCCCGCTGGATCTGCATCACGTTTTCCGAGATCTGCATCAGCGGCCAGATCATCCGGAAGATGTAGTCCACAAACACGATCAACGTGCCCAAGGTAACCACCCCGGCGATGATCCGGGGCGCGGTGAGCTTGATGATCACCACCAGCAACAGCACCTCGAAAACCAGCATGAACACGCTCTGCGAGCCGTATTCGGTGAAGGAGGTGCGCGTTTCCAGCTTGTATTTGTCGTCCGAGGCGGCCTTGAGGTCGTTGTAAACCTTCTGCTGGCGGTTCAGCGCCTGGATGATGGGCATGCCCTGCACGTAATCGGTGATCTTGGCGGTCACCAGCGCGTTCTTTTCGCGGATCTTGCGGTAGAATTTGGCCAGATACTGGATCAGGAAATAGTAGCCCACGATGGCCACCGCCATCATCGGCAGCACGTAGATCGCCACATGCCAGTCACGCAGGAACATCACCACAAAGACCCCGACGAAGAAGATCAGGTTGCCGATGATGCGGATCGAAAGCTCGGAAAACAGCGCTTTAACGCGCTCCGCGTCCGATTCCACCCTGGCGATAAGTTCCCCCACCTGCTGCCGGTTGAACCACTCCACCGGCAAAGTGAGCAAATGGCGGAATACCTGGGACTTGAACTGAGTGATGATCTTCACGCCCAGCCTGGATAGCAGCACGATCTGCAGATAGGAGAGCACGCCCGCCACGATCACCGCCGCCACAAAGAATCCGCCGAAGCGATACATCGACGCCACGTCGGCGTTGGGGATGCTTTTGTCGATGATCTCGGCCAGGATGAGGGGATAGACCAGCTGCAGCGCTGAGGTGCACAGCATGGCCACAAGTCCGAAGAGCAGAAGCCCCATATCCTTTTTTACAAAGGGATAAAGGAGCTTGAGATAATATTTTAGCTTGATTTTTTCTTCGGGCATGTTTCCTTCGGCAGATAAAACAATGGTCGGGATGAGAGGATTTGAACCTCCGACTTCTCGGTCCCGAACCGAGCGCGCTAACCGGACTGCGCTACATCCCGACCG
>CAZVXH010000101.1:0-7097 GCA_964631015.1 uncultured Candidatus Cloacimonadota bacterium | reverse complement strand
GCGCTGTGGTTACCTCATGGATGGGCTTACCCACTCTAATTGAACATGAGCCTAACTTTTTCCAACTGGCTTAATGAGTCATAAAGCCGATTATGTAGCGTGTTGAATTTGATAAACTTCCAAAGTCTCTCCACAGGATTCAACTCTGGCGAGTAGGGTGGCAAAAACCAAATATCAATGTTTGCGGGTATGTTCAACGCTTTTGATTTGTGCCACCCAGCTTGATCCATTATCAGGATTGATTTTTCGTCACCCAGAGATGCGCTAAATTCATCCAGATATATCTGCATCATCTCAGTGTTGACGAATGGAAGAAGCAAGCTGAACTGCTCACCTGTTGTGGGTGCAACTGCAGAATAGATATAGAAGTTTTGATAGCTTTGCCTGACTTTCACGGTGCATTTTGATCCTTTCTTTGCCCAGATGCGGCAAAGAGAAGACTGAAGGCCAAATCTCGCTTCGTCAAAGAAATAGATTGACTTGCGGCAATTGTCACCTTTTTCCTTGATTCGGTCTAGAGTTTTTTTTAAAGTCAGACCTCTGGTCTTCAGAGCTATTGGCATGAGTAGGACGGGGTTTTCTGACACTGTATCGCAATTTCTTGAGAGTGTTGGATAAAGCGGATTTCTTGATTTCCAGGCCAAACTCTTTCTTAATGTAGAGACACAGGCTGTTTAATGTCCAGTTTATCTCCTTACCGTCTGGAGTTTTCCCCGCTTCAAGCCAACTTGCTATCTGCTCATGATGTTCCTGGTTAAGGATAGGGTGCGGATGACCTTTAGGCTTGTCCTTTAGTCCTTCTACACCATGCAACTTGAACAATTCGACCCATTTGTAAATTGTCCTGGTTTGGGTGTTGAAGATCTCAGCAAGATCTTTTGCCTTGTGTTTTTCGTACCCCCTGATTGCCAGTAATCTGGTTACCAGTCGGCTATCTTTGACCTCCGATAACGCTTTTTCCGCTTTCAAGAAAACTTCCTGTAGTGACTGATCTTTGGTGCGTGGCATCTTTACCTCCATTGGTATGATTTTGAAGATAAGATAATCCGCATATATGATATGTCAAGATGGAATCTGTATTACCCGCCTCCCGTTGACATCCCGCCTCTCAGACGGGAAGTTAACGGGTTGTTAAGGGGATGTGAATGGGTTGTGTAATTAGGGCGGGGCCTGAAAGAGATGTCCCAGTTCCTCATTAAGAAATTGACGCAACCCCCCATGTATAGTGGGTAACAACTTGGGAACCGGTCCCGTCAAAAAGGGGAAAGCAAGTGTTATTGGTAAATTGTGAGTGTAACCTGCGTTTTGGAAACGCGCTTAAACCGTTATGATGATGAGAGATGTAACTCCGAACAGCACCACAATAAGAGCGAGGTCGACAAGACCATACGACCGGGTGTAAAGTTGGCTGCGTGGTCCGGAACTGCGAAAGCCGCGCAGATCCAGCGCGGTGGCCTGAATGTCGCTTCCGGAGAGCAGTCCGGCGATCACAGTAAGCGAGATCCGCTGGTAGAGCTGAAGTTTGGCCTGCCAGCGCAGTTTGTTTAGATCAATACCCCGCATGCGGAGCAAACGCAGGTTGCGTTTGATCAGTTCGGCCGCCGCGGGGATGAGGTGGATCACGTAGAAAACCATGAAACAGAGTTCCTCGGGCAGGCGCAGAGCGCGAAAGACGAGGTCAAAATCCTCGTAACTGAGCCGGACGAGCACCTGCGCGCTGAAAAACACGATCAGCAAGCGCAGGGAAATGTTCACGCCAGCTCTGAAGCCGGGTCCGCTGAGATCGAGCCAGTGTCCGCCGTTCAAGACAACATTCGGGTCTGTAAAGATGATCTGGAAAAACAGGATCACCGTGATCAGCGGCACAAATTTGAGCAGTTGCCGGGCCCAGAGTTTGAGTTCAAAACCCACCAACAGTCCCCGGAAGAGCAGACAAAGCAGCAGCAGCACTGAAAGCCAGAGGGGATCGGGGAGGAAAATGGCCAGAGAACTGAACCACAGCGCAGCCAGGATCACCAGCAACGGATGCGGACCGCTCATCCCCGTTCCTTCAGAGCGCCGTTTTCCAAACTCAGCACCCGGGTGAACAGTCTGGCTGGGTGTGCAGCGGAGTGGCTCACGATCAGATAACCGGAATCCGGTTTGGAGGCACAGAGATCAATGAACCGCTGTTGCCGGCTGGCATCCAGCCCCGCGGTGGGTTCGTCGAGCAGCCAGAATTTGTCCTGTAACAGAGGCAGCCAGAGCAAAGTGAAGGCGCGCAGTTCGCCGGCGGACAGACGGCTGTACGGGGTGTCGAGCTTGTCCAGCAGCGGATCGCCAAGCTTTTGTACCGCGGTTTCCGAGCAGCGCTGCGGCCAGGCCAGTTGCCAGGCTTCCAGATCGTGACGCGGGACCAGTCCGAACAGGTCTTCAGCCGCTTTCTGGCGGCAGAACACCAGGTCCCTGAATGCCTCCGGAGCTTTCTCCGACGGGGCCTTGCCGCTCAGGAGGAGGGTTCCGGAACGGGGTTTGAGCATCCCGGCCAACAGGTCCAGCAGCGTGCTTTTTCCGCTGCCGTTGGCGCCCGTGAGCAGGATCTTGTCCCCGGGGGCGATGGTGAGGGAAAGCTGGTTCAGCAGCAGTGGCTGGTCCGGATAGGCGAAATCCAGAGCGTGCAGTAGAAAGAGCGGAGCGCTCATTTGCTGAAATCCAGCGTCACGGCGGCAAGATCGGACACGATGGGGTCGTGCTCGGCCACCACAACACTCCGGCCCGCGGCGAGGGCCTCCCGCAGCCAGGCGAGCAAACGTTCCAGAGCCGCGTCGCTGAGAGCGGAGGTGGGTTCGTCCAGCAGATACAGAGGCGGATCCAGAGCCGCGCAGGTGGCCAAAACCAGCAGTTTTTTCTGGCCCCGGGAAAGCTGTCCGGGCTCCACCTGGCCAAATTCATTCAGGCCAAAATCCGCCTGGGCCCTGACGATCCGCTGCCGCATCTGAACAGCCGGAAGACCGCCGTTTTCCAGGGCGAAGGACAGCTCTTTTTCGATCCGGGGAAAGAATATCTGATGGTCGGGATCGCTCATCTGATAGGCCAGATGGCGGAATTTCTCGTTGAGAGGCAGAGCGCAGAGGTCTGTGCCGGAGAGAGTTACCGAGCCGGTCAGCTCCGCCTTGATCCGCTGGGGAATGATGCCGCTAAGCGCGTTGAGCAGGCTGGTCTTGCCGCTGCCGTTGGGACCCTTCAGCCACAACAGTTCGCCCGGGCCGAGGCTGAAGCTGAGATCCTGCAACAGAGGCCGATCCTGCCGGGGATAGCGGAGGCTCAGCCCTTCAACTTGCAGCATCCAGTTCAGGGAACGAGTTCAAACGAGAGCGCGCCATCCAGTAATCCAGGCTGGGCAAGAATGTCGTTGAGGGTGATTTTCTCGGACCCAGCTTCTTTCTGGACAATGAAATACACGTCCGGGCCAAGCTTCCAGTCCAGCACCCGGTTGAGGGCGATGAGGGCGTCGAGGTTGCCCGGATGGATGAGCGCGAAATCGCCCAGCTGGATGTAAACGATGTTTTTCAGCCACATGCCGCCGGGGATGACGGGGCTTTTGAGGTTGAACCCGTCGTCGGTTGGTTCGAGGACCGCGCCTTGCAGATGGCGGGGGTACTCCAAAACCAGCTTCATGCCGTCGGCGCTGTAAAGTATTGCGCCCAAAGTGTCTTCCCTGGCTGAAAAAGGCAGCAGATCGGCAAAGTAATAAGCGTTGATGTTCACAAACGGCGCGGGATCTTCAACGAGAGTGGCGGAGCCCAGCCGTTCATCCAGAAACTCAAACAGCTTGGGCATTTGCAGGGGATCGAAGTCCTCCAGCACCACCCGGTTCAGGCCCCGCACCCATTTCATGTCGCGCAGAGCGGGAAAGATGATGCGCATGACCTCGTCGGGGAAGGTTTTGCCATTCTGGGCGAAAACCAGCCAACAGGCCAAAGTGTCAAATTCCGCCTTGCTGAGGCTCACCATGTAGCGGTCGTCCGATTCGAAGCGGATGACCCTGAAGGGTGTGGGTGCCAGGGTTTGAAGCCAGTGATCGAACCTCACGCCCTGCCAGGTGTCGGTTTTGGTTTCTCCGTCTTTGGAGCGGATGGTTTGGAACTCTTCCCAGGGTGCCAGGGAGGAGAGTTCCGCGTATTTGAATTCCCGGGTTTGGCCCTGGGCGTCGGTGATGGTGATGGCGCTCAGAAGGGCGGACGAGATCAGGAGGATGGTCACAAGTAGTTCTTTCATTCTATCAACTCGTAGTAGTTTAGTTGTTTATAGATGCTTTTGGAGATCCAGCCGCCGATGAGGCCGGAAAGCAATGACATGCCCAGAATGATGAGCAGCAAAGGCCAGGGATGGCCGAACAGCAGGATGGCCACCACCATCGCGCCGGCGATGTTGGCCGTGGCGCAGATCGCCAAATGCGGCCAAAGCTTGGCTGGATCTTTCACCAGAGGTTGAATGAGGTCGGCGAGGATACCCGGCAAAGTGTAGCTGAGCAGGGTGAGCAGGCCCTGATTGCCCCTCATGCCGATCACCAGGGTCACCAAAGCCTGCAGGAGACCGAAAATGAAGCCGGTGCCTGGTTTGCGGACGATCAGCACCGCCAAAGCCAGCCAGAGCATGTACAGTCCGCCGGTGAAAGATCCGCCGGGCACCATCAGGGGCATGGTGATCATTTTCGAAAGCGGCGAAACTATGGGTTTAATGGCCAGCCCGATCCCGGCCAGGACGGCGATGACGATCAGATCGCGGGTGCTAAAGCGCTTAAACATCAGATCAAAGCAACCTTTTCATCTTCCCGGTGGCCATGTCGTAATGGATCAGTTCCACCCCCGCCTCGGCCAGTAGCTGTTCCGCCAGCTCGTCGGGATATTTGTCACAGATATAGACGGTGCGGATCTCGGCATTAATGATCATCTTGGCGCAGATTCCGCAGGGCTGGTGGGTGCAGTAAAGCGTTGATCCGCGGGCGCTGGAGCCGTTAAGACCGGCCTGGATGATGGCGTTCTGTTCCGCGTGGAGCCCCCGGCAAAGCTCGTGCTGCTGGCCGGAGGGAACGTTGTTCTGGGCGCGCAGGCAGCCGGTTTCGGAGCAGTGCCGCACACCTTTGGGGCTGCCGTTGTAACCGGTGGAGAGGATCTGGTTGTCCCTCACCAAAACAGCTCCCACCTGCCGGCGCAGACAGGTGCTGCGCGAGGAGGCCAGAACCGCCATCTGCATGAAATACTGCTGCCAGGAAGGTCGTTTGTTCATCATCACGTCCTTGGATATGGATTGAGGCCAGCTTTGGCTGGGGCGGCTTTCTGTCAAGCGGCTTTTATCGGGGTTTGGCGCGCACCGGAAAAATAATACTTGCCAAACCCGGCGGTATTAATATATTGACTATTATATCGTATAATAGTTAGCAAGATAATAGTACAGAAAGGAGTAAGCCAATGTCCAAGCCAAAACTGGTGGTGTTGGGTTTTCTGAACCGGGCGCCCATGTATGGGTATCAGATCGGGCACGTAACCGAGAGTTTCGGCCTGCCTATCTGGGCCGGGATCAAGCTGCCTTCGATCTATAAAGCCCTGCAGGAGTTGGATGCCTCCCAGCACATCCACGGCGAGCAGGTCACGGAAGGCAACAATCCGCCCCGCACCGTGTTCCACATCAATGCCAAGGGCCGGAAATTCCTGGCCGAGATGGTGCGCCAGAATCTGGGCTCCGCCAAGACCAACTCCCAGGATTGGTGGCTCACCCTGTCCTTCGCCTGGCAGAGCGTGACCCGGGAGTTTTTGGCCGAAGCGATCCAGACCCGGCTGGCCAACCTGAAGAGCAAGAAAATGCGGGCCCAGGACAGCAACTACCAGGAATTGTTCAAGGACATCAGTCTGCCTTTTGTGCACAACCATATCCTGAACCTGGGGCTCCGCCACCACCGCGTGGAGCAGCAAACCCTCAAGGAGCTTCTGAGTGACGTTCTTGAGGACTCCAGCCACGATTTTTTCACAGTTTAAGGAGTGTGATTTGAAACGCTTTATCATCATATCGGTCCTGCTCGCGGCCGCGGTTTTGGGAGCGCAAAGCGCGGGCCAGCTCAGCCTGGAGGAAGCGCGGGAACTGGCTTTGCAAAACAACAACAGCTACCAGGCCAAACTTGCTGAGGTTGAGGCCTCCAAGTGGAGCACCAAAGCCGCTTTGAGCAATTTCCTGCCCACCGTGAGCCTGGACGGCACCTGGCTCTACATGGATCCCGCCACCACCGCTTACATGGGCGGTGTGCCCATCACCCTGAACCACGACATCCGCAGCTTCGGCTTTTCGCTTTCCCAGCCGCTCTTTTTGGGCGGCAAGATCTGGCAGGGATACCAGATCTCAAAACTCTCGCAGGAGATCACCGAAACGGGGCTGGAAGCGCAAAAGCTGGCCACCCTCACCGAGGTGAACAACCTCTTTCTGACTCTGCTGCAAACCCAGGACCTGCAAAAGATCTCGAACATGGACCGCCAGTCGGCCGAACTGAATCTGCAGATCGCGCAGCTCAAATACGACAACGGCCTGATCTCCACCGCGGATTACCTGCGCTTCAAGAGCCAGCTGGCCTCCAAAGACGTGTCGCTGCTGCAATCCCGCACCGCTCTGCAGCTTTCCCAGCTTAACCTGCGCAACTTTCTGAACCTGGAGTATCTGCCCACCGCCAGGGAACTGCCGGACAGCGACAACGATCCCATGATCCTCAGCCTCGACGCCTACGACACCCCCTCCACCGCAAACCTCACCGCCGCCGCCCTCGCCGCGGGCCGGGCCAACAGCACTTCGCTGCGCGTGCTGGAAAACAGCGTGGAGCTGTCGCGGCGCGGCTACGAACTCAGCAAGGGATCCTTTCTGCCCACGGTGATGCTGATCGGCAGCAGCGAGTTTTCCGAGAACGGGCTCGACCGCTATAAGTTTGAAAATTCCAACCAGATCATCCTCAACGCCTCCATCCCTTTGCTGCCCCAACTGGGCAATTACGCCAACCTCCAGAAAGCGAAGTTCAACTATCGCAAAGCCCAGCTGGAGGCCAAAACCGCCACCGACGGGATCCTGCTGGGCACCGA
>CAZVXH010000100.1:0-7163 GCA_964631015.1 uncultured Candidatus Cloacimonadota bacterium | reverse complement strand
CAAATCGAGTGGGTAGGACTGGTCTAACCACAGATTTGGGGTGGCAAAATCCGTTTGCCACAGAGAGCGGAGCTCGCTTTAGCCAGTATGCTGTCTCTGCCGAACAGATTTCGGCAGCCCACTTTAGGGTACGTGATCAAGATGCCCTTAACCCCACCCACCGAGTTTGAAAGAGAGGCTTTGAAGACATCCTCAAAGTCGGAGCAAATTGGCCACTATAAAACGCGTACACAAAAAAAACCGGCATCACGGTGCCGGTAACATTGTTTGGGGCTGGATTCCCTTCAGATCAGTTTTTATTCTGAGGAATGGTGGTCGTATCTTGTTCTGTGCTTATAAGTTCTGTGTCCGACGCGGGTTGATCGGAACCGGATGACCGGACTTCGGTTTCCGGGGTGTTTTCGCTATCCGGTTGCGGAGCCCGACAGGCCGCGAGGACCAGGACTCCGATGAGCAGGGTGGCCAACAGGACAAGGCTGATGATCTTCTGCATTGTTCCTCCCATTTTGCTTATTGGCGGTTAAGATAAAAAACGGGCATCCTAATGGACACCCGTTTTTTAAGGACTGCGCTACTAAATTGTTTTTAGTAGATTATTGTTACTTACCGACGACGTCTTTGGCCGCTTCGGTGGTGGCTTTGGCAGCGCCTTCGACGGCTTCGCCAGCCTGGGTAACCACGGAGTCAACAGTAGTAGGTACGCTGTCAATAACGGCTTCGGTGGTTTCGTCGATTGTTTCTTCGGCTTCTTTGGTGTTGCAAGCCGCGAAGGCCAGCATGCCGATGAGCATCATTGCGATGAGAGCAATAAGAGTAAGTTTTTTCATTTTGATTCCTCCATTCAGTGAAATCGTATTTTTTTGGTTTTGTTTTTTTGTTGATTTGCTTGGCATTTTAAAGCCGTACCGGGCTTTTTGCTGAGGGGGCTGAAGCGCCGTGAAGCCTTTAGCAATCCCTCACACAGTCCTTAGACACGTCTATGTACTTGGTTAATTGTGACCACATTACAGGAGCCGCTTTTTTTGGCAAGCTATTTTTTTCAGAAGCTGGCATCGAGGCCGGCGTGAACCATGCCCGCCGAGAAATCCGCGAAGCCGTTTTCCCGGAAACCGAGGGCGTATTCGATGCTCAGAACGCCCAGCCGGGTACGCAGTTTGAGGCCGAGGCCGGGGGCCAGCAAATTGGCGCGCAGACTGTTTTTATCCCGCGCCAGCAGACCATGGTCGTAAAAGAGATAGACCCTGGCCTGAGGACTGATCAGATAGCGGAGTTCGAGCTTGGCCCAGCCGAGGCGCCAGCTGCTGAATTCGTCTTCGCGGTAACCCCGCAGCGAGTTGTAACCGCCCATGCGGTAAACTTCATAAGCCACGGAACTGGTGTCGGCCAGGCTGCGCAGATGCGCGCCCAGGGCACAGGTCCAGCGTGGCGCCAGGCCGATGTATTGGGTGTGATCGGCCTCCAGGGAGTTGTTCCAGCCGCGCTGTGCCGTTAGGCGCAGGCGGTAGGTGATATTGGTCTGCATTCCCTTGGAGGGGTTGAAAGCGCGGTCGCGGCTGTCCAGGCGCCAGAAAGCGCCGATGCCGCGGGAGGAGGCGGTTTCCACCAGCAGGCTGTCCCTGCCGGCGGGAACATAGTAGTTGACGCTTTCCGCGGCGAGTTCGAAGCCGTAGCGGTGGACGTCGTAATAGGAATAGATGTCGGCGCTGACGGCTGATTTGATCCATCTTTCCGTCTCCTCAGAGCGGGACAGGCTGAGATCGCCTGAGAGGGGAAAGCTGTTCGGTCCGGATTCGTGGTAGGAAAAGCTCAGCAGGCTCGCGAGCGGCAATTTTCTCCAGTTTAGGGCCAGAGAGCGGTCGCTGCCCCAGAGGTTGAGGAAACCGAGGTTCAAAAATCCGGTGAACTCGCTTTTCTCGCCCACGCGGGTGAAGCCCAGCACGCCTTCCAGCGAGGTCATGTTGCCTTCCTCGATCTTGATCAGCAGGCTGGCGGGATCCACCGGCTCGATCAGGCAGGCCTCGATGTAGCTTTTCCCCAGAATGTTGTCCTCAGCGGCGCGGATGGCCTGGGGCGTCACCACCTGACCGGCGGTAAAACCGGCCAGCTTGATGAGGGTTTGGTCGCGGGTGTATTTATTGCCCTGAAAGTAGTATTTTTCCGGCTTGAGCGGCTTGCCCTCGTCGATCCCGAGGTGGGCGGTGAGGCTTGGCCCCAGAGTGAGGGAATCCAGCTGCACAGCGGCAAAGAGGTAGCCGCGGCGGTGATATTCGTCCAGGATCCGGTCCATGAGTCCGGACAGCGCGGAGAGCCCCACGTTGGCGTCTTCGGAAAGCAGCAGCAGCTCGCGCAGCTTGCCTTCGGAGAAATAGCGCAGGCCGCGGAAGCGCAGCACGCAGTCGGCCGCCGGCAACACCTCCGTGAGCTTGAATGCCAGTTCCAGGCTGCTTTCGGAGAGGGGGATCAGTTCCGGATTGGCGATCCGGACAAAGGGATGGTCGGAGCTTTGCAGCCAGGCGCGCATGGCGCCGATGGCGGCAGTGACGTCCGCGGGTTCATATTCGCTGCCGGTAACCAGTCCGGAAGCGCGCAGCAGCGCGGTTTCATCGAGCTCAAAATTGGCGGTGAAGCTGATCTTGCCCACGCTCATGGCCGGAACCAAAACCCAGGCTAGCAGCAGAATTGTGGCCAGCAGGACGCGTTTCATGGCCTGAAAGCTAATCGCGGTCCGCCTTCAGCACGGCCAGGAAGGCTTCCTGCGGCACGGTCACGGAGCCGATCTCCTTCATTTTTTTTTTGCCTTCCTTCTGTTTTTCCAGCAGTTTGCGCTTGCGCGAGATGTCGCCGCCGTAGCATTTGGCCAGCACATCCTTGCGCATGGGATTGATGGTGCTGCGCGCGATGATGTTGCCTCCGATGGCGGCTTGGAGGGCGATCTTGAAGAGATGGCGCGGGATCACCTCCTGGAGGGTGTCGGTAACGCTTTTTCCCCAGTTGTGGGCCTTGTCCTGGTGGCAGATGAAGCTCATGGCGTCCACCTTTTCGCCATTGATGAGGATGTCCACCTTCACCACGCGGGAGGGGCGGAAATCCTTGAAGGCGTAATCCAGCGAAGCATAGCCGCGGCTGACGGTTTTCAGCTTGTCGTAAAAATCGAAGATGATCTCGATCAGGGGCATCTCATAGTGCAGGGCCACGCGCTTTTCGTCGATGTACTGGATGTTTTTTTGGATGCCGCGGCGTTCCTGGGCCAGCTTCATGATGTTGCCGATGAAGTCGGTGGGAACGATGATCTCGGTATCCATGAAGGGTTCCATGATGCTTTCGATATAGTTTGGGTCCGGAAAATCGATGGGATTGTTCACCTCGATCTCCGCGCCGGTTTTGAGGGTGATCAGAAAGCGCACACTGGGCGTGGTGGCGATAATGGGGATGTTGTACTCCCGCAGCAGGCGCTCCTTCACGATCTCCAGGTGCAGCATCCCCAGAAACCCGCAGCGGAAGCCGTAGCCGAGAGCGCTGGAGTTTTCCTTTTCATAGATCAGGGAGGCATCGTTGAGCTTGAGTTTGGCGATGGCTTCCACCAGGTTTTCATAGTCCTCACCGTTGATGGGGAAAATGCCGGAATAGACCATGGGCTTGGGCTCCATGAAACCCGGCAAACTCTCTTCACATCCGCCTTTGGCCAGGGTGAGGGTGTCGCCCACACGGGCGTCCGCCACCTCTTTGATGTTGGCGATCACATAGCCGGCCTCGCCGCTAAGCAGTTGCTGCTGGGGGGCGAATTTCAGCCCCAGATGGCCGAGTTCCTCGATCTCGTATTCGCGCTCGGTGGCGAAGAGCTTGATCTTGTCGCCCTTGGTCAGCGAACCGTCGAACAGGCGCACCAGCACCACCACGCCGCGATACATGTCGAAGTAGGAATCGAAGATCAGGGCTTTGGGCGGGGCCTCCGGATCTCCCTTGGGGGCCGGGAGCCTGGAGCAGACAGCGTCCAGCAGCTCGGTGATCCCGGTGCCGGCTTTGGCGCTCACCCGCAGAATATCCTCCGGCAAACAGCCCATGATCTCGCAGAGATCATGTTCCGTGCCTTCGATATCAGCCTTGGGCAGGTCGATCTTGTTCAGCGCCGGCAATATCTCCAGATCATTGTCCAGCGCCAGATAGAGGTTGCTCATCGTCTGGGCCTCGATGCCCTGGGAGGCGTCCACCAGCAGGATGGCGCCTTCGCAGGAGGCCAGCGCGCGCGAGACCTCGTAAGAAAAATCCACGTGCCCGGGCGTGTCGATCAGGTTCAGAACGTAGTCCTGGCCTTGAAATTTATGGATCATGCGCACCGCGTGGCTCTTGATGGTGATGCCTTTTTCGCGCTCGAGGTCCATGGTGTCCAGCATCTGGGCCATGTCCACCTTACCCACCACGTGGGTGCTTTCCAGAAAGCGGTCCGCGAGGGTGGATTTCCCGTGGTCGATGTGCGCCACGATGCAGAAGTTGCGTATATATTCCTGTTTCATGTCTGTCCTTGAAAATTATCTCCGTTCCGCGTTTGCCGGCGATTCCGGAATGGCGGCAGGATGTGACCCAGAATTGACGGTGTTGAGTTTTGTCAACAATTTAATCGGCTGGGGTCCCTGCTTATGCTTGATACATATCGGCAGAACAGGAAAAGTGAAACAATTTGCAGATTTACTTGATACTCTATGGGGGCTTTTTTCCGCTTGGCTCCCGTTTACAATACGGGATAAATACGGGATCAATACGGATGAAATCCGTATTGATCCCGTATTTATCCCGTAATGATCACCGAGGCGGAAGGCGGATGAGGCGTCCGGATTCGCCGATGATCAGGGTGGGAAGATCCTCAGTCTCCAAAGTGGCGCAAAAGGAGCGGGAGGTGGCTTCCAGCCGGGGAAGGAAGATCCTGCCCTTGTGATGGAAGGGCGCGAGTCCCAGTTCGGAAGAGGAGATGGAATAGCTGCCGTGGTCCAGCCGGTATTGTTTTTGGGCATAATAGACCTGGCGCAGATATTCCTCCGCGGGCAGGACCTCGGGCAGGGTTGGTTCCCAAACTCCGTCGGAGCTGGGGGAATCAAGAAACCAGACCACGCCCCAGCGTTCCGGATAGTGCATATTGACCAGGCCCTGAGGGCTCCAAACCCAGTTGTATTCTGGAACCGAGGCCACTTTGCGGTAGCCGCCCTCCGCCACCTCGGTGGTCCACTGCACCCGGGAGAAATTGATCCTCCAATAGTCACCAGTCTTAGGCGGACAGGGAGTTCCGGCCATTTCGGCCAGAGCCTGCCAAGGCACAAACATCTCCACGCACCAAGCCGTGTCTACATCCGACGGATCGTTCAGAGTGCCTTCGAGGCTGACCGCGGTTTTAACTCCCGAGGCTTCCCAACCGTTGAGGGAACTGTGTTCGTCGCGGTAGGGCATCACCAGAAAGAGGTCCCAGAGCGTGTTCAGGGCGTTGAGTTCCAGCTCGAAATAGTGGTGGGTGTCACCGTTCGGATCGAGGAAAACCTCAAAATCGTTGTCCCAAAAGATCACGGCGTCGTGCTCGGTGAGGGTGGCCCAGAGGTTTGGTTCCTCCAGCCGGGCGGCGAGGTAGAGGCCCGCGCCGTCCCAGAGCATTTTCACCCTGGTATCCAGGTGGGGCGAGGGTTTGAGGCTGCCCTCGATATCGGTGAAGCTGGCGCTCCAGGGAGCAACAGACCAGGCGGATTCGTCGATCCGGCCATCGACGCGCGGCGCTTCAGCGGCTGGAAAACAGGGATAGGAAAGCGGTTCGAAGGGCAGGGCCGGAACGGGGAAAGTTTCGGCGAGCAGGGTTCCGCAGAGCGTTAGCAGCACTGCAACAAGGGTTTTAGGGCGCATGGACGGCCTCCAGAAATTTTTCAGCGGTGGTGGTGGCGAGGCAGACGCAGGTGTCCGCGGCGCCGTAGTAGACCAATATTTCCGCGTTGAGGGGCACAAAACCGCGGCTGTCGGTATGCAGCGGCAGGGCCGCGGTGGGAAAAACCACGTTGGGCACCTGGCCGCAGATTTCATACATTTCCCGGGGTTCCAAAAGGTTGTATTTTCCCCTCGCGAGGGTTAGCCAGGGGCGGGCGAGATCATGCAGTGATACGCCTGCCTGATAAATGTTCGCGGATCCGAAGTGGGTGGCCACGCCGTGGTGGATGTGCAGCCAGCCCTGTTCGGTTTTCAGCGGCGGCGGGCCTGAACCGATCAGTTCATCCCAGGAGTGGGGCCGGCCGGAAAACACCTCCCTGGCATCAGACCAGTTCAGCAGATCGTCCGACGAGGAACAGACTATCAGCGAGCCTGTTTTCACTCCATCAGCCATCCGCAGGGTGTTGGGGCGCTCAAACCTCAGATAGCGACCGTCGATCTTCTCCGGAAAGAGGACGCCGTTGCGGGTGTCGGCAGTTGAAACCAGGCCGCGGAAATCCAGGGCGCCGAAATCCGGCGTGGTGAACCAACCCAGGAAGCAGCCCTGATCGGTATCCATGGCGCAGATCACGTGGTAAAGCCCGTCCAGCCGGGTGATACGGGGATCGTAGACGTGAAAAACCCTCTGGGGGCAGCGTTCCAGGCCCAGCAGCGGCAGCGGCTCGCTTTCCACCCGGAAATCCACCCCGTTTTCGGACCAGGCTTTCACCAACAAAGTCTCACGGGCGCGGTTCTGCACCCGCAGCAGCAGGAGGATTTGGCCCTGGAACCAAGTGCCGCCAGGGTTGAAAACGGAGGAAACGTCGCGCAGGGCGGGATGGCTGGAAACGATGTCCCGCCTGGTAAGCAGCGGATTGCGAGGATGGCGTCTCATAGCGAGAAGTTCAGATCACTCCAGATGTCTTGAAAATCCGTAATGTCAGCTTGGTAGTCTCCGTTCCAGAGGACCTCCGCCAGGGGACGGAGCCGGTAAGCGAGTTTTTCCTTCAGATCGGCTTTATTGGCCAGATGTTCGGTCCAGACGTTGGCCTGGGCCCCCAGCAGGAGGTTTTTATGCTGAAATGTGTATTCGCTGGGCTTGAAACCGAGGACATCGCCCAAAGTGATGGTCTGTGCGGTGCCGATGTTGTCGTATTCGCTGTTACGGGCGTCAAAATAGAGCTTGGTGTAGGGGCAGAGGATGTAGCGGTTGCCGTTGTCGTGGGCTT
>CAZVXH010000099.1:0-7834 GCA_964631015.1 uncultured Candidatus Cloacimonadota bacterium | reverse complement strand
TCAATTCACCCGGCGAACAGCTCTCCCACCTCGATTACGCCCGCATCAGCGCCGAACTGCAGAGCCTGAACGCCCTCCATCAGGAAAAACTGGACCGCTGGCTGGAACTCGACGACAAAGCGGAAAGCTAAACCCGCTCCGCTGGGCCGAGCGAAGCATGAGCATCGACTCCAGCCAGGATACGCTCTTTCACCTGTTTACCTTTTCACGCCTCACGCGTAAGGTCTCACGTTTCTCCCTCTGTAGTCCATGCTCGTGCCTCGCAGGACTCCAGGCTGCCCGCCAACTTTTATCTCTGTGTCTCTGTCTTTTTGATTGTTTTTTCCAGCTTACAGCTTGCTTATCAGCCTCTTGTCTGCCTCCCGTTAACATCCCAATGGTTTGTTGGGTTGTTAATGGGTTGTGGATGAGTTGTTATCGGGAGGCAAGTTTGGGGCCCTCTACATAAATAGGTAACAAAAGGGGGGTGTCCACGATTTACACGAAATGTTAATAAAAACAGAGGGACAGAGTTGTTTGTCCACGAATTACACAAATGGCACGAATTGGGGAGGGGGGAGTGGTGGTGAGTGTAACGCCGTCCCGGGCTGTATCAGCTGATGGTTCAGCCGCTCCGTCATTCCGGGACGACGCAGTCGCGCCCGGAATCCAGCCCTTCGGGGTAATGCCCTGGGAGGATGTCGATGCACACTGCGTCGGCGTCGAACCCGCTTTGGTCTGGGTCTGGGTTAGGCTATTCCCGCCAGGCCTGGATTCCGTCACTGCGTTCCGGAATGACACAGGTTAGGGGCGGGCGGAAAGTTAGTTTTGCTGAAGTTCAGGAGTGGCGAGGACCTTCTCGGCCCAGTCGTTGGCGCGGTTGGTGATCTCATCCAGTTCAGCACGGTCGAAAAGCGTTTCGGCGTCATCGATCCGGTTCATGGCTTCCAGATGGTGCTGCCGGGCGGCGATGGTCCACCAGACGTAGGCTTCGAGGTCGCTCTGCTCCGAACCTTTGCCATCCCAGCGGGCCAGGCCCAGATAGTACTGGCCTTCAGGATCGTTGCCATAGGCGTATTTGTAGAAAACTTTCACTGCCTTGTCATGGTCTTGGGGCGAAGAGGAACTGGTATAGAGTCGGACCGCTGCCTCGAGCTCGGAAAGAGCGGGGGCGGGGGGCTTGGCCTGTTGTTCGTTGCGGGGCAGGCTATCCCGGGGTGGGGGAGCTTGATCCTTATCCTTGCAGGCGGCGGCGAAGGCCAAAACAACCGCAAGCAGCAGGCTCAACAGACGGAGATCCGCGGCACGCACGCAAGCTCCCTTGTATTTATCTGTATTGGTAGATCATCCAGCCGTCGTTGCCCAGGGCGAGGAATATGAGATCGCCGCCCAGCGCCACATCAAACATCTCGATGGCGGGGTGGGTGATGGTTCTGAGGTCTTCCACACGGAGGGGATTGGTGACGTCGAGGATCTTGAGCCCACCCTGGCCGAGGGCAAGATAGAGCAGATCGTCCTTCAACTCGAGGTCACGGATGTCGTTGGAGAGACGGGTCTGAAAGATCAGGCGGGGGTGGTTCATGTCCGCGGCGTTGATGGCGAGAAGTTTTTTGCCCGCTCCCAGCCAGATGATATCGCCGTTTTTGGCCATCACGGTGGCGTCGGTGATCTCGTAATTGATCCCCATGCTGATGGGGAACTGGAGGTTGGAAATATCAACTGTGACCAGGCCGAAATCGTTCAAAGCCCAGAGATAGGGATACTCGGCGATGAAATCGCGGATGCCCCACTTTTCGGAAAAAGTGCTTTTGAGTTCGCGCATGCCGCCGCGGCCGATGTCGATGATGTCGATGCCCTTGAAGCGGTCGGCCACATAAAGCATCGAGCCTTCACGGGTGATCTTGTTTCCGGGCACGGTGGTGGTGAAATAGATGGTGCCGGGGTAGGAGAGGGTGTCCACGGTGGAAACGAGGTTGGCGGGATCCTGGCTGCAGATGTAGAGCTGGTTGTCGCCCAGCATGTTCACATCCTCGATGATGTATTGGGAACGGAAAACGGCCTCGAGGCGCGGCGACCAGGGATTGAAGATGGACTGGATCCAGACGTAATTCTGGTTGCGGAGGATCACCTGATCTTCCTGAAAATCGATGTTATAGGGCTGGGGCGTTCTGCTGTGGACCAGCAGCTGCGGGATGCGGAAGTCGACGGCAGCCGCGCCAACGCAGACGGTCAGGGCCAAAATCAGCAGCAGAGTGTGTTTCATCTGTCACTCCTTGATGGATGTGCGGCAACCGGTAAGGCTGCCAATGTATATACCTGAGAAGCAGGCATTTCCTGCATCATTTGAGCAGTTGGCGGATGATGTCGGCGGAAGTCATGCCCTCGGCCTCGGCGGCAAAGGAGATCAGCACCCTGTGGCAGAGCACGGGCAGCGCCACTGCTTTCACATCCTCTTCCGAGGGGGTGAGGCGTCCGTCCAGCGCGGCCCTGGCTTTCGCGCCCAGCACCAGATACTGGCTGGCGCGGGGTCCGGCGCCCCAGTTGATCCATTTGGCGATGCCGGGATCGAGATCGGGATTTCCGGGGCGGGTGAGGCGGGCCAGTTTCACGGCATATTCCAGCACGTGGGCGCTGAGGGGCATGGCGCGGATGGCTGTCTGGAAGGCGATGATCCGGTCCGCGGAAAGCAGGGGTTGGGGCTCTTCGGCCGGGCCTCCGGTGGTGGTTTGCACGATGGCGAGTTCCTCTTCATAAGAGGGATAACCGATGTTTATATAGAGCATGAAGCGGTCGAGCTGGGCTTCCGGCAGGGGATAGGTGCCTTCCTGCTCGATGGGGTTTTGGGTGGCCATCACGATGAAGGGCAGGTCCAGCGGACGGGTCACATTGCCGCTGCTCACCTGGTATTCCTGCATTGCCTGCAGCAGCGCGGCCTGGGTTTTGGGCGGGGTGCGGTTGATCTCGTCGGCCAGGATGATGTTGGCAAAGACGGGGCCCTTGATGTACTGAAATTCCCGCCGCTCGCCGCCGCTGAGGGAAACCAGGATGTCCGAGCCGGTGATGTCCGAAGGCATCAGGTCCGGAGTGAACTGGATGCGGCCAAAGGAGAGGTTGAGGGCTTTGGCGATGGTTGAGATGAGCAGGGTTTTGGCCAGGCCGGGCACACCTTCGATGAGCATGTGGCCGTTGGCGAAGAGGCCCAGCAACACTTTTTCCACCACGGCGTCCTGACCCACGATCACCTTGCGGATCTGGGTCAGCAGGTCCTGTTTGACGCTTTTCAATTCTTCGATCTTGCCGATCATGGCTTCACTGTTCATATATTTTATCTCCCCGGATGATGGCTTTGAGCACCTGGCGTCCGCTCGCGGCGATGGCGGCAAAACCGATCACGCCGATGAGGATGGCCGTTAACACGTGCGCGAAAGCCATGATCGCCGAAGCGCTGTCTTTTGTCAATGCAAATCCCACCGAGAAAATGATGATCATCATCCATTCGTTGCTGCCCAGTTGGGCCGGCGGCTGGGGCAGGGCGTAGGAGAGGTTGATCAGGGTATAGCCGAACAGCACATACACAAAAGGAAAATCCACTCCGAAAGCCCGGAAGAGCAGATGGAAATAGAGGCCGTCGAGGCCCACACCGATGGCGGTGAGCAGCACCGCGACCAGCAGGCGGGTCCAATGCTGCTCAAAGACGTTCAGACCGCGGATGAAGACGTCGATGTAGCCGAAGATTTTGTCGCGCCAGCGCTGGGGCAGCCAGGCGAAGAAAACCCGCAGAAACTTCACCACGCCGTTCTTGCGCCACACCGCGAGCAGCAAAACGCCCAGGGAGACCAGAAACACAAGACCCAGCAAAACCAGCAGCGCCATCAGCCCGGCGGAAACGCGGATCCTGAGCAGCGGCACCATCACCAGCACGAACAGGATGCCCAGGGTGTCGAAAGTCTTGTCGATGAAGATGGAGGGCAGCACATTGAGCAGGGGCACACCGTGATTGCGTTTCACGAACCAGGCTTTCACCACCTCGCCGGCCCGGATGGGGATGAGGTAGTTGACCCAGTTTCCGCCCATGCTGTAGAGGAAGGTGCGGCCCAGCGAAATGGAGGCCTGTTTTTTTAGCAGCAGATTCCAGCGCCAGCTGCGGATGAAGTAGGCGCTCAGATAGGAGATGGCGGCGAAGGCCACCAAGTTTGGCTTCACCCGGCGGATGTTGGCCAGCACGGCGTTGACGTCGATGCTGCGCAGCCAGAGGAAGACCAGCGCCAGGCCCAAAAGGAATCCGGCGAGCAGGAAGATCAGGCGCTTGCGGGACATCAGATCCGGCTCGGCTCAGCGTTCAAAGACCATCCGGAAGTGGTGGGCCCAAACGCGTTTAAAGGATTCCGGCGCGGCATTTTCCAGCCACTGGTAAGCCCGCATCCGCTGGGCGAAACCGGGATCGTCGCCGAAATAGTAGCTGAGGATGCTGAGGGTTTCCCCGTCTTTTTCCTTGGGCCGGGCCAGCTTTTTGGGCAATAGACCCCGAGGCAGCCATCTGGCCAGTAATTCCTCTTTGGTCATGCCGATGTCCGGCCAGGGCGGGCAATCGAAACAACCGGATTCAGCCAGCCTCCAACCCAGGTCCTTGAGCACGCGGATGATGGAAGGCGGATCGATGTGGCCCAGCCGGAGTTCTGGATATTTGTCGGCGCTGTAATCGCGCAGCTGCAGTTTGTAGCCCACGCCCGTGCGGTTGGGCACGCTGATGAAGATGGCTTTGGAGGTCACGCGCGCCAGTTCGCTCAGAAAGGTCTTCAGTTCCGGAACGAACCAGAGGGCGGAAAATGAAAAGCTGAGGTCGAAGGACTGGTCGGGATAGTCCAAACGGCGGAAATCCGGATTGTGCCGGGCGCAAAAAGAGCGGTCCAAGGTGCGCCAGAGGTTGCGGATCAGTTCCAGCCGGTGGGGGTTGTTATCTTCCAGGGTTACTTCCAAACCGGCGTCGGCCAGGGCGATGAGGTTGATCCCGCTGATCCCGGTGAAGCCGAAGGAAGGGCTTTCTAAAACGCTCTGGGCCTCATATTTGGCGGCGGTGGACAGCAGCAGGTCATTCAGCACGACGCGTTCGTAGGAGGAGCCCAAACCCTCGTGGGGATTATCAAAGAACTTTTCCCAGGCGTTGATTATCGGGATGGCCATCATTTACCCAGATAGTCGGCTATGGTGATCCGGATGCCCGGAATGGTGAAGGTGGGGGAGAGGTCCATCAGTTCGTAGGTATCGGCCACCTGATAGAACCAGGAGCGCGAGATCAGCTGAAAGCGGCTTACCCAAAGCTCGTTTTTGAGCAGCTTGGCCGCCCGCTCGCCCCAGCGAAAGAAAACGCGGTCCAGCTGGAGGATGGAGTTGTAATTTTCTCCCCGCAGCTCGCGGGAGATGAAATTCACCAGTTGCTGCAGCTGCACCGGCTCGCGGTCGGCCACATTCAGCGCCAGGCCGGGTCTGTAATCATTTTGCAGCAGCCAAACGAAAGCCCCGGAGATGGTGTCCACATGGCAGAGATGCAGCCAGACGCGTTTATTGATGAGGGGAAAGCGCTTGGTATGCACCAGCTTCACCATCTGGTGGGGAAAGCCGCGGTCGCGAGTGCCGTAAGTAACGGAAGGACGCAGAATGGCGGCTTTGAGGCCTCTGGTCACCATCCGCTGGATCATCTTTTCGCTTTCGATCTTGGTGTAGTGGTAATAGTTGTCCGGATTCCGCTCTGTCTGGTTGTTGGCCGGCAATTCCTCCGGAATGGCGCCGAAGACTCCCACCGAAGAGCAGAACATGAATTTGGCGTTGTGCTCAAGGCAGTGTTCCGCCAGGGCCTGGGTGCAGATGAAATTGGCCCGCAGATATTCCTGGCGGCTGAATTTGCGTCCGCCCCGCAGCGCGCCGATGTGCAGCACCGCGTCGAAGGCGTTGTCCTTCAGCCAGGCCGTGAGTTTGGGGGTGTCCGCCAGATCGAGTTTCACGATCTCCAGTTCGGTGCGGAAGGCGGCATAGCGCTCAGGTACTGTTTCGGGACGGATCAGCGCCGTGATGTGGTAGTCCGTTTTGGCAGCCAGAAGGGTGTTCAGCACCGCCCTGCCAATGAGTCCGGTAACGCCGGTGATCAGCAGCCTGGGCATCTATCCGAAAATCCTTCTGAAGAGGCTTTTTTTCTTGCGCTGGCGGGGTGCGTGGCTGGGCTGCAGATACACATATTTATAGGGGACGTTCTCGCCGGCGAGGATCTTGGCGGGAAAATCCCGGGTGAGCAGATCGGCCACATCCGTGTCCAATTCGGTTTGGAGCAGTTCGATGGCCTTGAAATACGCGCCGTAAGGCGCTTTGGCATGGTCGTCCGAGGCCAAAAAATGCGCCCAGCCGTTGCGCAGCAGCAGCCAGGCCGTCTGCCGCACCTTTTCTCCGTACAGCCCCAGCAGGCTGCCGGCGTTCACCTGCATGTAAATGTCGCGCCGGATCAGGTCTTTGGCGTCGTGCACGTTCTTCATGATGCTCACATAGCGTTCCGCGTGAGCCAGAATGGGCTTGTAGCCTTTACGGAGCAGGGGGTAGAGGTTTTCGTAAAAATCCGTGGGCAGGCCGTTGAGGTCGGATTCCACCAGGATGTAGCGGGAATTCCCCAGCCTCAGGTCATGCTGTTCGATGTCCTTGAGTGTGAAGGGATGGAGGTAGATCTCAAAGCCGGGATGGAGCTTGATCCCCAGGCCGGCGCTGGCTGCCAGTTCCTGCATCCGGGCCAGTTTGGCGTCATAATCGGAGCGCTGGTACTGATAGTTCCCCGGCATGTAGTGGGAGGTCAGAAAAGCGTCGGTGATCCCGCCCGCGGACATGATCCGCAGCTGGTCCAGCGATTTTTCCGCGGAGTCTGAACCGTCGTCGATTTGAGGTAAAAGGTGGCAATGAATGTCAATCATCGCTCAGGGAAGATTCTCTTTGATCATTTGCACAAACTCCACCAGAATGTCCGTGTGTTCGAAGGGGCTTATCATCCGCTCGCTTTCGTCCAGCAGCTTTTCCACCGCCACGCGGGCCTTGTCGAAGCCCAAAAAGCCGGTGTAGCTGTTTTTGGAAACGGGAATGTACTCCTCGTCAAAATCCAGGTCTTCGCTGCCGCGGTTGTAGTCTTTGTTGATGTCTTCGATCATCTGGTGGGCCAGGCCCAGATTGAGGGCGTAGCTGCTCATGATCTGGCGCGTGTTTTCCTCCGCCCCGGCCAGCACGCAGGCCATGTCCGCCGCCGCCTGCAGCAGCGAGCCTATCTTTTTGGCGTCGATATAGCGCAAAGTGTTCAGTTTCATCACCCGGTGTTTGCTTTCCAACGCCACCGCCTGACCGCCGATCAGACCGTAGGAACGGGTGCTGGTGGAGAGAATGCGGATGCAGGCCAAAGCTTTGGAGGGAGGGGTGACCTCGCCCAAAACCTCGAAGGCGAGGGCGTAAAGAGCGTCTCCGGCCAGGATCCCCACCGTGTTGTCATATTTGATGTGCAGCGCCGGGGCGGCGCGCCGCTCCGTTTTGTTCATCAGCAGGGGCAGATCGTCATGCGTCAAAGCCGCGCTGTGGGCAATTTCCAGCGCTGTCGCGGCTTTCACAGCCTCCGCCAGGCCTTTGCTCTTCTTCATCCCGGTCAGCATCTCATACATCGAGAGCAGCAGCAGCGGACGCCAGCGTTTGCCACCGGGGAAGATCGCGTAACGCGTGGCCTGCTTGAGTTCCTTGGCTGGCGCGGTCTGGGGGCTCACATAGTGTTTCAGACTGGCTTCGATCATTTCCAAACGTGTCTCAAAATACTTCTGTAACAGCAAGTTATACTCCTGATGGC
>CAZVXH010000098.1:0-7871 GCA_964631015.1 uncultured Candidatus Cloacimonadota bacterium | reverse complement strand
AAGAAACTATGTGCTTGTTCTTATATATGACGTATGAATGTGGAATCTGTATAAAATAGCGTCCCTCCGGGACTTTGAAAAGAGTTTTCACACAGCCTCCTACGCTGGAATGACGGACCCGCTTGATTTGAACGAGAGCCTCTTTTTCTCCTTATCCCCTTTTCCCATTAGGATAAAAAACCCGGAACGGCAAACCTCTCCGGGATTGGGATTTAAACTATCTGACGAATCACTTCATCAGGATCATCTTTTTGGTGCTGCTGTAGGTGCCGGCGCGCATCTTGCAGAAATAGACACCGCTGGAGACAGCCTGGTTGTTGTGGTCGCGTCCGGTCCAGGTGGCGGTGAAGTTGCCGCTGGCCTTGGTTTCGTTCACGAGGGCCTTCACCAACTGGCCTTTCAGGTTGTAGATCGCGATGGTGATGGGGGTGGCTTCCTTCAAGCTGTAGCGGATGGTGGTGGCCGAATTGAAGGGGTTCGGAAAGTTGCCCTGCAGCTCCGTGGCCACCGCGGGCACGCCCGAATCTCCATCATCGCCGCTGGGTGGGATCTCGTGCACATCATCCACCAGGAAGATGTAAGCGTCGTCGGACACGCACTGGATGCCGACATATATGTCAAATTGGTTGTAGTAGTTCCACAGATGGTAGGTGTATTCAGTCCACTCGGTCGGGGCTTCAACATAGTTGGCGCCGCTGATGATGGTGAAGTCCTCCGGGTCGGTTCCGGTGATGGACACTCCAACCTTGAACCTTTCGAGGCCGTACATGGCGGTGTAGCTCCTGGCCCAAAACCTGATCGCAGCGGGGCGCTTGAGCAAGGGTGTGATCAGCCAGTCGTTGTTGGGAGGCGGGGTGCTGGCAAAACTGGCAGCCATCTTGAGGCCTCCGTGGGGTTCCGCGTTGGTGACGGGCGGGGTGGCGGCGCTGGGCACGAAGATCATGTAGGCCATTGCCGCGTTGGCGTTTGGCCAAGTGAACCCGTAAATGCCGTAGGTTGGGCTCAGGTCCACGTCCACCAGGGTCCAGGGGGCAAACTCCAGCGCGAAGTTGGCGTAGGATTCGAAACCTTCAGTGAGCCAATCAAACATCAGTTGGAAGTGCAGCGTGGTGATCTGCCCCGCTGTCACCGTAACATTATCCTGGGTGACCGGCAGATAATCTGGATGGCTGGCCGTAACGCTGTGCGTGCCGCTTTCCACCAGCAGGCTGTAAGCCCCGCCGGAGTTGGTGGTGGCGATCACATCCCCGCAGGAGACAGTGGCACCCATGATAGGGGCGGTGGACAGATCGCGCACGATCCCGGCGATAGTGCCGACCTGGGTAAGCTGCCGTTCCCCGCTTCCGATCGACACCGCGATGGTATCCCTTTCCCGGGTACTCTGGTTCGGCTCACCGTTCAGCGCCAGGTTGGCGGCATGAACGGAAACTGTGAGCGAGACCAGTGCCAAAATAAAAAGGAGGCGTTGCATGGGCAAACTCCTTCGCGCGTAATCGCTGTTGTTTTCAGGCTTGGGTGCCGTTTACGGTATATTCAGCGCCACGTGTCAATCAACGCGGGAGCAAGGAATTTGTAAAGCGTTTTTTTGGCTCAAATTCAAATGGAGTGGGTGGTACTGTCTTGATCGAACAGCCGGCAACCCCGGGGATATTGCAGCGATACAGTCCGGCCGTTAAGGCCTTGTTCCGAGTCCCGGATACGCCTCCCGCCTGATACCCGCATTGGATACGAGGATTAGGCGTGAGGCAGGAGAGGGGGATGGACGCGAGTGCTTGGTATGGGGCTAACAGGACATTGTTGTAGCCACGCAATTTCGGCTCTCTTTCAAACTTGGTGGGTGGGGTTAAGGGAATCTTGATCATGTATCATAAAGTGGGCTGCCGAAATCTGTTCGGCAGAGCCAGCAAATGGCTTAGGCGAGTTCCGCTCACTGTGGCAAACGGATTTTGCCACCCCAAATCTGGGGTTCGACCAACCCTACCCACGTGACTTGAACGAGAGCCTCTTTTTCTCTTTTTCTCTTTTTCTCTTTATCCCCTTTTCCCAGCAGTAAAAAACCCCGGAACGGCGAACCGTTCCGGGGTGGGATCTTATCGATCTGACGAATTACTTCATCAGGATCATCTTTTTGGTGCTGCTGTACTTGCCGGCGAACATCTTGTAGAAGTAGACGCCGCTGGAGACAGCCTGGTTGTTGTTGTCGCGTCCGTTCCAGGTGGCGGAGAAGTTGCCGCTGGCCTTGGTTTCGTTCACGAGGGTCTTCACCAGCTGACCCTTGACGTTGTAGATCTCGATGGTTACGGGAGTGGCTTCCTTCACGCTGTAGCGGATGGTGGTTTCCGGATTGAAGGGGTTCGGGAAGTTGCCGTGCAGCTCGGTGGCCACCACAGGCACGCCCGGATCTTCACTGCCGGTGCCGCCGCTAACGCGCACATCGTCCAGGAAGAATATCCAAGCATCGTTGGAGACGCTCTGGATGCCCACGTAGACGGGTCCGGTGTAGCCGGTCAGCGAGTAGGTGTACTCGGTCCAGTCCACAGGGGCCTGGACGTAGTTAGTGCCGCTGATGATGGTGAAGTTGGCAGGGTTGGTGCTGGTGCCAACGCCGACTTTGAACCTTTCGAGGCCGTACTGGTCGGTCAGGGACCGGGCCCAGAACTTGATCTCGGCAGGGTTGTTCAGTACGGGTGTGATCAGCCAATCGTTGTTGGGAGGAGTGGTGGCGGCAATACTGGCGGCCATCTTGGTTCCGCCGTGGGCGGTGAAGGTGGTGATGGCCGGAACGGTGGTGGCAGGGTTGAAGATGATGAAGGCCTGCGCGGCTCCAGCGTTCGGCCAGGTGGTGCCGGTCATGGTGTAGGTGGTGCTGAGGTCAACGTCCACCGTGGTCCAGGGCGCGAAGGTGAGCGCGAAGTCGGTGTAGGTTTCGAAACCGTCTTCAAGCAGGATCAGGCTCGGCGCGAGCTGGAAGTTCACAGTGGTGGTTTGGCCGGTAACCACGATCACGCCGCTCTGGGTGCCGGGGGCATAGCCCGCCGCGCTGGCGATCACGGTGTGCGTGCCAGCAACAACTTGCATGCTGTAGGCGCCGGAGGCGTTGGTGGTGGCGGTAACGGTTCCGTTGGTCACGGTGGCGCCCATGATGGGGGCGTTCTGCTGATTGCGGACGATACCGGCGATGGTGCCGATCTGGGTTTGTTTCGGCACTACGTTTGAGAAGGCGGGAGTGGAGGTGGCGCCAGCTGTGTAGATGGCTTTCACGGCCCACTTGTAGTTACCGTCGGGCACGCTGCCCCAGCCGCTATCCTGCCACGCGGTGGCGGTGATGACGTCCGGAGTGAGCTGGATCCAGGCGGTTTCGTTGTTTTCCTGGCCCTGAAGCAGGCGCCAGACCTTGTAGCCGTTGAGGACGCGGTCGTCGCGGACCACAGTCTCGTTGGCCACGCGGGCCGCGGAGCTGAGTCCGGAATTGTGCATCATTTCACGGGCTGCGGGCAACTGGGCCATGCCATTGTTAGCCACGGGCTTGTCGTTTCCGGCAGCGCTCACACGGGTGAGGGTGCTAACGGGGAAACGCAGGGTGGTGGTGGGATTGCCTACCACGATGTCATCGAGGAACCAGACATACCAGAGACCCTGGCCGTCGCCGTCCACAGCCTGCCAGGCAAGCTTGATCTCCTGGCCGGCATAGCTGTCCAGATCGACCGCGATGGGGGTGTCGTAGTAGTTCCAGCCGCCGGTGAGGGCGGTGGCATCCCAGAGGGTGGTCCAGGCGCTGCCGTTGTTGGTGGAAACCTTGACGTTGTAGTGGTCGAGGTTGGTGCTGCCCAGGTACACATAGCTCCAGAAGCTGAGGTCAGCGCCGGGAGGGCAGATGAACTGGGGAGTCATCAACCATTCGTCCTGATGACCGTAATCCCACCAGAGGGCTGCCTGGAAGGCGCCGGTGTGCGGTGAGACCACTGGGTCCAGAGCAATGTCGCCGATCTGGCACCAGGTGGGGTACACGCCGGTGGTTCCGGCAGCGGCAGTGTTGGTGATGGTTTGGGTCCAGTCGGTGGGCGGGAAGGCCGTTCCTTCGAAACCTTCCGACACGTCGGTGCCGCTGCCGGGCTCCATCCAGGTCACGTTGACCAGGCTGGGGCTGGCTTCGACTGCCTGCACTGCGCCCGGAGGCAGGGTGATCTCGGTAAGCACGAAGTTTTGGGTGGTGGTTTGCAGCCCGGTGATGCTCACGCCGGCCTGGGAACCAGCCTGGTAGCCGGTCTTCACGCAGGTGACGGTGTAAGTTCCCTGATAGACGCCGAAGGAGTAGTTACCGGTGGCGTCGGAGGTGCCGCTGTAGTCGCCGGCGGTGATGGTGGCCCCGGCGATCGGAACGTTGGTGCCGAATTCGGTCACGGTTCCGGTGAGGGTGCCCATCATGCCTTTGTGGATCTCATTGGAGAAGGCGGCGGGGGACATCACGTTGTTGGTGTAAACAGCCTTGACGGCATATTTGTAAACGCCGGAGGGCAGCGGGGCCCAGGCGTTGTCGGTGTAGTTGGTGGGGGTGATGTTGGCGGGGGTGAGCGGAGTCCAGAGGGTTTCGTTGCCCTGGTTGGCCGCCAGCAGACGGTAGACGCGGTATCCGCCGATGACGCGGTCGCCACCGTTGGCTTCGCCAAAGGCACCGGTCTTCATGGCCAGCGGGGTGACTTCGGGAGCCCGGGTGGGAGCCGAGAAGCCCACGTAGCCGCGGATGTTCCAGTTGTAGTTGAGGGTCGGGGCCAGGTCGTAGAGGGTGGACCAGGCGCCGGCGTTGTAGATCATGTTGCCGAAGCCGTTCAGGGCAGGGCCGCCGTCACAGCCGGCGGGATACATGCCCCCGGTGTGGGTGACGTTGTAGCCAAACCAGAGTTCCTCGGTGCCGGAAACAACCACGGGGTTGTCCAGCAGCACGGTCTGGAACACATCGGCGGTGGGTACGGTGAAGGGCTGGTCAACCACCTGGGTTCCGGGAGAGGTGGGGGTTCCACCGGTCCAGACGCGCAGGGAGTAGGTGGCCGGATCGCCAGGCCAGAGGGAAATGGCGTAGAGGCTCATGCCGGCATAGTCGGTGAGAGCGGAGGCCGGGAAGCGGATGGCGGCGCTGAATTCACCGCCGGCGGTGAGGCCGATGCTGTCCACGTTTTCGCCGGTGTCGTAGTAGATCCATTCGCCCACGGCGGTGGGATCCGGAGCCATCCAGGTGAGGGCCACGTTCGAATAGTCGGTGGCTTCAGTGGCAACCACCTGATAGGGCGGGAAGGCCAGTTCGTTCACGATGATGTCGTCCATGTTCACGTTGGTGGTGCCGACCACGACCTGGCCGGTCGCGTTCTGGTAACCCGTGGCGTGGGCTGTGTATTCGTAAGTTTGGCTGGCATAGACGCCGGTGATGGTGAATTGGCCGCTGGCATTGGTGGTGGCCTGGTAGGGATCGTAACCGGTGAGGTTGATGGTGGCGTCGGCCAGGCCCACGGTGGGCTGGTCGCTGCCTACGATGCGTCCGGTAACGGTGACCTGGGGCAGCTGGGTGAGCACGAAGTCCTGGGTCACGGTTTGGTCTTCGATGATGGTGACGGCGTGGGTAACTTCGTTGTAGCCGTGTTTTGTGGCCACAACGGTTTGGGCACCCATCATCACGTAGGGGAAGTTGTAAACGCCGTTGGCGTCGGTGGTGGTGGTGAGAGGGGTTCCGGTGATGGAGACCGTCGCGCCGGGCAGAGGGGTTGCGCCGTCAAAGACCGTTCCGGTAAGGGCTCCCATGTCGTCCACGATCAGGAAGAAAGTGGTCTTGGGGAACATACCGGTGGGGGCGGTGCCGGCGGGGGGCGCGGCCGGATCGAAGGCGGTGCCGTCTGAATAGACAGCCAGGGTGCGGGAAGTGCCGATGGTCTGGGTGCGGAAGTTGACTCCGCTGAACCAGCCGGTGTCCATGGGACGCTGCGCCATCACCACGAGGTTGCCGCCGCCATAAACGTACGGGGTCTGCAGGGTGATGTTGATGTCGTTTTGTCCCGTGGGGTAGTCCACCAGGCCGTCAAAGACGGAGGTGAGGCTGGTGGAGGGCACCCATCCTGCTGTGAGGTCGGCATCGGCGATCTCGCCCATCCAGATCTTGGTGGGTTTGTCCGTCAGGCCGCCGGCCAGAGTGAAGTCGTTGTAGTACTGGATGCCTGTGATCAGGCCGCCGATGTTCATTTCGTTGGCGGGATAGACCGTCTCGGACAGGCTGTTGTTCCAGAAGAAGTTCAGCGGGAGGAGGCCGGTTTGGCTGCCATCGCCGATGGTGACCGCCACAACGCCCGCGGCCTGCACGGCCACGTTCAGATGCGGGGTCTGGTTGTTGGTGGCGATGCCGTCGTTGGCCAACACCACTTCGCCCCAAACTTCCATGGCGCCGGTGACGGCGGGAGTCCAAGTGAGGTCGAAGTTGATGGTCTGCTGAGGAGCGATGGAGGTGCCGGGAATGGAAGCGAGTTCCACGTTTCCGGTGCCCATCAGCTTCACGGTGTAGGTGGCTTCGGTGTTCGCGCCGTTGTTCTTGATCGCGATACTGTAGGTGGCGGGTGAGCCCACGGAGGGGGTGGTGTTTCCGGTGATGCTCTGCGCGCCAAGGTCGTGCGCCAGGTTCACGGCGCTCACCGCGGCGGCCCAGCCGTCACGCTGCACGGAGCCGTCGGAGGTGAACACGAAGGTCAAGGCGTTGGAGCCGATGATCTCTTCCGGCAGGGTGGTGCCGGTATATCCGGCAGCCGGTCCGATCTGGGGAGCGGAGGTATCCGGGCCGTTGTAGATCTTCAGGTAGTCCCAGCCGCTCTCAGTGTTGAAGAAAGTGAACATCGCGTGGATGATCGAGGTGGGGTTGGCAGCCGAGAAGGTGAAGGTGTAGTTCTCTGAGTTCTGATACTGTCCGTCGGGGCCGCCAGAATCGTAGAAGGCATAAGTCATGCCGTCTGTTACCGACTGGGTTCCGTTGGTCATTGTAACCACCGGGCCGCCTGTGGTAAAGCTCCACACCGGGCAGTTCACAGCGTCACCGAGGGCATTGAAAGGAATTATCTTCCAATAGTAGGTGGTGTTGATCGCCAGGGTGGGGGCATAGGAGGTATCGGTGGTGTTTTGGATGAAGGGGGGCGGGTTGGTGGTGCCGAAATGCACCTTATAGCCCGTGGGCGCGCCGCCGCCGCTGGCCCAGTTGAGGGCCGCGGAAGTCATCACGTTCACAGCGCCGTTCAGAGGAGAGACGATCAGCGCCGGGTTCGGCGGAACGGTTACCACCAGGGCCTGCATGTTGAACCTGATGTTCGAGCGGTTCATTGCGACACTGCCGGTGGTGGCTGTGCTGGCTTCAGCGGTGTCGCTTTGGAAGCGCAGCGAGCTGTTGAACGTGGTGGTCGAATAGTAAGTCGAAGCGTTCTGGGTATAATCACCCGGGATCAGCGAGGTGTAGACATCGACCAGGATGTTCGAAGTGCCGTCCCAGACAAAGGGAGCCGTGAAGGTATGGGTGTTCCAGCCAACCACGGGCAGGAAATCGTTCTGCACGAACACGGTTTGGTAGGCCCCGTCTTCGAAAGTGGTGGTGAGAGCTGTCTGGGTGGTGTGTTTCAGCCGGATCGTGTAGTTCGGCATGGGGGAACAGGTATTCAGGGCGGCCACGTTGAAGGCCACTGAATTGATGTTTCCCGGGCCGCCGCCCTGGTCTTCGATCTCCGAAGCAAGCACGAGGAATTGCTGCCGGAAATTTCTGTACCAGGTTCCATAAGGGGCGGGAGGACCAGTTGTGGTGTTGGTGGTGGTCCCGTTGCCTATGGTAACGTTGATCTGGGCATAGACGTTGCTGA
>CAZVXH010000097.1:0-7908 GCA_964631015.1 uncultured Candidatus Cloacimonadota bacterium | reverse complement strand
ACGTGGTTGGTTTCGTCGATCTCGATCACGACGGTGTTTTTGTCCGGTTTGATGGTCGCGACGCGGCCGTACATTCCGGAAGTGGTGATAACCCTGTCGTTCACCTGCAGGCTGTCCAGCATCTTCTGCAGTTCTTTCTGCTTCTTTTGCTGGGGCATGATCATCAGGAAATAGAGCAGGGCGAACATGATGATGATGGGTAAAAAGGACATCAGCGGATTGCCGGTTTGCCCGGTGGTTGTGGCGCCGCCGGTTCCGGTCATAAGCATGGTGTACAGCATTGTGTTCTCCTATAAGCCAAAGAAACTTGGCTTGAGTATTTTTATAAGTTGGATAACCAGGTTCGCGTAAACCCCGGCGATGAGATCGTCGATCACGACGCCCCAGCCGCCCGGCAGGCGCTGCGAAACGTTGATGGGAAAGGGTTTGGCTATGTCAAAAACCCTAAACATAACAAAGGCGTAAAGCGCCACCAACCACGAATGGGGCAGCAGCAGCACCGCCACGAAATAGCCGCAAAACTCGTCGATTACGATGGCCGGAGCGTCGTGACCCAGGCTTTTTTCCGCCCGGCCGCTCAGTCCAACCGCCGCTCCCGACACCAGCAGCAAAGCTCCACCCAGCCACATCCAGCCCAGTCCGTTGAACAGGCTGGCGGGCAGCAGCAGATAGACTCCCGCGGCAAACAAAGTACCAAAGGTGCCGGGGGCGATGGGGATGAAACCCACGCCCAGTAAAGAGGCGATCAAGGTGACCGGATTGAGGCGTCGGAAAATCATCGTGGGATTATCCGCACGAAGGATTTGGCGATCAACTCGTTGATCCATTCGTTGTACGCGGCGTTGAATTCCTCTTGTTTAAGATAGTTTTCCAGGGTGGGTTTCACCTCTTCGTAGCTGAAGACGCGGGTGGGCAGCTCTTCCAGCCGGGCGAAAAGCAGCAGCACGCCTTCGTTTTCCAGCACCGGAGTCATCTGCCCCACTGCAGTCGCCATGATCTGCGGGGCATAAAGTTCGGGAAACTCATCCTGCGCCAGTTCGCCCAGGATGCCGCCATTGGAGGATGATTCCTGTTCGTCGGAATATTGAGCGGCCAGGTTGGTAAAACTTTCGGCTCCGGAGTTGTATCTCTCCCGCACGCTTTCCATCAGCTGGTAAGCGTCCAGGGTGTCCTGCTCGGTGGGAGCAAGGATCTTCAGGATGTGCCGGGCCCGCACCTCGTTGGCGCGTTTTTCCTCCACCTTGATGAGATGATAGCCAAATTCTGTGCGCACGATGGAGGAAACTTCGCCTACGTTGAGCGCGAAAGCGGCCTCTTCAAAAGGTTTCACCATCATTCCCGCACTGAAGAAACCGAGGTCTCCGCCCTGGTCTTTGCTGGGACAATCGCTTACTTCGGTGGCCAGAGCGGCAAAATCCGCGCCCTGGTTGAGGCGGTCCTGAATGGCGCGGATCTCGGCCAGTTTGGCATCTTCAGAAGCCTGACTGGGCTTGATCTCGTGAACGATGACGCCTGTTTTCCAGGTAACGGGTTTCACAGCCAGGCTGTCTTTGCTGGTGATGTAGAAGGCGCGCATTTCCTCTTCGGTGACCTGGACCTTGGATTTCACGTAGAGATCGATCAGCTGCTGCGACATGTAGCTTTCCCGGATCTGGTCGGTATAGAGGTCAAGAAGTTCGGATTCGGTGAGGTTCTCGCGGGCGAGGTCGGCCGCGAAAGCCTGTTCGGAAGGGTATTTTTTCTTGGTATTTTTGATTTCATCCTTGGCTAATTTCTCCACCCGGTTGGCATCGATCTTGAGATCCATTTCCGCCGCTTTCTGGAAGATCACCTTCTGTTCAACGATCTGGCGCAGGGCGGCCTCTTCATTGATCGCTGCCGCCGGGTAACCGGATGCCTGCATCTGAAACATCAGCTTGTAAACGTCGCTCGTCAGCACGATGTCTGAGCCGACCTTGGCGACGATGCGGTCAACCAACTCCGCGGACAGGCTGAGCAGCAGCAAGGCCGCCAGCAGGGTGAGTAAAGTCTTTTTCATAATATTCCTTGTTGGGGTGCGTAAATGTTGCTGTTGAAAGGGTCACCGTCAGTAATAGTAGATCTCCGGGGTCTTCATCTTCAGTTCCCGGATGAGTTCATCATAAACCTGCTGTTTGCGTTCCCTGAGCAGGATGGAGCGGATCTCGGCCTGATATTCGGCGAAATTGGCGTCCTGAGTGCCTTCGCGCTGCTGAAGATGGCGCAGGATGTAGGACCGGCCGTTGATGACGGCTATCCCGGGGGTATTGGCAGGCAATTCGTGCGCGGCACGCCAGAACAGCGAATCGGGGCCCGTGGCGGTTATAAAACCCATCCTGCCCTGGTTGTTTTTCAGAACTTCCTGAGAATGCTCGGCCACAGCCAGATCGAATTCGTAGCCTTCTTTTACCAGCCTTTGCAGGAGGGTGGCGGCGCTGGCCGCGTCGGAGCAGAGGATCCGCTGGATGTCATATTCCATCAGTTTGCCCTGAAACTCGCTCTGGTGGATGCGGTAGTAGCTGAAAAGTTCTTCCTCGCCGATGGCGGTGCTGGCCAGGCGCTTGGAGATCAGGGCGTTGGCCTTGATCTTTTTGGCGGCGTAATCCACGCGCTGGCGCACGGCGCGTTCCTCGTTCAGTTTCTGGGCCTCGGCTTCCTGGGCCAGCAGGGTCAGGTTCACCCAGTCTTCGATCTCCTGCTTCTTCTGCTCGGCCGTGAGCTTGTTCCACTGTTCGTCCGTGAAAGTGGACCGGAAGCCTTCCAGAGTGAGCACATCGCCGTTCACTTCGGCCAGCGGAGTGAGCTGTTCCCCGTCTTTTTTTTCCCGGGCGCAGGCACAAGCCAACAGTAGCAAAAGCAGGAGCAGAGAGAGGTTGCGCATATTCTACAAAAACGGAGGAGTGTAAGTGAGACGCAGCTTCGGACGCTTGTCCGCGGGGGCGTCTTCGAAGTGCCAAAACTCGATCCTGCCGTAATTCAGCAGTTCCTGCAGCGAGCGGATCACGATACCGTGGGGCACCTTGTCGCCGGAACTGTAGGCTTGGATGATGGGTGTGATATCCACCACCAGACTGTCTCCGCGCACCAGCTGTTCCGTCTTGATCCCGGTGGCCAGACGGTCGTCAGTGATCTCCACCGGCAGAGAGACGTCCAGGGAATCGTTGAGCCGGTCGGCCCGCAGCTTGTAGGTGAAATTGCCGGTGTAGTAGGGATTGTTTTTCACATACAGCACCAATCTGGCTTGGTTGATGGTGGTCCGTCTGCGGTGCAAACTGTCCATCACGTTGCCCTGCATGTCTTTAAACCAGGAATTGTCGATGGCGAAATTCATGTAGACGCGGGAGGGAGTGATGTTGTTCACGATCCAGCGGTCCGTGAGCAGCGGCGCCTCGTCTGAATCCACACGGTAACTGTCGCGGGTGGGGCGCTGTTCGTAAGTGCTGTCATCGGTGTTCTGAGCGTCGTCGAGGCGGTAGAGAAAGCGCAGTTGCGGTCCCCGTCCGGTTTCCAACGACATCGCCTCCATCCAGAAGCCGCTCATGGTCCGGATGGCCAGGGTCAGGCCCAGAGAATCCGCCGGGGTTTGCCAGTTATCGGTGGCGCTATCGATGGCGCTGATGGGTATGGGTATCTTGATCTCGGTGCCCATGGTGCTGATGCTGTCGGGGATGGGCAGGTTGATATCCGATATCTCGATCAGGTTGGCAGTTTGGATGAAGCCGGTGCTGTCCGCCGCCCAAGCCTGATCCAGCTTGTAGATCGTGAAGTTTATCGGATTCCCCTGAGGGACGGAGCGACGCGTGAGAGTTAGGGTGAGGAACGTGGAATCCGCATAGGAGGATGGGATGTGGAAGGTCCCCGGAGCCGGCAGACCGGTGAAGCGCATGAAGGCCACGGATTCGATCCCCTCGTAATTTCCGCACAGCAGCGTGGATTCCTTGCCCGTGATCTTGGCACTGCCGGCAAAGCTGTAGCCGGCGATCATGTCCAGTGTATCGGTAACACTGATCGGACGGACATTCGACCAGTTGTTGCCGGTGGGGTTGGCGTTCTTGATGCATCCTGTCAGAACCAATGCCAGCAAAGCCAGCAGTAGCGGTAGGGTCATTCTCTTCAATATCATATCTTATATACCTGTAAAAAAGATCCTTTCTCAAAAAGTAGTATTAGTAGGCACTGTGGATAAGTGGATTATCGGTCAACCTTTTTTTTAAGTGGCTGTCCGAAAAGCCTTGGCGGAGCCGGCCGGATTGTGGATAACTTGTGTTTTAGCGTTTGCTTTAGACCGGTCTTGTCCACAACGGTGGAAACAGGGTAAAATAAACTCAAGTTATCCACACTTATCCACACAAACAATCCACTTATCCACACAAAACATCATTCAAGCCTTGATGTTCTTGATCAGCTGTTCGATATGCGAACGGAAGTTGATGTCTTCCCGAAAGCGGTTGTCGATCATTTTTTTGGCGTGCAGCACGGTGGTGTGGTCCTTGCGTTTGAAGTAATCGGCGATCTCTTTGAGCGATAGCTGGGGGATGAGCAGATTGGCCAGATACATGGCGATCTGGCGCGGATACGAGATCTGCTGGCGGCGGGTTTTGTCCACGATCTGGGGGATGGTGATGTTGTAGGCCAGGCAGACCTGCTGGGTGATGGTATCCAGCGAAATTTCCTTGCGGTGCTCGGAGATCATGTCGCTGAGGATGCCGCGCACGGTCTCGGTATCCAGTTCGGCCGGATTGAGCTTGTTGTAGGAAGCGTAGGCCAGGATGCGGATCAGCGAGCCTTCCAGGGCGCGCACGCTGGAGGAGATGGATTCCGCGATGAAGGAAAAGACCTCATCCGAGAGCTCGATGTTTTCCGGCTCGGCTTTTTTGCGCAGGATGGCCACGCGGGTCTCGAAATCGGGGTTTTTGAGGTCGCAGAGCAGGCCGCTTTCAAAGCGCGTGACCAGGCGTTTTTCCAGGTCCGGGATGTCCTTGGGCGGACGGTCCGAGGTGAGGACGATCTGTTTGCGGCTGTCGAAGAGGGCGTTGAAAGTGTGGAAAAACTCCTCCTGAGTTCCTTCCTTGCGCGACAGGAAGTGGATGTCGTCCACCAGCAGCAGGTCCACTTTGCGGTATTTGGCGCGGAAATCCGGCATTTTGTTGGAGCGGATGGAATCGATCATCTCGTTGGTGAATTCCTCGCTGGTGGTGTAAAAGATCGAGCAGTTGCGGCCTTCCTGGGCCACGAAATTGCCCACCGCCTGCATCAGATGGGTCTTGCCCATGCCGCTCTCGCCGTAGATGAAGAGTGGATTATAGGTATAGCCCGGCGCTTCGGCCACGGCCTTGGCCGCGGAATAGGCAAAGTTGTTGTTGCGCCCCACCACGAACTGATCAAAGCAAAACCGGTCGTTCAGCTTGGTGTTAAGGATCACCCGGTTGCCGGAGTATTCAGTCTGAACGGCTTTGTTATCAGCCTGATAGTGCGGCGGGGAAGTGAATTTCACCTTGTAACGCTGCTTGTAGAGGGCGTAGGATATCTCTCCCAGAGTGTCAGTGTAGTTCTGATTCAGATAATTCGCCGCGAATTGCGTGGGCACCCTGATCACCAGAGTGTTGTCCAGCATGTCCACCAGCTTGGTATCAGAAAACCAGGTCCTGAAACTCTGATGATTGATGTTGTCCTCCAGTTTATCCAAAATGTTCTGCCAAATGTCTTGATCCATCATCTCTATCCTATTGAAAAAATCATCTTTATACACAAGCGGGAGGTTTGCTTTCCAGTTGCCGCGCTTTCAAGATTAAATCCTTGCTGCTCAATGCGTTAAATATGTTTCCCGCTGCCTCGTGCCGGCCCTCTCCAAAAAGTTATCCACATCTTTTCCACAATTTCCGCTGCCAAGCCTAAAAGCTGTTTCCGCTAAGCTTACACACCTGTAAAAGATCGGGCGGCCAAGGTGTTTCAAGCTTTTTCTTGCGCGTTCTTTTGTCAAGCCGCTATATCATTTAACACAATAACCAATATCTAATTAACATTCGCTAACCATTTGAGCTGAGCCATATTAGTAAAATTCCAGTCTTTACTCCGGATCATGATCCATGGTTTTATTCCACTGCCAGAATATGGTTTAGAGAAACTTTGATCCAGCCGCGCAGAGCGTTCCCGCGTTTCTGCCGCCGCGCCTGCAGGCTGAACTTCCAGCTTGACAGATAGCACGGGCCCGGACAAGCTGTTTTTTTCCAAGGAGCAACATATGACCAAAACATGCCTACTGCTGACCCTGCTGGCGCTGCTCTTGGCGCAGTCCTGCCGCGCGGAGGAAGCCCCACGGGCACAGGATCCCGGTTCCTCCCCATCCGCCGCCGCGTCCGCGGTCTATTTCACCAGCCGGATCGACGCTCAGGGCGTGCGCGATGTTTATGCCCGGCTGGATCAGCAGCTGCAAGGCAGGATCGGCATCAAGGTCCATTTCGGTGAAGAGGGGAACAAAAACTTCCTGCCCGCCACTCTGATCGCCGGCCTCTGCGGCGACCTGAATGCCACCCTGGTGGAAACGAACGTCCTCTACGGCGGCAAACGCGGCAAAACCGACAGCCACATCAAACTGGCCCGGGACCATGGCTTTTCTTTCGCTCCCATCGACATTCTGGACAGCGAGGGCAACCTTGCCTACGACTGTCAACTCCAGCATTTCAGCAAGGTCTATACCGGCAGCCATTTTGACGATTACGACAGCTATCTGATCTTTTCCCATTTCAAGGGTCACGGCTCGGCCGGGTTCGGCGGCGCCATCAAAAACATCTCCATGGGCCTGGCCAGCAAGGAAGGGAAACGCTTTCTGCACAGCGGCGACTATCCCATCTACGATCAGTCCAAATGCATATCCTGCGGCCTCTGTGTTTCATCCTGTCCCGAAACCGCCATCAGCATCGATCCGGTGAACATCGACCACCTGAAATGCATCGCCTGCGGCAAATGCGTGACCGTCTGCCCCGAGAAGGTGTTTCAGATCCCGCCGGACGACCAGCAGGATTTTCTGGAGCGCCTGGTGGAATACGCCTACGTACTCACCCGCGCCAAACCCATGCTCTACATCAACGTTCTGGCCAACATCAGTTCCGGCTGTGATTGCTTTTCCCGGGCGCCCAAACCTTTTCTGCCGGATATCGGCATCCTGGCCTCCACCGACCTCGTCGCCCTGGAAAAAGCCAGCCACGACCTCGTGGACAAGGCCCACAAATGCTCCGATGCCTTTCTGAAAGAGAACTCAGTTTCCGGCAAACGCCAGATCGAATACGCCGCGGAACTTGAGCTGGGCAGTTTGGAATACCGGCTCGTCGACATCGATGCAAGGAACTGAAGCCAGAGCCTGAAGCCGCTTCAAACCAAGTCTTTAAAGCTTAGGCCGCGCTCCACCAGTTCCTGCTGTTTCACCAGCCAGGCCTCAAGGCCGATCTCCCGGATCCGTTCGTTGTTTGCGGCCAGCTTGGCGTAGTGCCCGCTGTAAAATTCCCGCAGCGGCTGGCAGGGGTGATCAGCGCATTCCGCGCAAAGTTGCAGTCCCTTTTCCCGGGCGCAGATACGGAAAACACATTCCGGATTGCCGCAGCCGCCCTTGCACTTGGGGCAGCTTTCCTTCAGTTCGGCCAGCGAGGCCAGCACCTTCCAAAAATCGTCAAATTCTGGATACAACTGTGCCCCGTACAACTCCCAGCCGTCGTCGCGCATGATCCCATGCAGTTTTGACGCCGTTGCGGGCAGGATGGTGGTAAGGTTGCAGAGCCGGCAGTTCAGCCCACAATAACCAATGTCATTCAACGTGAGTTTGCTTTCCATGTATTTCTTTCGGCTCAAGTTCAATTATGGTGGGTAGAAAAAACTTGAGAGGAACACGGCAGTAAT
>CAZVXH010000096.1:0-8096 GCA_964631015.1 uncultured Candidatus Cloacimonadota bacterium | reverse complement strand
GCGCCGTCGGCCAGGGCCATCAGCACGGTGAACTGGGCCTGAAGGTCGGTGGGGAAACCGGGATGAGGCAGGGTGAGGATGTCCACCGGTTTGATCACTTTGGGAGGGATGACCGTAATGGCGTTTTCGGATATTTCCAGTTCGCAGCCCGCGGCGCGCAGTTTTTCCAGCAGGATGCCCAGATGTTCCGGCTGGCAGTTGGCCACGGTGACGGGCTGGGTGCTGAGAGCGCCGGCGATGAGGAAGGTGCCGGCCTCGATGCGGTCGGCGATCATGGGCATTTCCACCGGGAAAAGGTCGCTTACGCCTTCGATGCTGAGGGTGGTGGTACCCTGGCCGGAGATCTTCGCCCCCATCTTGTTGAGCAGATCGATGGTGGAATCCACCTCAGGTTCCATGGCGGCATTGAACATGCGGGTGGTGCCGGTGGCGAAAACCGCGGCCATAAGGGCGTTGATGGTGGCGCCCACCGATGATTTCTCGAAATGGATGTCCGCGCCGGTGAGTTTGTCCGCGGTGGCGTGGATGTAGCCGTGTTCGATTTCGATTTTGGCACCGAGGGCTTCCATCGCTTTCAGATGCAGGTCCACCGGCCGGGTGCCGATGGCACAGCCGCCGGGGAAAGAGACCCGGGCCTCGCCGAGCCGGGCCAGCAACGGCCCCAGCACATAGATGGAGGCGCGCATCTTGCTCACCAGTTCGTAGGGCGCTTCGTTGTAAACCACATCGCGCGAATCGATCGACATCATGCCGTTTTCATAGACCACGCGCGCGCCCAGCACCCGCAGCAGATGGGCCATGGTCTTGAGGTCGATGAGGCTGGGAACGTTGCGCAGCACGGATTTACCGGGCGCGAGGAGGCAAGCCGCCATCACGGGCAGGATGGCGTTTTTGGCCCCGCTTACCTCGATGGTGCCGCTGAGCTCGCGAGTGCCTTCAATGATGAATCTGTCCATTGTTATTCCTTATGATGTTGTAAAGAGATTGGGGGAAAAAGAGAAAAGGGGGAAAGTGTTTTTAACACAGAGAAAAGCAGAGCAAAAGCAGAATAAAGGCAGAGAGCGGGAAAGAGGGAAGGGTGGATTGTCCACGAATTACACGAATTCACACGAATTGGGTTAAGGCTTATGTTACGCAATTTATCCGTGTGGATCATGTTCATCCTGTTCATCCCTAATCTATTCTTCTTCTTTTTCCAAACCCATTTTCTTTTTTTCCGCGCTTTTCCGCGACTAATTCTTTCTGCCTCGAGATAAATCTCGGGCAGCCAACAAGCTGAAGCTTATGTTACAGATCATCTCTGCTTCTACTCTGTACTTGCTCTGCTTTGCTCTGTGGTAAATCATTTCTCTATTTCCGCGAACTGACTTGTCCACGAATTACACGAATTAACACGAATTGGGTTGAAGCTTATGTTACAGATCATCTCTGCCTTTGCTCTGCTTCTGCTCTGCTTTTCTCTGTGGTGAAATCTTTCCCTTTTCTCCGCCGAACTCAAAGCCCAGATAGCGGTTCCGGCCGGCGAGGTCATCCTTGGCCAGAAAACACGTGAAACCGGCTGACGCGCCGAGGGCGATGACGCTTTCCCTTTGCAGGGCGCCGTGCTCGAAGAGGGCCAGGCCTTGGTCCGAGAGATAGTTTCGCAGCCGGGCAAAAACGCGGCGGAAGATGGCCAGACCGTCTTCCCCGGCCAGCAGGGCGAGAGGCGGCTCGAAATCCCGCACCTGGGGATCAAGTTCACCGTATTCCGCGGCGCTCACATAGGGCGGATTGCTGATCACAAGGTCGTAGCAGGTATCAACCCCAGGAAAGAGGTCCGCCTGGACAAAAGCGACGGCGCAGCCGTGCCGAGCGGCGTTGTCCCGCGCCAGATCCAGCGCGTCGGCAGAGATATCCGTGGCGGTGAGCGTCAGGTCCGGCCGGGTTTTGGCCAGGGCGATGGCGATGGCGCCGCTGCCGGTGCCGATCTCGAGCACACGGGCGGAAGGTTTGAGCAGGGACAGCGCGATCTCCACCAGGCCTTCGGTTTCCGGCCGCGGGATCAGCACGTGGGGATCGACCCGCAGTTCCAGCCCCCAAAACCAGGCTGTACCAAGAATGTACTGGGGCGGCTCTCCCGCTGTCAGGCGCGGGATGCCAGCGCGGATAAGGGACGCTTCAGCCGGATTCAGTTCCTTGTTCAGATGAAGGGTCAACTCGGGGACCGAACAACCGAGGAAGCCGGAAAGCAGCCAGGCAAGATCGGCGGAGGGAGCCAGGCTGGGAGCCAGTTCCGCCAGCAAGCTGGCCAGGGTCATGCCTGCACGTTCCGCCGGGGCTGGAGTTTACGCAGCACCTTCACTCGGCGGCCGTTGTCTTCAAAGATCAGCTGGTCGGAGAGAAAATACAGCATGGCCAGGCCGCGGCCGTGAGCTTCCAGGCTGAGGTTGTCGTCCGCTTCCAGCCGCCACAGCCAGGCTTTGAAATCAAAACCCGGCCCGTCGTCCTCCACGCTGATCGTGATCGTTTCCTTGTCCGGTTCCAGCGACATGGAGAACCGCACGCGGCGGTCGGAGACATCGGGCTGCCGCAATTTGCGGTTAATTGTTTCACTCAGCTGGCTTTGCTCGGCCAGCCGTTCCGCTTCGGTAAGTTCCAGCACGCCATGGATATAAGCGTTTTGCAGCATCTCGTCGGCACAGGTGAGCAGATCGTTGAGGGTGTCTTGGGGAAGATCCAGGTTTTGGAACAAGATGGGGCTGAGGATATTGGAAACGCCGGCGCCGGAGAAGCGGAGGGGGTGGATCACGCAGGAAAACTCGGCGCGGTCGAAGCTGTTGAGCAGCTTTTCGTTGCTGTTCCGCATCCTGATCCGCGTAACGATGGCCTCGATGGATTTGAGCAGATGCTGGGTTTCGATCGGTTTGCTGATGAAGTCCGAGGCGCGCAGACGGATGGCGCGGATGAAGTATTCCTGCTCCAAAAAGCCGGTCATCAATATCACTTCCTGCTCGCGGCCGTCCCGGCGGATCTTTTCCAGAAAATCGAGCCCACTCATGCCGGGCATTTCGATGTCGCAAATCACGATGTCGTAAAGGTTTCTGCGCAGTTTTCGGAGGGCGTCGCTGCCGTTGGCGGCAGTTTCCACCCGGTAGTGGTGGGCGGCCAGCAAAGCACCCAGTCCCCGCGCGATCTCGGGACTGTCGTCAACGATCAGGATGCTGTGCTCTTGAGGAGTCATTCCAAATTAACGATGAAAAGCTGATTGAGCTTGAGCGTGTTGAAGAGCTCGTAGATGGAGTCCGAACTGCGGATCACTTCGATCTCTCCGCCTTTACCGATGAAATCCTTGTAGAAAAGAAGCAATTTGCCGATGCCGGTGCTGCTGATGTTTTTGCATTCGAACAGATCGATATCCAGATAGCGGGCGTCCGAGCGCAGTACCTCGTTCAGTTTTTCCTGCAGAACAGAGGCGTTATCGCTGTTCAGAAAGCCTTCGACGATCAGCAGCGCCCTGTCGCCCGAATAGCTGAGATCAATATCCATAACCATCCCCTTGGGTGCGTCTTTTTTAGAAGACAAGTTTGTGCTTCGCTCCGCCGCTGTCAAGCAGATTGTTAGCCATAGCCCCGGATGCGCTTCAGAACGGCGCTCTGCACCTGGGCGGGGCTGATCTCATATTTACGGAATTCGAGGCTGTAAACCGCCCGGCCCTGACTGAGGGAGCGGATCCGGGTGGAATAGCCAAAGAGCTCGGAGAGCGGAACATCGGCCACGATCTCCTGCTGAAATTCGTTGTGGCGGCGCAGCACGCTGATGTGTCCGCGCTTGGAATTGATGTCGGCGATGATGTCGCCCACAAAGTCATCCGGAGAGATCACGGAAAGCAGCATCAGCGGCTCCATGATCACCGGAGCGGCTTCCCGCAAGCCTTTGCCGATGGCCATCGAGGTGGCGATGCGGAAGGCCAATTCGTTGGAGTCGACGGGGTTGAAATCGCCGTCGATCAGCTCGATCTTCACCCGCTCGAGGTTTCCGCTGATCAGAGGTCCGTCGTTGAGGGCGTTGAGCGCTGCTTCCTGGATCGGCTTGTGAAATTCGGCGGGGATCCTGTCGGTGCCCACGCGGCTGAAGAACAGGTTTTTCTCGTCTTCGGGCAGCTCTTCCGCCCGCAGCGGCGAGAGGCGGAATTTCACCCGGGCGTAGTTGCCTTTGCCGTTCATGTCGCGGATGAAGGTTTCTTCGCAATCCACCGTTCGGGTGATGGTTTCCTTGTAGGAAACCTGGGGGTTGCCCACGTTGGCCGCCACGTTGAATTCGCGGCGCAGGCGGTCCACGATGATCTCCAGATGCAGCTCGCCCATGCCGGAAATGAGGGTCTGGCCGGTATCCTTGTCCACGCTCACGCGGAAAGTGGGATCCTCTTCCTCGAGGCGGGCCAGAGCGTCGCTCAGATTCTCCTGATCGGCCTTGGTGCGCGGTTCGATGGCAATCGAGATCACGCTGTCCGGAAAGTGCATGCGGCTGAGCAGAACGTCCAGATCGCCGTCGGTGATGGTGTCGCCGGTGGCCAGGTAGCGGCAGCCGACCAGCGCGCCGATGTCGCCGGCGTGGAGTTCGTTCAGATCGTGCTTGCGGTTACTCATCATCTGCAGGATGCGTGACACGCGCTCGCGTTTGCCATTACTCTGGTTGAAAAATGAGGCCCCTTTTTTGAGGGTGCCGGAATAGACGCGCACGTAGACCAGTTTGCCCACATATTTATCCGTCTGCACCTTGAAAGCCAGACCCACAAAAGGCGCCTGAGGATCCGGTTCCAAACAGACGCGCGCCTGGGTCTGAGGATCGAAACCTTCGCAGGGCGGCACTTCCAGCGGCGAGGGCAAAAAGTCGAGAATGCCGTCCAGCAGCAGCTGCACGCCTTTGTTCTTGAGCGAGGAACCGCAGAGCACTGGGATGAAATCTCCCGCGATGGTGCCGGCGCGGATGGCCCGGCGGAACAATTCTTCCGGAATGTCCTTGCCTTCCAGGTAGGCGGTCAGCAGTTCGTCATCGAATTCCGCCACGCTTTCCAGCAAGGCGTTGCGCTGCTCGGTGGCGTGATCCAGCAGTTCGGCGGGAATAACCTTCAGCTGCACTTCGCAGCCTTTGGTGAGGGGATCGAAGAGCCAGGCCTTCATCGTGATGAGGTCGATCACGCCCTCAAAAGAGTCTTCCCGGCCGATGGGAATGTTCACCGCGCGGGCCAGCGGGGTCAGGCGCTCGTGGATCATGCTGATCACCCTGTCATAATCGGCGCCGGGACGGTCCATCTTGTTCACGTAAGCCAGGCGCGGAATTTTGTACCTGTCGGCCTGGTGCCAGACCGTCTCGGATTGCGGCTCAACGCCGGCCACGGCGCAAAAAACGCCCACCGCGCCATCGAGGATGCGCAGGCTGCGCTCCACCTCGGCGGTGAAGTCCACGTGCCCGGGGGTGTCGATGATATTGATCCGGATGTCTTTCCAGACGCAGGTTACGGTGGCTGAGGTGATGGTGATCCCGCGTTCGCGTTCCTGTTCCATCCAGTCGGTGAAAGCGTTGCCGTCGTGCACCTCACCCATTCTGTGCAAAAAGCCCGTGTAAAACAGGATCCGCTCTGTGGTCGTGGTTTTCCCGGCATCGATGTGGGCCATGATGCCGATGTTTCTGATCTTGCGTAGCGGACTGTCGGAGTCGCTGTTCATAATGTTCTTCCTGAGCGCACCTTTTGTTGTTTTTAGTAGGATAAATCCAAGAAATGCAAAGCGGAAACTTTGTCTACTAAAAACTTCCGGGCTGAGACAGAAAGCACTGCCAGGCCACGAAGTTTTCTTTTTGCAAATTGCTCAGATCAGCCCAAATCAGGGCTGAGGTTCAAAGGGAGTTGGCGGCGTGGTTGGATGCAGGCAGCGGGGCGAAGCCCCCTCGCCGGATAACTTGTTGGCCGGCGGGGTGAATCTGCGTGACGTCGACCTTCCGGGTATCCTCAGCTAAAAGCTTCTTCGATATGTCATTCCGGGGTAGGGGCCCCGTTCGCACCCCACGAACTCGCTTCGCTTGTCCGCGAGGACCCCGCCGGCGCTGAAGCGCCACCCCGGAATGACAATCCGAGGCCTGTCTGTTGAGAGTTCTGCTATCATCGATCTCTACACCCACTCAGTTTGCAAGAGAGACTTTTTATAAAAGTTTCCTTTAAAGTATCACCCAAACTTGCAAGTGGGTATCACCTGTCACAGTGGTCGTAAATGTCTATAGGGTGGCGAGATAGATAGGACTGGCTTTAGACTGTGTCACAGTGGTTTTTTGTGCGAAGTTGAACGCTTTTATATCAGAGATTCTTCAAATTTGTACTATTTTCTGGGTATTTTCAGACCGGCGAGTATGTAAAACTATTAGCTCATTGTTTCCGCTGCATGGGTGGTGCATTTTCCCGTATCTGTAATTAACCCTAAGTCTAACCAGAGTCCATAAGATTGCTTACCATGTCTTATCCGCAGGAAACCTGAGTAGTTCCCCACATGCGTCAACCAATTTAGCACCGTGAAGGGCGTTCTATGGTTTTGAGTCAATCGTGAAAATTAAAAACCTCGAAAGTTACCACTCTCAGCAAAGCACAATAAGTGCTGTTCATGTTATACCTTGAGCCACCAAAAGTATAATGTGGGATTCCATGTTATACTTTCCGGCCGGAAAACGATAAACTGAGATTTTCTATGTTGTGAAAGTATCAATATACTGCTTGAACACAAAGATCCGATTCCGCGCGTAGCTGGTAGTTTCGTGCAGGATCCCGGCATCAACCAAAGTTTTGATTAAGCCGTTAGCTGGGACATAGTTAAGCCCCAGCAGGTCTTCCACCTCCTTTACATTTACGATCGGGGACTGATAAAGGTGCATGAGCAGTTTCCTGGCCTTGTCAGCCCTGCGGCCCAGCATAACCAACTTACTTTCAACATCGCGATGCAGGGTCAAGATCTTCTCGAAGGTTAGTTTTCCATTATTGGCAGTGTCCGCAACAGCCGTTAAAAAGAAGCGGACCCAATGGCCGATATCGTTCGATTCTCTTACCTTAGTCAGCGCATCATAATACTGCCCCCGGTGTTTCTCAAAGAAGTCCGACAGGTATAAAGTGGGCTTGAGAAGGAGTCCGTTGCTCACAAGGTAGAGAGTGATCAACAGCCTTCCGATACGTCCGTTCCCGTCTAAAAAGGGATGGATGGTCTCAAACTGGTAATGAGCGATCGCGCATCTGATCAGATGAGGCACAAGAATTCGGTCATTATGCAGAAAATTCTCAAAATCGTTCAGTAATGCGGGCAGATCATCGATATGGGGTGGAATATAGGCCGCATCGGCTATTGACGATCCCCCGATCCAGTTTTGGCTGCTGCGGAATTCACCGGGTGACTTGTGTTTTCCACGTACGTTATCCAAAAGGATAGAGTGGGTCAACCGGATCAGCCTTAAAGACAGGGGTAGGTTTTCCAACTGCCGGATCGCTTCATTCATGGCACGAACGTAGTTTTGCACCTCGCGCCTGTCATCCCGTTTCTCTGGCAACACTGCTTCTTCTCTCAATATCACGTCATCGATGTTGGTTTTTGTCCCCTCGATCCGGCTGGAAGTATTCGCTTCCTTGATGATGTGCATCTGGATGAACATGTCCACATTGGGCACGATTCTGGAAAACGCGTTTAACTCACCCAGGGCTTGGGTGGCTTTCTCCAGCAAAACGTTGATGCGGGGATCTTCCCAGATCCATTCCTGATCCACCTTACTGGGCAGGAAACTCTGATACTGATACTGGGTACGGTGTACACCGCTCTTGAAATCTTCGAATTTCATTTTCTGCTCTCTTGGACTTGTTCTTATTGCTCTAACCCTAGAGTATTTTTATTGTTCATCTAGTTTGAAGAGAGCCCGCTATGTTAGTGCAGGTTTCTCAGAAACATTAATTATTACTGCGATACGCCTGTCAACAACTTTCAGATTCTCGTGGGCTGATTCCCAATTAAAAACGGAACCCGATCTTGTAGATATCAAATATAAGGCATTCCCCCAAAAAAGTGAGATAAGTTATGCACAACATACTGACT
>CAZVXH010000095.1:0-8330 GCA_964631015.1 uncultured Candidatus Cloacimonadota bacterium | reverse complement strand
TCACGCACCCTAAAGTGGGCTGCCGAAATCTGTTCGGCAGAGACAGCAACTGGCTCAAGTGAGCTCCGCTCACTGTGGCAAACGGATTTTGCCACCCCAATTCTGTGGTTCGCCTGGTATCTGGCCTGTTTCCCTCCCCCGGGGGTGGGGGTGCTGTTATTTTGAGAATCTGACCTCCAAACCCTTTACTGATGCGGGTTGGCAAGTTACAGGGTCCTGAGAATTTGAGATAATTTGATGGGGCTACAAGCGTAAGCAGCCTCCGAAAGCGGGGAACCGGATCCGCTGACTCCACCGCTTTCGCCTTGATTCTCCGCCCCGCACTGTCATTCCGGGGTGGGGGCTTCAGCCCCCGGGGCCCAGGAATCCAGACCTATCCACCACCCAGCCCAACCCTGTCATTCCGGGGTGGGGGCTTCAGCCCCCGGGGCCCAGGAATCCAGACGGTCAAACCAAAACCTCTTCACAGCCAAGTCGGGTTCGACCCAGACGCAGTCTGAGTCGACACCCTCCCAGGGCATTACCCGGAAGTCCTGGATTCCGGGGCCCCTTCCCCGGAATGACAGAGCAGCTGGGTCTTCAGCTGATACAGCCCGTGACGGCGTTACACTCACCACTACTTCACCACTTCACCACCCAGCCCCTCACGAATTGGCTGAGCCTTCACTAATACCGTATGTTATACCGGTGGCCACGGAATCCAGTCCTCCCGGGAGTATCCCCCCAAGGCTCATCCCATTAACAACCCATTAACCTCCCCTTGAGTTCCCCTTGAACCAACGGGAAGTTAAGGGGAGGCGGGCAAGAGGCGGATGGGAGGAGTCTTAGGGCGCGTCGGTGTCAGCCGTAACCTTAAAAAAAGCGCGTTCCGCTCCGCCGGGCCAGCCCAGGGCGTGAATCTGGTCCCAGGTAAAGCTGGCGGTGGTTTCGTTTGTGAACAGCAGGGGCTGGTAAGCGTCCGAGGGGGCGTCATGAGCATAAACGTGGTAACCGCCGGCGCCGGTCACCGCGTCCCAAGTTATCTGCACTCCGGCGGTTGAGGCGGAGATCTGGAGATTGAGGGGGCTGGCGATGGATCCGCCGGAGCCGGGCAAGAGTTTGGCGATGAAGATGTCGTTTCCGCCCACGCTGGTGATGGAATCGGCACCGAAATTCAGGGTACCTTCGAAGCGGCCTGTGAGCCGGGATATTCCCGCGCTGTCGGTGGAAATGCCCAGAACGGAGTCGTAGCCCGTTGAACCCGCGCTGGTAGCCCAGAGCCAGTTGCCGTTGGGATCAAGACTGGCGATGAACATGTCCTCCGCGCCCACCAGAGGCAGGGTGGAGGCTCCGAAAGTGGCCGTGGCATAAAAGTATCCAGTTACGTGGCAGTTTCCGGCGCCATCCAGGGCGATGTCCTGGCCGCTGTCGTTGCTTGTTCCGCCGCCAGGTTTGGCCCAGAGCCAGGCGCCGTCGGTATCCAGTTTGGCTACGAAGCAGTCGTCGTTGCCCAGGCCGGGCAGGTTGATATCCGGCCCAAACAGGGCGGTTGCCTTTACGCGGCCGGTAACATGGCAGTTCCCGGCAGCGTCCGCGGCTATATCCATGCCATATTCGTAGGATCCGGCGCCGCCGGCTTTTTTGGCCCAGAGCCAGTTGCCGGAGGGATCGGCCTTGGCCACAAAGACGTCGTAGCCGCCAGTGCTGGTAAGAGAAACTGGGCCAAAAACCGCCGCTGCATCGAAAGCGCCTGTCACATAGCTGTTCCCGGCGGGATCCACGGCGATCCCGTAACCGTAGTCCTGTCCGGTGGCCCCGGCCAGATTGGCCCAGAGCCAGGTGCCGTCGGTATCCAGTTTGGCGATGAAGATGTCGTTGCCGCCGAGCCCGGTAAAGGCGAATGAGCCAAAAGTGGGGTTGCCCCTCAGGCGTCCGGTGATGTAGCAATTTCCACCGGCATCGGCGCAGATACCGTAGCCATAGTCGTCATAGTTGCCCGCCACGCTGATGTTTCTGGCCCAAAGCCAGGTACCTCCGCCGCTCAGCTTGGCCACGAAGGCGTCCTGCATTCCGCTGCTGGTGAGGAAGATGCTGCTTCCAAAGGAAGCGCTGCCACTGAACCAGCCGGTAACATAACAATTGCCGTCGGCATCCACCGCGATGCTTTCACCGGCATCCCCCCAGCGGCGCCGGCCCGGGCAGCCCAGAGCCAGTTGCCGGAGGGGTCCGCCTTGGCCACAAAGCAGTCGTAATTTGAGCCGCCGCTGGCGTAGATGGTTTGGGAACCGAAGGTGGCGCTGGTCTGAAAAAAGCCCGTAACATAGCTGTTGCCAGCGGCGTCCTGACACACGCTGGTACCGGAATCTCCGCCCGTACCCCCGGCGCGCTTGGCCCACAGCCACTCCGGCACCGTTTGGGCGCACAGGATCCCGCTCAGGATGATGATCAAAACAACAATAATCGCTCTGGCCATGATCTACTCCTTACTTGAATATCCATAAATCGCGGCCGCCTCGGCGGCGCGGCAAAGACAAATCCCATCCTGATCACAGCCAGAGTTCCAAAAGGGAGAAAAACTGTCAAGCAAAAAACGTGGACCAGCAATGATAAAGATAAGATCGGTGAGCGTGCTTTCAGATAAAGTACAAACCTGTTTCAAACTTGGCGGCGGGTACCGGTGGGTCATTCCGGGCTGCCCGACACTAAGAAACGCTTCGGATCGAGTGAGCGCCAGACGAAAAGGGGCGGACCTCAAGGGATCCGCCCCACAGCGTTTTATCCATCCGGAGGTGACTCCGGAGGGGAGGTTCAGTTGTTCAGTTCAGCGTCCGAGCAATTCTCCCATCCTGTCAAGCTTCGCCTGGGCGGAGTTGTTCATGAGGGCGGGAGTTCCATAGTCCTTGATCCCGTAGAGGATGAGGGCGCTTGCCCCGTCGGAGGCATATTCGCCTTTGAGGGGTATCAGCACGCGGTCAAGGCGGTCTTTGACGCCGGAGGGCAGGGTGACCGTGAGGGTGTCCGGCCAGATGATCTCCAGGGCTGTACCTGAGGCCCGGAGGGAATCGATGAGGTCGGAACCAACGATGAGGCGGGCCTCGTCATCGGCGGAGGCCAGCAGGTCCAGGGAGAGCTTGGCCAGCTCGTCGGCCTGTTCACAAGGCAGAGCCTCGCCGTCGCTCCAGAGCAGGGCTTTGATGCCCGGCTCAGCGGTTTGGGCGATGCAGCAGCCCGTGAGCAGGGCGATCAATCCAAGCACAGCCATGCGGCGTTTCACGCGGTCCTCAATAGATGGTGATCTCATCCAGCAGGCAGGCGGAGTCGTAGATGCTGTCACCCACGTCGCCCGCAGCGATGGTGAGGCGCACCACCTGGCCGCGATAGGCGCTGATGTCAGCCACGAACTGGCGCCAACCGGTCATGTAACAGCCTCCCTGGTCAAAGGAAATGGGCGGGGTGCAGCTGGTGAGTCCGTAGCCCACGAAGGAATCGATGGTTTCGTGGAAGAGGACAATGGTGGCTCCGTTGCCGTCCACCAAAGAGAAGGTGAGATAGTCCTGATATCCGGACCCGACCCATTCCATGAATTCTTCGGAGATGAAGTTCCATTTGATGCTGAGGTTGGTAATGGATTCCGGGACCTCGAAGGGCTGGGAGATGGAGCCGCTGCTGGTGGTGTAGCCCAGGCCGGTGGAGATGATGCCCATATAGTTGCCTTGGGTGGGGGCCTGATCTGCGAGCTGGGTGATCACGCGGCCGTCTCCTTCGCGGAACCAGCCGTTGAGGTTGCCCATCTCGAAATCGCCGTTGATGAGGTCGAAGGAATAGTGGAGTTCATTGGTGGTGGAGTTCATGGTGAAGGTGGCGTGATGGCTGATGGGGTCGGTTTGTCCGGCAACGAAAGCCTGGCCGTTGTTATCGAGTTCGCCGGCCATACTCTGGAAGATCTCGTCGGATTTGGCCGTGCAGAAGCTGGTGCTAACGATCTTACTGAAGCCGAAGTAGGCCTTGGCCCCCTTGCCGAGGAAGGCGTTGGAGAGGTTGGCGGTTTTGGAGCTTTCGCAGGAGCCGTTGAAGACCAGGCTGTTCGGCATGGTTCCGGCCAGGGAGGCGATGTAGGCGCTGCGGACGCTGTAGACGGTGCCTTTTTGGACGAATCCGCCCACGTTGGAATAGGTGACCCGCTCGAAGAAGCCGATCTCGCCGTTGAGGATCTGGAGGATGTAGTCCCAGATGTTGTCGCTGTTCATGATCTCGCCGGTGAGGATGTGTTCGCCGCCGGAGCCGTGGGTATCAAAGATCACGGTGCCGAATTCGGCGAGGTTGTTCAGGGAGGCGATGGTGCACTGCTGGTTCGTGAGGGAGACCACATTGAGGCCGAGGTCGCTTTCGCCAAAGATGGCTTCGAGGCTGGGGCGCATGTCGATCCCGAAGGCGTTTTCAAAGGGGGCCCAGATCAGCACATCCTTGTCTTGAATGGCGTTGGGGTCCAGCTCTTTGGCCGGGTTCCAGTTCAGGTTGGCGATGGCGCCCTCGAGGGAGTTTTGCCCTCTGGTCTGTTTGCGCAGGGGGATGTTGGCATTGGCGCGCGTGGGGTTGGCGGAGCCGCCCTTGGTGGTGATGTAGCCGTCCGCGTCGGTCTCGCAGAAGATCACGCCGCCCTTGATCCCGGTGTCGTAGGTTACCTCCAGAGTGCCGTCCACCAGCTCGGCCTTGGTGACGCCGGGCTGGGCTTCAAACCAGGTTTTCAGCTCGGCAGCGCCATCCGCGAGCGTGGTGGCGTCGGTGGCGTTAAGCGCGGCGGTGATGCCGGACTGGTTGGTGATCACCTGGTCCACATCGGTCTGGGTGATCTCTTCGTGCACGGTAACCTTGTAGAGGGGCGAATAGTTCGCCACCTTGGCGTCGGAATAGATCACTATCCGGTAATAGCGTTCCCCGGGAAGTTCTTCGAGGATGCCGGGATAGCCGGACCAGACGCCGTCGCCGAGGATCTCGTCGTGATGGTAGGAAAGATCGCCGTCGTCATAGAGGTTGCCGATCTCCTCGATCACGGCGAAGGTGGAATCCACCCGGGCTACTTTGGCTTCGGTGATCCCGCGGGTGGCGGCGGCCAGGGTTTGCCGCACCACCGTGTAGCCGGTCTGGCCGGCGAAAAAGCTACTCTGGCTGAAGTAGGGATGGCCGGTGAACTCGATGTCTGTGTTCCGCGTCACGTAAAAAGTGGCGGTGCCTGTGTTTCCCTTCTTGTCCTTGGCCTCGCAGACGATGGTGTTGTCGCCCATGACCAGCGCGATGTCCGTCAGGCTCCAGCTGGTGGTGCCTGTGGCGGTGACGGGGGCGGCGTCATTTACTTTGACGGTGACGGATTTGATCTCCTTGTTGTCGAAAGCCGTTCCGGCCAGGTCGAGCGTGGCCTGGGTGGTGGCGTAGGAAAAATAGTTCGTGGGAGATGAGATCTGAATGACCGGGTTTTCGTCATCCTTGGGCAAGAACCAGGCGCAAGCCCCCAGCAAAAACAGCAAACCGATCAACAGGACTGGCGCCAGCCTTGTTAAGCTTTTCATAAATCCTCCTTCAAGGACATTTCGGTTGTGGTCTGGCGATCCGCCCCGCTCAAGCCTGAGGCGGGTCATTAGTTTGCGCAGAATACTCCCTCATATAAAGCTGTCAAGTAAAAATTCGTTGATTAACTCGGGAGTGTGCTTGTTTGCAATGTTCATCCCCAAATCCCGCCAAATTACGCGGGAGCGAAAAGCCTGTTCAGACAAAGGGTTGGGTGGCGCGGCGGGAATATTGGGTTGCGGAATAATTTCCACAGGGGAAGGGCGGAGGGGGCTGTTGGACGGTATTTTGCGGGGTCAGGAGAAGACCAGCGATCTGATGACCAGCATGATCACAAGACCGATCAGGATGACCAGGAAAAAAGTTCCGCAGCTTGCCCAGAATCCGGTGGGTTTGGCGGTCACACCATGTTCCGGTTCCTGTCCGGGGTCTTCGTCATCATCGTTAGAAGCCGGGCCGGAGTAATCCTCGAATTCCGGCTCGCCCGTGAACAGCTCCTTAAAACTGGAGGGCCGTTCGTCTCTGGACTTGGCGGTCATCCATTGAACCAGTTCCACCAGGTCGTTCGAGATGTGGGGATAGATCTCGCGGGGATCGGGAATGGGTTCGTTCACGATCTTGGTCTGCACGATGAAGTCGCTGTCGGTGTCTGTAGAGAAGGGCAGGCGGCCGCTGAGCATTTCGTAGAGGACCACCCCGGTGGAATAAATGTCAGAGCGGCGGTCGATGTCCTTTTCGGCGCGGACCTGTTCCGGACTCATGTAATAGACGGTGCCCATCCTCGTTCCGGTGCGGGTTAAATGACCTTCGCCCAACAACCTCGCGATCCCAAAATCCATCACTTTCACGGCATCGTTACGCTCTGGATCCACCATCACATTGGAGGGTTTCACGTCGCGGTGGATGATGTCGGCCGAATGAGCATGGTCCAGGGCGTCGGCCAGCTGTTCGAAGATGCGCAGGGCGCGCTTTTCGGGGATGGGGCCGGTGCGGTTGATCAACTCGCGGAGAGTGATCCCCCTCGCGTATTCCAGCACCATGAAATAGTTGCCGCCATCTTCAAAGAAGGCGTAGAGCCCCACGATGTTTGTGTGGGTGAGTTTTGCCTGGATGCGGGCTTCGGCGCGGAAGCGTTCCGCGAACTGGGGGTCAGCAGTGAGCTGGGGGTTGAGGCATTTAATGGCCACCTCGCGGTCCAGATGGATGTCCCGGGCAAGCCAAACCTCGCCCATCCCTCCTTCGCCCAATTGACTCAGGATCTCATAATTGTGCAGCCTGTCGCCTGGTTTCAACTGCATAGCTTGCTCCTTATTTGGTTCTAAATGATATCGAGGATCAGGTCTTCCCGAGGCACGGGTTCGGGGCTGAAAGTGAAGGCGGCGCGCACGAGGCGGGCCACTTCCTCAGCCTGGGCGGGGTCGTTGGCGTGAATTTCGCCGAGGGGTTCTCCGGCCGCGAGGAAATCGCCGATCTTGGGGATGAGCAGGGCCCCGGCGCCGTAGTCCAGGGTGTCTGTCACCTTCATCCGGCCGGCTTTGATCCGCACGAGGGCGTAGCCAATGGCGCGGGCGTCGATGGCCTTGATGTAGCCGGCGGTCTCGGCCAGCACGGGGATCTTCACCGAAGTGGTGCCCAGCAGGCTGTAATCCTCAAGCACGCGGGGATCGCCGTCCTGGGCGATGATGATCTCCTCCAGCTTGGCCAGGGCCTGGCCGCTGGTCACGGCGGTGTCGATCATGGCCAGGGCTTCCTCTTCCGAGGCGGCCAGACCTCCGCTCAGGAGCAGGCGGGAGGTGAGTTCGGTGGTGAGGGTGAAAGTATCGCGCAGAGGGTTGCCCTTCAGGTATTCGATCGCCTCCACCATCTCCAGGGCGTTGCCCACAGCCAGACCGAGGGGTGAATTCATGTTCGAGAACACCACCTGGACCTTCTGGCCGAAGCTGGCGCCGGTGTCCACGAGTAGGCAGGCCAGTTCGCGGGCTTTGGCCAGATCTGGCATGAAGGCGCCGCTGCCGATCTTGAGGTCGATCACGAGGTGTTTCGCGCCCTCGGCGATCTTTTTGCTCATGATGCTGGCGGTGATGAGGCCGGGACTTTCCACGGTGGCGGTAACGTCACGCAGAGCGTAGATCCGCTTGTCCGCGGGCACCAGTTCCCCGGATTGGCCCACGAGGGCGCAGCCGTGTTTTATTACCAAAGCCTTGAATTCCTCCGGGCCGTATTGGGTGCGAAACCCGGGGATGGACTCCAGTTTGTCCAGGGTGCCACCGGTATGGCCGAGGCCGCGTCCGGAGATCATCGGCACGCTCAGGCCCAGGGAAGCCGCGATGGGGGCCAGCATCAGGCTGATCTTGTCGCCCACGCCGCCGGTGGAATGTTTGTCCGCGATGATCAGTTCGGGGGGAAAAGCGATGGTCTGGCCGCTGTGGATGTAGCTTTGGGTGAGGCTGGCGATCTCGGCGGGGATCAGCCCCCGGAAAAAGATGGCCATTAGCAGGGCGCTCATCTGATAGTCGGGGATGGAGCCCTCCAGAAAGCCGGTGATGAAGGCGGCTATCTCAGGCTGGGAGAGGATCCTGCCCTCACGCTTGGCGAGGATGAGTTCCACGGGATTGATATTCGGCATGGGGACTTCCTTGTTTAGGTGGAGACCAGTTTCTCGCGGATGTAGCCGCTGAAGATGTCCATCACCCAAACCACGATGGCGATCAGCCACATAATGAGGCCAACGTTGCGCCAGGCCAGCATTTGCTGCTGCTGGTTGAGGGCGAGGCCGATCCCGCCGCCGC
>CAZVXH010000094.1:0-8545 GCA_964631015.1 uncultured Candidatus Cloacimonadota bacterium | reverse complement strand
ACCATGAACAAGTACGGCGCCAAGAGCGTGGTGCGACATCAGGACAGCATCGACGGCATTCCGGTGAAGAAGCTGGTGGAAAGCTTCGGCTCGCCGCTGCTGGTCTTTTCCGAAAGCCAGATCCGCCGGCGCTATCAGCGCCTCACCGAAGTGATGCAGATGAACTATCCGCGGCTGGATATGGCGTGGTCGTACAAAACGAACTATCTGGGCGCGATCTGCAACATCTACCACCAGGAAGGCGCCAAGGCCGAGGTGGTTTCCGGCATGGAATACACGATGGCGCGGCGTTTGGGCGTGCCCGGCAAAGACATCATTTTCAACGGCCCCGGCAAGCGTAAAGAAGAGCTGGAACTGGCCATCCGCGAAGGCGCGCGCATCCAGATCGACCATCTGGACGAGCTCTACCTGATCGAAAAGATCGCCACGGAACTGGACATCATCCCCGATGTGGCCATCCGGGTGAACATGGATACCGGCGTCTATCCGCTCTGGACTCGGTTTGGCTTCAACTACGAGACCGGCGAGGCCTACCGCGCCATTCAGCGTCTGCTGAGCGGCAAAAAGATGAACATCGTGGCCCTGCACACCCACATCGGCACCTTCATGCTGGAGGCCAACGCCTATTACCTGGCGGCCAAAGCCCTGCTGGACCTGGCGCAGAAGGTGCAGGACGAACTGGGCGTGGTGGTGAAATACATCGACCTCGGCGGCGGCTTTGCCTCGCAGAACACGCTGCACGAGCAGTACACGCCCGGCGAACTTTCCGCCCCCACCTACGACCAATACGCCTCCGCGATCGGCGCGGCCTTCAATGAATCGCGCTTCGTGAGCGAAAACCTGCCCACCCTGGTGCTGGAAACCGGGCGCGCTTTGATCGACGAAGCGGGCTATCTGATCACTTCCGTGATCGGCAAAAAGAACCTGCCCACCGGCGAACGCGCCATCATCCTTGATGCCGGCGTGAACACCGTGATCACCGCCTGGTGGTACAAACTGAAGGTGCTGCCCACCCGGCCCTTCCCCGGAGCCTATCAAAACACCGTCTTTTACGGCCCGCTGTGCATGAACATCGACGTGATCCGCCAGGCTGTGCCCTTCCCCGATCTCTACACCGGCGAGCAGGTGATCGTGCATCCCGTGGGCGCTTACAACAACACCCAGTGGATGCAGTTCATCGAATACCGGCCCCGCGTGGTGCTGATCAGCGAAACCGGCAAGCCTGAACTTATCCGAGAAAAAGAAGAACTCCGCGATATCATCGAGCGTGAATCCATCCCCGAACACCTGAAACAAATATGAGCAAATTCGCCGCGGCCGCGCTGCCTTTTCTGAAAGCCATACCCCACAGCTATGCCACCATCATGTTTTCGGACGATCTGTGGCTGGGGCTGGCCCTGTTCGCGCTGACCCTGGTTTCGCCGATCGTGGGACTGGCCGGCCTGCTGGGACTGCTGGTGGCGCTGGCGGTAACGCGGCTGACAGGTTTTGAGGATTGGCACAGCGGCAGCGGAGTGCTGGCTTTCAACAGCTTGCTGATCTCGCTAACCCTCGGCTATTACTACCCGTTGAGCGGAGTGCAGCAGCATCCGCTGGCCTTCGCCAGCCTGATCGTGATCGCCTCGCTGGCCACGCTGCTGCTCTATGTGGTGCTCAATTACATCACCACCAACGCGCTGAAACTGCCTTCCATGAGCCTGGCCTTTTCCATTATGGCCACCCTCATCTGGTACTATCTGGTGCGCAGCGGCAATTTCAACGGCGAAGGCTTCATGAAACCGCTGCTGTTCGATCTTAAGGTGGGGCTGCCCTGGTTTTGGAAAGAATACTTCCTCTCCATGGGCAGCATCATGTTCGTGCCGGATATCGCTGTGGGGATAGGCGTGGCGCTGATCCTCTTCCTGATCACGCGGATCGGCTTTTTGCTCTCGCTGCTGGGCTGGGCGATCTGCTGGTGGCTGCTGGGATTCGCCAGCATCGGCACCACCTACGGGATGTTCTTTCCCGGCTTCAACCTCATCCTCATCAGCATCAGCGTGGGTTCCGTCTACCTGATCCCGGGGAAATCCGCCTATCTGATGGCCGCGCTGGCCACCGTTTTCGGTTTCGGCATCGCCTTCGCCCTCTCCGGAAAGTACTTTTACGCCGATTACATGCCCGGACGCGGAACTTACCTCATGGTGCCGATGTTCGCCTTTCCCTTCAATTTGGTGGTGCTCACCACCATCTTCGCGCTGCGGCAGCGGGTGGAGCATCGCACGCCAGTGCTAAACGAAGTGGGCATCCTGCATCCGGAAAAAGCGTTGGACGCCTATATGAGCCGCTACAAGCGCTTTTCCAGCACCGGCATCCCCCAGCTGCAGCTGCCCGTGACCGGCCAGTGGATCATCACCCAGGGCCACAACGGCGCCCACACCCACCAGAAGGAATGGGCCAACGCCTGGGACTTTGAGATCGAGGACCTGAGCGGCAAAAAGTATTCGGATGATCCCGCCAGCCTCAAAGACCACTACGCCTTCAGCAAGCCCGTCCACGCCGCCGCCGCCGGCTATGTGGCCAAAGTGGTGAACGGCATCGCGGACAACCCCATCGGCATCACCAACACCCAGGACAACTGGGGAAACTACGTCAGCATCTACCACATGGCAGGCTACTACACGCTTTACGCGCATCTGAAGGAAGGCTCGATCAAGTTTAGTGAGGGCGATTACGTGAAGCAAGGCGAAAAGATCGGCCAGGTGGGCAATTCCGGCCGGTCGCCCCTCCCCCACCTGCATTTTCAAGCTCAGTCCGGCGCGGAGGCCGGCACGAAGTCACTTTACTGCCATCTGCTGAACTACAAAGTGCACTCCGCGGATGACGCCCAAGGCTTCATCGGCAGCGGCATTCCCAAGGAAGGTGAACAGATCTCGCCCTTGATCGCGGAAAAGGAACTGGCGAACCTGCTGCAGCTGGGATACCATCAAAAGCAGAGTTACCAAGTGCAAAGCGGAGGGGCAAGCCACACCGAAAACTGGGACGTCGAGCTCGATCTGCTGGGCATTCACCGCCTCCATTCCGACCGCGGCGGCAGCCTGGAATTCTCCATTTTCAACGGCATCTACAATTCCCTCAATCTCACCAGCCGCCGCCTCAGCGCGCTGAGCGCCTTTGCCATCGGGGCTTCGCGCATTCCCTGGGCGGAAAAGACAGAACTGGCCTGGGAAGACGAGCCCAGCCTCTCCGTGGTGATGAACGGTTTTTGGAAGAACGTCACCCTGCTGCTGATCCCCTGGTTCCAGCCGATCCGGGTGAAAACCACCTCCCGCCTGACGCAGCAGGACAAAGACCTCATCCAGACCAGCGAGACCACCCTGAAGGTGCTGGGGATCACGGTCCGCACCAACCACTCGCGGATCACCATGTCCCGCCGGGACGGCCTCAAATCCATTGAACTGGCGCAGAACGGCAAAACTTTGCTGACCGCCACCAAGATCCTTGCCCAAGAGGAAACCGACCATGCATAAAATTATCCCCATCATCCTGGCCATGTTGCTTTTGGCCCTGCCGCTGCTCGCCCTACGCAGCATCACCGATTCGTATCAGGCCGAAGCCCGCGGCGAGTATGACACCGCCCTGACCATCTCGCGCGAATTGCTGGCCGCGGCCCCAACCGACGCTTTCTACCAAGTGCGCGTGGCCTGGCTGCTCTATCTGCAGGGAAATTACGGCGATGCCGCCAGCGCCTATGAAGCCTCCATCCGTCTGCAGGACAGCCTGGACGCCCAACTCGGACGGCTTAATTCCCTGCTGGCTCTGGGCCGCTACGCTGAAACCCTGGAACACAGCCGCGCCCAGATCAAGCTGCATCCCCAAAACATCACCCTGCTTGGCAAAGCCGCCTACGCGGCCTACATGCTCAAGGATTACCGGGCCGCCGCGGAATTCTTCGCGAGCATCGCCGCCCTGCATCCCTGGGACATGGAAAACCGCGCTTACCTGATGAACAACCTCTACCTCAGCGAACAGGAAACCGCGGCCCGCGAGCAGTATCTCTTCCTCAAAAAGTACTATCCCCAATCGTCCCTGCTGCCGAACTACCAGAGGGTCTTCGAACCCTGAGCCAATGAAGAAAGCGCTGCCGCTTATCCTGCTGCTACTTCTGGCGGTGGTTGCCGCCCCCGCGCAGGCCCAGGACTATCCGGACCTGATCCGCAAGACACAGCGCTATCTGAGCGTGTTTCCGGAAAACCAGGCCAAGCAGCTCTCCCTGGCGTGGTACTTCATGCAAAACGCACAGCCGGACAGCGCCCTGGCCCGTTATGAGGAAGTGGCGCGGCGTTACCCGGACAACCCCGGAGCCGCCTCCGGCAGCCTCTGGGCGCTGAATTCGCTTAACCGCTATTCCGAAACCTTACGCCGCTCCAAAGTTCTGCTTCGTACCTTCCCGGACAATCCAGACATCTTCAACCACCGCGGCCTGGCCTTGCTGCAAACCTACTCTCCGCTCTCAGCCAGGGCCAGCTTCCGCGCCGCGCAAAAACTGCCCCCTCCGAACAGCTACGGCGCCGCCATCGCCGCCGACGGCCTGGCCTGGAGCTATCTCAATTCCGGCGACTTCGCCAATTCGGAACAAGTGGCAAACAGCAGCCCCGAAGCAGAAGCACTCAGCGTTTCACCCTGGCTGAATAAGACCCGCTTTGCCCTCTCGGGCGGCCTCGGCTACAAACAAAATGGCGACATCTACTGGCTGGGCGAAGCCTCGCTGCGCCGGAAAACCCTCTCCCTGGCTTTGGGTTTCGAGGAATACCGGATCGCCGGACAGCATTTCCGCACCGCCATCGATGTGGAACTGGGCAAGCAATTCCGCCCCATGGACCTCAAGCTTGGCGCCAAACTCCTCCGCGGTGTGGACGCCGGCAGCTATCCAGCCTGGCAGGGCAGCGCTTCCGCCACCGGCAAAATTTACCTCTCCAACCTGCGCCTCAGCCCGCTCCTGTCGGCTGTTTACACCTACGCGCCGGTCTTCTCGGCCGCTCAAGCCGACATTGGCCTCAGGGCCGGAACTGACCAGATCAACCTCCTGCTCATGTATTCGGGAACCTATCTGGACAACTTGGCCACGGGCTCAGATGAAACCGGCCGGGTGCTCACAGGGATCGCGGACCTGCGCCTCTACCGCTCGATCCGCCTCAGTCTCAGCGCCAGCCACGGCGATCTGGCCTGGTGGACCAATCCTTATGGAGTGACGCTGGATACCTTGTATCCCAACGCCACCAATCTCGGCCTCGGCCTCCGTTTTCCCCTGGGAAGCGGGTTTGGCCTCTCACTTTACAGCCAGTTAGGACTGATAGATGAAACCAGCAACTACCTTCTGCAAAGCGTCCTCACCTACGCGCCGTAAGCTTTTTGGCGCGCTGCTCCTGCTTTTGGCGGTATTCGCGGCCTCCTGCAACCTGCGCGAAAACTCCCTTTTGCCGGAACATCTGGATCCGCTCCAATACGTGACCTCAAACACGATCAAGGTCTACAAGGACCATCTGATCGGCTCGGAAAACGACAAGTCCTATCTCTACATTCCCAAGGAAAGCATCCACGATTACAAGCTCTGGTTCAACGACGTGGTGCGCCTGCGCCGGGTGGACAGCCTGCTCGAGCGGGACAGCCTGGCTTTCGCGGAGAGCGTGGAGGCCGTAACCCACTGCTACCGGATCAGCGTCGAGCGCAACGGCACCGAGATCATCCTGGATTCCATCCCCGCCTTCGCCACCCTCTACACCGATCTGACCACCTCCGACAGCGTCGCCAACGCCTGGGTGGCGCGCAGCCAGTACATGCTCTACGCGGACAAATTTCCCCTCCAAACCTACGGCAACAACCGCGTTTTCTTCGAGCTCGACGGCAACGGCGACGTGGAGGCACAGACGCCCGGAAACGCTAGCGTGTTCAACCTTTCTGACCACAACACAGATGTGGAGGCCCTCTACTATTCGGACTCCGAACGCTTGCAGATATGGTTTACCCAAAGCTATCTGGCTTCCGCGGGACAGACCCGGCTGGAAGTGCTGCCGCAGCTTGGCGACGCCGACGTGAGCGCCGTCCAGGCCGTCTATCCCGGCTTCGCGCTGAACACCAAGGTTCTGGATGTGCGAACGCAATCAGCTCCGGATGTCTCGTCACCCCCCATCCTGCACTGGACGCAGCCTCCGGCGCGGAAATTCGTGCAGGAATGGCTCCGGCTGCAGGGCGGACAGGTGTTCGGCTGGCCGCAGGGCCCGGATACCTGGATGATCCAAAACGACGTGCTGATCAGCTTTGTGCAGGGCAGCGGCAAATATTTCCTGCTTTCGCCCCTGGGCGAACAGGCGGTTCTCGATCTGCCTTTGGACGGCAGCTTCGACCAGCTCTACCTCCAGGACCTGTGGCTGGACCTGCGCGACACCGCCCTGCCGAATCATTCCCTGCGCCTGGATACCGCTCCCAACCCGGCTGCCGTGATCTCCGCCTATTTTAGCGGCGCCCCGTTCACCCTGGGCAACCAGCACCAGGCCTTCCAGCTGGATTTCCGCAGCGGCAACGGCACCGTGGAAACCCTGCCCGGCAACAACTGGATCGAATTCGGCTTCCGCAGTCAACTGGCGGAAACCACCAACGCCAGGCTGTTCCGGGTCTTCCGTTCCCCCGGCAGCGACCACATCGATTTCAAGGCCCGCGGCGACGCCTATGACGCCTCCCATTACAGCCTGAGCAACGGCTACGTCTACAGCGGCGTGAGTTCCTCCGGCACCTATCTGCTGGGCCAGGTAAGCGAATCCGGTCAGCAGCAAAGCTTTCCCTTTTTCAAGGCTGAAACCTCGATCCAGACCAACCGCGGCTACGTATCCTGGAACGATCCCGACACCGCCTGGGGTTCGCTGCTGCTGGAATACGGCGTGGCGATGCCGGCCGGTCATCCCTGGCTGAGCGGACAGCCCTACGTTTTTCCAGCGCAGAACGCCCTGCTGCGCCTCACGGCCTACTCCCGGGGCAAGAAACGCTCCGCCAGCCTGCCGGACAACACCTTCCTGGTTTACAAACATTCCTCCCCGCTGAAGAACGTGATCAATTTCTCACCGGAAGCGGATTATCCCCGATTCGTCTGGTACAAGGTGGCGGCCGCCCTGGCGCACAATACCTTCATGTATCAGGACGGCGCTCTGCGCGTGTCGCCGGCGTTTTCCGGCTATCTGTTCAGCGGAGGCTCGCTCGACCCCGGCGCCGCCAGCAGTCTGCGTTTGTACCCGCGCATGATGTTCGACAACCACGATTGGGAATACTACGCCGCTGCCAGCGCCGCGCCCTCCGGCACCCCCGTGCTGCAGATCGCCCGTCTGAACAGCGTTCCGGACACCCATGGCGTCCTGGCTGGCCAATATGACCTCAGCCCGCTGACGCCAGTTTACTCACTCTCCGTGAGCGGCTCCAGCGATTTCTACGTGTCCCAGCTGCCCTGGCTCCGCTTCCGGCAAAGCGTCCGGCCGCAAAACCTGCTCTTCTCCATTTACGAAGGCGAGTTTTACAGGATTTATCCCTATGCCCAGGCCGCCAGCGATGATCCCTGGCACTTCACCTATGCCGACGGCCACGTGGGCTTCTTCCTTTCCAGCAACGCTGTCTACGCCCCCATGATCGACGCCAACCCGCATCAGAGCGTGTCCACGCAGGTCACCTCCGGCGCGGCGGACCACATCGTTTCCCTTTACCAGGCTCAGCTGAACCTGCCCGCGTCCCTGATCGGAACACCCGTGCCGCTGAATTCCCGGATCATCCTCAGCGAAGCGGTGGATTACGCCGTGCCCCACCTCAGCGCTTACTTCCTGGATTTCCGCACCAGCGCCGGAACGCAGTACGATCCCAATTTCTACACCCAGCCCGGAGCCCTCAGCCTGCCCTACATCTACATCCCCATCCCGGATTACGTTCCCGGCCAGAGCCACAGCCTCTTCTTCCGCTCCGTGGACGGAACCCTGACGGAATTTACCCAGGTGGACGATTTTGGCGATAACGGCCTCGGCAAATACATCCTGATCGGCAACTGCGCCGTTGCCTTGGTGGACGGTCCCGGCTGGTTCTACACCACAAACTGAGCCGAGCCGGGATATAGCTTGACGAAAATCGCGGGCGCGGCCAACATGGTCTTTTAAGGCTGAAAATGCCTGTCCAAGCCAACTTTTGCCAAATTATGGAGTAGCCATGCAAAACATGAATCAACTGATGAAACAAGCTCAGAAGATGCAGCAGGAAATGCTGAAATCCCAGCAGGAACTGGAATCCAAGGTCTTCGCCATCACCAGCGGCGGTGGCGTGGTCAAGCTGGAAATGACCGGCAAATACGAGGTCAGATCCCTCACCATCGATCCCGAAGCGGTGAGCCCGGACGATGTGGAGATGCTGCAGGACCTGATCCTGGCCGCGCTCAAGGAAGCTCACGCCCAGGTAGCCGAGGCCACGGAAGACATCATGGGCAAGGTCACCGGCGGCATGAAGATCCCCGGGCTGATGTAGATGCTCGTTTCCCCCGCTCTGG
>CAZVXH010000093.1:7019-8631 GCA_964631015.1 uncultured Candidatus Cloacimonadota bacterium | reverse complement strand
GGACGAAGAGGAGGAAGGGTGAAAAAACAAGCCCTGATCTCGGTTTCGGATAAACCCGGAGTGGCAGGCCTGGCGCGGGCTATGGCGGAGCTAGGCTAAAGCATCACCTCCAGTTCCGGCACGGCCGGATATCTGCGGGAGCAAGGTTTGGAAGTAAGCGAAGTGGAAACCGTGACGGGATTTCCGGAGATCCTGGGCGGCCGCGTGAAAACCCTGCATCCCCACATCCACGCGGGCATTTTGGCCGACCGCTCCAACCCGGAGCACCTGGAAACCCTGGCCCGGCTTGGCATCGGACGCATCGACCTGGTGGCCGTGAACCTCTATCCCTTTCGCGCCACCCTGGCCAGAGCGGGTGCCACAAGGCAGGAGCTGATCGAAAACATCGATATCGGCGGTCCCTCACTGCTGCGGGCGGCGGCCAAGAACCACGCCGGAGTGGTGGTGCTCTGTGACCCAGAAGATTACGCCAGCGTCTTGCGGCAGCTTCAGAACAGCGGGGAACTGCCGCTGGAAAGCCGGATCCGTCTGGCGCGCAAGGCCTTCGCGCACGTGGCGGCTTACGATGCCGCCATTGCCGGTTGGCTGGGCGGCCAGGAAGATGTTGATTCGGAGCCGGAACTGCCTGATCAACTGGAAGTTAGCCTGCCCCGCGTAAGCACTCTGCGCTACGGCGAAAACCCGCATCAGCGCGCGGCGTTGTACGCCGCAGGCCAGGGCGGGCTGAGCCTGCTGCACGGGCTGGAACTTTCTTTCAACAACCAATTGGATATCGACGCCACGCTGCGGGCCTTGCGGCTGTTCACAGCGCCCACGGCGGTGATCACCAAACACTGCAATCCCTGCGGCATCGGCTGCGCGGAGCGGCTTCAGGACGCATACCAAAAGGCGTTGGCGGCGGACACCGAATCCCCCTTTGGCGGGATAGTTGGCCTCAACCGCCCTCTGGATCTGGAAACCGCCCGGCAGATCAACCAGATATTCACCGAGATCATCATCGCCCCGGATTATGAGGACGGAGTGCTGGAGTTTTTGCGCAAAAAGAAGAACCGGCGGCTGATCCGCTGGGAGGCCCAGGTTTTGGAACCCAGGCAATATCCCTGGGAACTGAAACAACTGATGCAAGGTTGGCTGCTGCAAGAGCGGGACCTCGTGAATGAAGATCCCGCCACCTGGCGCGTGGTGACCAGACGGGAACCCGCAGCCGCAGAGCTTAGGGCGCTGCAATTTGCCTGGAAAGTGGCCGCGCTGCTGCGTTCCAACGCCATCGCCCTCACCGGCGCGGACCGCGTGTTTGGCCTCGGCGCGGGCCAGACCAGCCGCATCGACGCGCTGCAGCTGGCGGTGATGAAGGCGCGCAAGTTCGGCCACAGCCTTGGCGGCGCCGTGTGCGCCTCCGACGGCTTTTTCCCCTTCCGCGATTCCATCGACGCCCTGTGCGCCGCGGGCATCCGCGCCATCATCCAGCCGGGCGGTTCCAAAGGCGACGCGGAAGTGATCGCGGCTTGCGACGAACTTGGCCTGGCCATGGTTTTCACGGGGTTCCGCCATTTTCGGCACTGATATTTGATTTGACAGATTATGAGGCTTTAAAAAGATGACGTTCCACACG
>CAZVXH010000093.1:0-7009 GCA_964631015.1 uncultured Candidatus Cloacimonadota bacterium | reverse complement strand
TCCTGGGTTCGAATCCCAGCATCTCCGCCACTCACTTTTACAATCACCCCCTTTCGCACACGATTTTAAACAAGGAGTTTTTCCCATGAAAACAAGCACTGGCATTTTGCTCGGTTGCGGACTTGTGCTGCTCATCCTGATCGGCGCTTTCGCGGCGGGCTACTTCATCGGGCGGCCTTTCATGTCCGCCACGGCAACTTCCGCCATATCCGGCGGCACCTGGCTGGTTTTGGACCCCTCCGGCAGCGTGCCGGACTACACCGAGGTGCTCGGTTCAGAATTCTGGGGCTTCGGCCCCCTGAGCGCTGAGGACATCAGCAGCCGGATCCGCAAAGCGGCCAAGGACGGCAAGGTGAAGGGCATCATCATCAAACCCGCGGGCGTGGCGATCAACTATCCAAACCTGAACGAGATCAGCGCCGCGCTGGCGGAATTCAAGCAGAGCGGCAAACCCGTGATCGCCCACGCGGAAATGCTGGGCCAGAGCGACTATCTGCTCTGCGCGCTGGCGGACAAGATCTACATGGACCCCTCCGCCTCCGGCGGCCTGCTGCTGCAGGGCGTATCCAGCAACATCCTCTTTTACAGCGAAGCCTTCAAAAAACTGGGCATCAAGATGCACGTGATGCAATCCGGCGACTACAAGGGCGCCGGCGAACCCTACACCCAAACCTCCCTCAGCCCCGGCACGGAAGCAAATCTCCGCCGCGCGCTGGAAAGCCGCTACGCACTGCTGCGGGGTGACATCAGCCGCAGGCGGGGGCTGGATTCCACCCTGGTGCGGGACATCTACGAAAACCGCGAGGACCTCTTCATCGGCGGGAAAGAAGCCAAAACCTACGGCCTCGTCGATGCCACCCTCACCTGGGACGAAATGCTGGCCCAGTACAAGATCGGGGATGACGACCGGGTTTCTTTTTCGGATTACGCCTCCCCTGCCGACGCAGCTGTATCCGGCAACCGGATCGCAGTGGTGAACCTTAGCGGAAACATCGCCGCCACAGAAGGTTACAGCGCCGAAGGAATGATCAGCGCGCACAAAGTGGACCGCATCCTTGACGACATCGAGGACGACAGCTCGGTCAAGGCCGTGGTGTTGCGCGTGAACAGCCCCGGCGGCTCAGCCCTGGAATCCGAGCTGATCTATCAGCGGGTGAAAGCGTTGAAGATACCGGTGGTGATCTCCATGGGCGGGATCGCCGCTTCCGGAGGATATTACATATCTTGCGGCGGGGATTACATTTATGCCGATCCGCACACCATCACTGGCTCCATCGGCGTGATCATGGCCCTGCCGGAAGCAGTGGAACTGGGCAACAAACTCGGCATCGACAGCCAGACCCTCAGCTACGGCAAATACGCCGGCTTCGGCAGCGTGTTCGAGCCTTATGGGGAAGAGCTGCTGGCCTCGCTGAAACGTGAGTCCGTGGGCGTTTACACGGAGTTTCGCCAGCGCGTGATGGAAAGCCGCAAGATCTCGCCGGAGGCCATCGACGCCGTTTCAGAAGGCCGGGTCTTCATCGCCGCGGATGCTCTGGACAACAAGCTCATCGACGCCATCGGCGGCCTCGGGGAAGCGGTGAAGAAAGCTGCCGCCCTGGCCAATGTAAGCGATTACAAAGTAAGCAATTATCCCCAGCGGATCAGCGTTTGGGAGCTGTTCCGCGACCGCGGCCTGTTCCGCAGCGCGGCCTCCCTGCTCAAATACCGCGAAGCCAGCCTGGAAGAACGTTTGCTGGCCACATTGCGCGACACCCTGAAACCCCGCCAGTGGCTTTATTTCTGCCCGCTGGAACTGAATTAGGGCGCCGCCGGACCCGACCCACAGGAAGTTTAACCATGAGAAAAGATAAATTCAATACCGAGATAATAGTGAACGTTCACCCCTTGGAAAAACGGGTGGCCGTGCTCGAGGACAACAAACTGGTGGAGCTCTTCGTTGAGCGCAAGGACAAGCAAAACATCGTTGGCAACATCTACAAGGGCTTCGTGAAAGACGTGCTGCCCGGGATGGGCGCCGCCTTCATCGAGATCGGGCTGGAACGCACCGCCTTTCTGCACTATTCCGACATTGTGCTCGATTTCCTGGACATCTTTGAAAACGAAAAACAGCGCCCCAGATTCAATCCCAAGGATTCCTCCCAGATCGGCAACCTGCTCAAATCCGGCCAGGAGATCGTGGTGCAGATCCACAAAGGCCCGATCGGCAGCAAAGGCGCCCGCCTCACCGGCCAGATCTCCATCCCGGGCAAATACCTGGTCCTCTTTCCCAACAAACACAAGATCGCCATTTCCCGCAAGATCTACTCCCAGAACGAACGCAACCGCATCCGCAACCTCCTCACTTCCTTCAAGGACCCGGATTTCGGACTGATCGTGCGCACCGAGGCCGAGGGCTGCGACGAGGACGATCTGCGCAACGAATACAACGCCCTTGTGAAAACCTGGAAACTTACGGACAAACAGATCAAACACCTCAAAGGCCCAATCTGTGTCTTTGAGGAAAACGCCCTGGAAAACTACCTCATCCGCGATCTTTTTGGAGATAACGTGGACCGCCTGGTGATCGACGACAAAGCCTTCGCCAAAAGCATCATCCGCCATCTGGAGGACTTTTCGCCGGACCTCATCCCCGCCGTGGAGATTTACAAGGAAGATTCGCCCATCTTCGACGCGTGGGGCATCGAGAAAAAGATCGACACCATCTTTCATTCGCGCATCTACCTGCCCAGCGGCGGCAACATCAAGATCGAGCAGACCGAGGCCCTGGTGGCCATCGACATCAACACCGGCAGCTTCACCGGCAAAACCCATTATGAGGAAACGATCAAGAAAACCAACGTTGAGGCCGCGGCCGAGGCGGCCCGCCAGATCAGGCTGCGCGACCTCTCCGGGGTGATCATCATCGATTTCATCGACATGGTGAGCGAGCCCAACAAACAGGAAGTTCTGGAAACCCTGCGCAAAGGGCTCAAGCGCGACCGCGCCAAAAACAAGGTCTATAACTTCACCGAACTCGGCCTGGTGGAGGTAACCCGCAAGCGCATGCGCTCCACCCTCATCGCCAAATTCTCCGACGCCTGCCCCACCTGCAACGGCAGCGGCCGCGTGGTTTCCAAGGATACCATGCTGATGCGCATCCACCGCTGGCTGAGCCGCTCGGACTACTTCATCCGCAACAAGAAACTCCGCATAGTGGTTCACCCGGAACTGCTGGAACACATCAAAGCCAACAGCGCCTATTTCAGCGCTTACAAAGACCAGACGGACATGCAGGCCGATCCGGAGATGCGGATCGACCAGTTCAAAGTGTTCAAGCTGCCCGGCCTGGAGGATATCACTTCCAAGTTCAGTTAAGCTGATCCGGGTGGACCAACCCCCGGCCACGATAAGCATTCCGCGTTCCGCCATCTGGCTGGGACGCGGTTTTTTGAGCTTGGGCGGAAGCTGGCCCCGATTCGGTTTTCCCCATTTCGCCCCCAGTATCAATACGGGATAAATACGGGATCAATACGGATGAAATCCGTATTGATCCCGTATTTATCCCGTAATGATCACAGGAGCCGATAAGGAAATATTCTAGTTGACACATTTGCCCAGATCTCACCAGAGTATTTCAAGGTAAATGACAAACCTTGGGAAGGAACAATGAGATTATTTATTGTCATGGTGGCTGTTATTATGTTTCTTACATTGCAGTTAAGCGCCATAGATCACCTGGACCTGATGAACACCCTGTACGGGGAATTCAATGGCTCCTGGTTTGGAGAACGGGTAGTCTCAATGGATTACAATGGCGATGGCTACGATGATGTGATTGTTTCTGCCCCCTACTGGAATCCCAACGGAGTGTACAACAGCATGCAATGTTGGGGGAAAATCTACTTCTATTGGGGCGGACCGAATATGGACAATGTGCCGGATTTCGTGATGGAGGGAACGCAGAATTGGGAACTATATCCGGCTGGTCCTTACAATGGAGGCGACATCAATGGCGATGGGATTGACGATCTGGTAACCACCCTGCCTGTAGATCCTGCTTGTGTGATCGCAGTCTATTACGGAACGGCCAATCCCACCGGGATACCTGATTTGACTATCACCATTCCATATGAAGTAAGTGATTATATAGTGTCATGGCCGCTTGGCGACATCAATGGAGACGGTAAGGATGATTTGGTGATACACTGCCCGCTTTGGGGTTACCCTTATATCCAAAGATTAATAATCTGGACCGGTAACGATGCCCCATTTGTGACCCTTGCGGAAACGACTAATGGTTCAGTATCAAGGTCGGCAATTGGGCTTGGTGATGTCAATGGTGACGACGTGGATGATTACCTTCTCCAGTATGGTATTCCCGGAGGAACAAACATGAACAGCAGGATAGTCTTGTATTATGGAAGCACGAATTTTCCACAAGTAGATAGCCTGGTGATATCGGAAAACACTAATATTATAACCGCAAGAAGTGCAAGTCCATTAGGCGACTTGAACAACGATGGATTTGCGGATTTTGAGTCGTATGTGGGTAAAGTGTGGTTTGGGGGAACAGATCTGACGCCGGTCAATGATCTGGAATTGATTTATAATAACCCACCCTACCATGAATGGTTCAACCCAGACCGTAATGTTAGTAATCCATTTATTTACGGTGATCTGAACGGAGACGGTTATGACGACGTGATCGGATCGACGTATCAAATCAATTACTATCAGGGAGAGGTTGGCATCTGGGTGGGCGGACCCAACATGGATGGGTTAATTGACTTGTACCAGTACCCGCCAAGTGACTACGGCACCAGGCAGTATGGGTATGCCAAAGCAGCGGGAGACTTTAACGGAGATGGACTGTGTGACCTGGCGGTTTCAGCTCCAATATGGGGGCAGGGTACGATTTACAATACTACAGGAAGAGTGTTTATCTATTCTGGCAATGCGGCATTATCAGACACGGTGGTCGCAATTGATGATCCAGTTGAGGCCGAACCAGGCTGGGAGCTGAATGTTTATCCCAACCCTCTGCGTGCTACGGATAATATCAACGTAGATTTAATTGGGCCGGGCAATAAGAAATACCTACCGAGTGGCTTGGAATTGTATAATATAAGAGGAGAAAAGGTCAGCAGCGTCGGACATATCGGGGAAGTGCTAAACGGGACAACCCTCACTATGCCTGTCCCCAATGTAGCCAATGGTTTATACATTCTAAGGGTTGTATATAACAGTAGTTCTGCCACAACCAAGAAAATCTGTATTCTAAGATAGGAGGAACAAGGAAAAACCCCTCAATAAAGACTTTCGTAGGATTCATAGACGCTGATCGGAGTCAGTGTTTAACCCTGATTTGCCCCCTGGCACTTCAGTTATGGCTCTACGAAATGAGATAAACATTGTAACAACCCTTACACCAAAACCTCCAAAACGTCCAAATAGTACCATGACACAGCCTGAACCCAGTCCTATCCATCTCACAATTCCATGAACAGTTACGTGTACTTAGACAGTGGAAACCCATTTGCATGTTTGGGTGTCACTTTATACCCGGAGCGCTGATGAGGCCTGGTTCCGGGCGATAATCGCTTAGTTGATGATCGCTATTTTGCCGCGGGCGGTCTTACCGTCCATTTCCACCACATAGAAATACACGCCGGAGGCCACTTTGAGGCCGTTGTTGTTTTTCAGGTCCCAGCTCCAGTCAACGTGGTTCACCACAGGGTCGAAGGGCCCGATGGCGGCGGTGCGCACCAGGTTGCCGGCGCTGTCGTAGATACGGAGGTTGCCGGTTTTGCCGGAGGGGAAGTTGATGATGCTGCACTGTTTGTCACCGGGACGCACGGGATTGGGATAGACCACCAGGTGTTTGAGGTCGTGGTTGTTCACCAGGTAGAAGCGGGCGATGTTGTTCTGGGCGGAGATCAGGTTTCCGGCTAGGTCGCGGAGATTATGGACGGTGATCGTGTAAGCTGAAGAGCCGTAGCGGACCTTGTGGGCAAGGTGGATAAGCACCGCGTTTTCCTCGTGGACAACGCTAACGATCGCGTTGTCGGGATCGTTGGAATGGTTGTGGAGGATGTAGTGGTCGATGAGTTCCGGGTTGGGGTTTTGCGCTGCGATGGCTTCGCTGAAGCTGATCCGCACGGTCTGCTGGTCTTCCAGCACCAAAGCTTCCACCACGCCGGGGGCCACGGTGTCCTGCTGCCAGTTGAAGGTGTACTCCACCTGGTCCAGCGGGATGTTCTGCGCGCTGATGATGTTGCTGAGGGTGAGGGTGAAACTCTCATCGATGGCTGGGAACTGGCGGCTGAAGAAAAGCTGGGCGCCGTAATGGGCCGCGGTGCTGTTCACAGAGGAGGGCTGGCCCATGCCGTGGCTGACGTGGTAGAGATTGGGATTCAGGATCTGGCCGGACATGGGCTGGTCGAAGCTGATCAGCAGGGTGTTTGAGCCGGTCATGGTGACGCTGCTCACCTGGGGCGCGTCATAGGGAACAACGTCCTGCCAGACCGTGGGGACGCTCTCCATGGGCGCGTAAGCCGGGTCACAGGCAGTGACGGCGTAGGTGTAGGTGGCCCCGGCCTCCACCTGCAGGTCCATGTAAAAATCAGCCGTAACATCGTCCAAAACAACTGTTTGGCCATCCTCATCCCGCCGGTAAAGGCGGTAGAACTGCGCCCCGTTGTCGATCCAGGAGAGATGGACCGTGTTGCCGTCCAGCGCCCGGGCCTGGAAATTGGCCGGAGTGGACGGGCCGGTGAAGGGGTCCTCGGAGGTCCATTCCACAAAGATCACGGAATCCGGCTCCACCTCGTAGTTGGTGAGGAAATAAGAGCGGTTGTTGGCGTCCTTGTAAGCCATGAGGGCATAGTTGCGGAAGCTCTGGCCGTAAAACTGGGGCTTGAATTCGCCGTCCACATACTTGACGGTGTAGAGGTTGGGGGCGATGGCAAGGATGAGCTCGTCCTTGTCGTCGTTGTCAAGCTCATGGGCCAGAACGGCGTTCTGAGAG
>CAZVXH010000092.1:0-8766 GCA_964631015.1 uncultured Candidatus Cloacimonadota bacterium | reverse complement strand
GATCGAACCGCTACAGATGAAAATAAGGCTGGTTTAAAAAATGGGGGAATGCCAACATCATTTAGCTTGACAGCGAAGGCTGGCCAAACAGAGTTTGCGTGGGAGACAGCGATGGCGAAAAACAAGTTCAGCAGCGGGGCCAACAGAGGGAGGGCGGGGGCGCGGGCCGGATGCTGTCTGGTTTTGTTGCTGCTGGTGGGGTACCCATCTCCTCAAACGCTGTCTGCCTGCGCGATGAGCGCTTTGATCAGCCGGGAGGGCCACACTCTGGATGAATTTGCCGGAGTGGGTCCCGGTGAGCAGTACTGGCATTACGACGATCCCTGGGATTATTTCGGTTTCGTGATGGCCAACAGCACTTCCGGCTTCAACAACGATGGCTACGGCGTGGTGGCCTACTCCGACGGAAATCCCCAACTTGCCCCAAACACCCGCTGGTACAAGCGGGTGAAGCAGAGCTCGGATTTCAACCGGACCTGGTACACCGGACCCTATCCGGGACCCGATGATGGGGCACACAGCGCTTGGGACGTTCTGGACACGGCGCTGGCGGAACTGCGCGACGGCCCGCCGCGGCCCGCGATCGTGCTTTGCCATGCCAGAGCCGCCTCCGGCCACACTTTCGGCAACCATCCCTTCACCTTTGAGGGCGAGGGGAAAACTTTCAGTTTCATGCACAACGGCTGGTGCCACGGCGCGCGAAACTTCATGATCGAGCGCGTCAGGGCCCTGGACCCCGAGTGGTTCAAAGACCATCCCAGCGAAAATTTTTCTGAGGAAGACCCGCTGCAGTGGGTGGATTCGGAACTGCTTTTCCACTATCTTCTGGCCCATATTGCCGCCGCCGAAGGCGAGGTGATGGCCGGCCTCAAGAAGGGTTTGGCGGGCTTGCGGCAGCAGCTGGAACATCCTCAAAGCGGCAGCTACAACTTCGTTATGTCGGATGGCGCCAACCTCTATCTCTTTCGCAATACCTCCGCCGGCTCCGGCTACAAGCTATCCTACAAGGCGTTCAAGGGTTTCTACGCCGCGCGTACGCAGTATCCGGGCAGCGGAGACATCGAACTGAAACAGCTGGAACTGGTGGTGCTCTCCCGGGACCGCCAACCCGCGCGCTATCCTGATTTTCATCTTTACGCGGAGGAGGAAGGGGCTGCAGATGTCAGCCGGGACGGCGGCGATGTTCTCAGGCTGACGGTGGCGCCCAATCCGTTCGCGGCCATTACGGAACTGAGAATAACAGGAAGAGCCGGACAGGCCTTCGGGGCCGCGATCTTCGACCTCCGGGGCCGGAAAGTGTGGTCAGGCACTGGCGTGATACCGGATATGGGGATCCGGGAACTCGGCTGGGATGGCCGGGACAGCGACGAAAAACGTTTGGCGGCAGGGGTTTATCTGGTCCAAGTGCGGGTGGGGGAGAAAAGCGTCTCGGGGAAGCTTGTGTTGCTGGAATGAATTGAAGTGGTGGTTGGAGTTCGCTTCCGGTTGAAATCCAGATACAGACCCCGGATCACCACTAAGTTTGAAAGAGGGCCTTGCTTTTTTCTCAGCATTTTCCCGCTTTTCCACCACCGCTTCGGGAAAAATCAGCGTGAACAGAGCCACCCGCGCGAGGCTCGATCCGGTCGCCGCTTTTTAACTTGACAGAGCGTAGCAGGGAAAAATCCTTGCCTTAGGTTAGGAAATTATTATCTTGAGGAGCCTCGATCGTCGCTTGAGGCTTGATATAGAGGAGTTTGAATGTCATTTTTCGATTTCGTCGGCATGAAGGCCAATGACATCGCCATCGATCTGGGCACTGCCAATACCCTGGTTTACAAGAAGAACGCGGGCATCGTGATCGACGAGCCCTCGGTGGTGGCGGTATCCAACGACAGCAAGAAGATCATCGCCATCGGCCATCAGGCCAAGGTGATGCTGGGCAAAAACCCGGACGAAGTGCGGGTGATCAAACCCATGAAAGACGGGGTGATCGCGGATTTCCAGGTAACGGAACTGATGCTGCGCGACCTGATCCTGCGGGCGCAGAAAAAACGTCTGCTGGTGCGTCCGCGGGTGATCGTCTGCGTGCCTTCGGGGATCACGGAAGTGGAGAAACGGGCCGTACGGGACAGCGCTTTGCACGCCGGCGCCCGTGAGGTCTATCTGGTTTCAGAGCCCGTGGCGGCTGCCATCGGCGCGGAACTGCCCATCGAAGAAGCTTTTGGCAACATGGTGATGGACATCGGCGGCGGCACCAGTGAAATCGCCGTGATCTCGCTCTCCCACATCGTGGTACACAATTCGATCCGCGTGGGCGGCGACAAGATGGACAACGACATCATCAGCTATCTGCGCAAGAAAAACAATCTCCACGTGGGCCTGCAGACCGCCGAGAAGATCAAGATGCAGATCGGCAGTGCCTATCCGCTGAAACAGGAACTGACCATGGACGTGCGCGGCCGCGATATCGTTTCCGGCTTCCCCGTGACCATCAAGATCAGCTCTGAAGAGGTGCGGGAAGCCTTGGCCGAAACAGTGGCCACGATGGTGGACGCCATCAAGAGGCTGTTTGAGCGCACCGCGCCGGAACTTTCGGCCGACATCGCCGAACGCGGCATCTTCCTCACCGGCGGCGGAGCCATGCTGAAAGGACTGGACGAAAAGATCTCCAAGACCGTGGACCTGCCCGTGTACGTGGTGCCGGACGCGCTGGAATGCGTTGTCAAAGGCGCCGGCAAGGTGCTGGACGAGCTGGACCGCTACCGCGAAGTGCTGATCAAACGCATCGAAGACTGACAGAAATAGCATCCGCGGAGATTTACCGGACCCGGCGTCCCCCCAGCGGGGCCGCCCAAGCTACCTGACGAGGATTTGCCTGTGAAGAAAATAATTCTGCCCCTGGCGCTGGTACTGACAGCCATCCTGCTGATCCTGGGAAGCACCGAAGGCCGCGTCAAACGCGCCTCCCTGCTGGGCAAAACGGTCTTCTATCCTGTGCTGCATTCGGTGAACCTCTTCCGCACCAATACCGCCCTCAAAGGCGAGATCGCCCTCCTGCGCGAACAGCAGGCCGCCACCACCCTGGAAAATCTCAATCTCCGCAACGCCCTCAAGGAAAGCCAGACCCTGCAGGCGATCAGTTTCGACACCGGGGCGATTGCTTTCGAGGTGGGCGAAGTGATCGGCTACGCGGGCCAGTTTCAGCAGCGCAACCTTGTGGTGAACAAAGGTTCAGCGCAAGGTGTGAAAGTGGACAGCCCGGTGATCTCGGCGCGCGGAATTGTGGGCCGGGTGATCTCGGTGGCCGCCAGCAACTGTGTGGTGCTGCCCTTTAGCAATCCCCGCTTCCAGATCCCTGTGATGGACAAGGCGACAAGCGTTCAGGGCATTCTCCAATCCGATCTGGCGGGCAAGACGAACATGAACATGATCAAGCTGGGCTCGCAGATTAGCGCGGGCGACACGATCGTGACCTCAAACCTCTCCACGCTGTATCCCAAAGGCTATCCGGTGGGCACGGTGGCCCGCATCCGCGATTCCCAGGATTATCTTTTCATCAGCGCGGAACTGGAACCTTTCACCCAGGTGGAAAACCTGGAACACGTTTTTATCCTGCAGGGCAGAAAATGATCCTGTTTAACCGCTTTCAAGGCTTGAGCCGGGGGAATGCATGATCTGGAAGTATCTCTGGACCTTGATCCTGGGCTTGATCTGTTTTTACGCGCAAGTGCTGCTGCTGCCCGCTTTCGAGCTGTTCGGCGTGATCCCGAACATCCTGATCGCCTGGGTGGTCTATCTGGTCTGGACGCGGGAAATGACGCCCGCCCTGATCGTGATCTTCATCATCGGCCTGCTCTACGACACCACCCAGCCGGAATCCTTTGGCCTGCACACGCTGGTGCTGCTGCTGATCGCCATCGCCCTCCACCAGTTCCGCAAACCCTTTGAAAGCGAAAGTGTGCTGGCCCGGATGCTGTCGCTGATCCTGGGCAATCTGATCTTCCAGGTGGTAAGCTGGCTGGTGCTGGGTGTGGTTTACGGCTTCAGCGGCGAACTCTCCGTTCTGGCATTGATCGGCCTGGGCTACAATCTGGCCGTGAGTTTCGTGGTGTTCTGGCTGATGCAGCTGGTGGCCCGGCTGCGGATCGTGATGGTGGAATGACCAGAAGCGTTCAGAGCCTGGTATTCCGCGTCACCCTGGGGGTGCTGTTCCTGCTGCTGTTCGGCGCGCTGTTCCGGCTGCAGGTGCTCAAAGGCGAATACTACGGCCGCATCGCGGAAAGCAACTTTGTGCGCATCCGGCGCGTGGTGGCCACCCGCGGCGAGATCTACGACAGCAAATACCGCCCCATCGTTAGCAACATCCCCTCCCACGACCTCTATCTGACCAGCGGCAGGATCGGCAATACAGAGACGCTGGCGGTGTTTCTGAAGATGTATTTCGGGATCGAGCCGGAGGAATTGCGCAAGCTGGTGTTCGAACAGCGCTTTAAAACCTACGAAGAGATCCTGCTGGTGGACAATCTGCCCTACGAGATGATCCTGGCGCTGTCCGAACGGATCGGCGATTTTCCGGAACTCACCTTTCGCAGCGGCACCACCCGCAGCTACATGTATCAGAACCATTTCACCGGCTATGTGGGCCGGATCGACGAAAAGGAATACGACCGCTACCGCGAGGAAGACTATTCGCTGAACGCCTACATCGGCAAAACCGGGCTGGAAAGCTATTACGAGGTGCTGCTGCGGGGCAAAGACGGCAAAGAGATCATCCAGGTGGACGCCCAGGGCAAGAGTCTGGAACTTTTCAGCGAAAACACCTCGGTGGCGCCACAGAACGGACTCAGCCTGATCCTGAGCATCGACAACGATCTGCAGGATTACGCCAATTCCGTGTTTCCCCCCGGGATCAAGGGCTGCGTGATAGTTTCAGACGTGAAAACCGGCGGTATCCTGGCCTATCTGAGCAAACCGGATTACGATCCCAACGTGTTCATGCAGAAGATCAGCACCGAGGTCTGGGCGGGCTTGAACACACCGGCCAAACCGCTGATGGACAGGATCATCCACGCCACCTATCCCCCGGGTTCGGTGTTCAAGACCGTTACAGGTTCCAAGGGCCTCGAAACCCGAGTGATCGACCGCTTTACCAGGCTGGCCTCCTGCGGGGGCGGACTCAAGATCGGCAACCGCTTCTTCCGCTGTTGGAGCGCCGCCGGGCACGGTTCCCTGAACATCGTGGACGCCCACCGGGTTTCCTGCGACGTCTTTTTTTACGATCTGATCAGCAAAATGGACCTCGACGCCGTGGCCGCCCACGCCAGGGCTTGCGGCGTGGTGGAGAAAACCGGGATCGACCTGCCCAACGAGCGCAACGGCTTCTATCCCGACAAGAAATACTATAAAGACAAGCTGGGCGTCACTTCCGGGCTGAACGGCTACAAGGCGAACCTCGCCATCGGCCAGGGCGAAGTGCTCACCACGCCTCTGCAGATGAACACGCACTACGCCGCCATTGCCCGGGGTGGAATGTGGATGCAGCCCCACCTATTGCTGCAAACGATGGGCAGCAGCCGCATCACCCGCGATCAGCTGCAGCCGCTGTACAAACATCCCCTGCCCTGGTCCGCCAGTACGGTGCAGACCATCCGGGACGGACTTTGGGCGGTAACCAACGCCCCCGGCGGCACGGCCCGGGCGATCAGCGTGCCCGGCGCCACCACCTACGGCAAAACGGGTTCCGCGCAAAACTTCATGGGCAGCGTCAGCCACGCCTGGTTCTGTGGCTTCATCGAGACGGACAAGCCGGAGATCGTGGTGACCGTGTTCATGGAAAACGCCGGCGGCGGCGGCGCGGTGGCCGCTCCGGTGGCCAACAAGATCTTCAACTACTACATCGGCAATCTGGACAAGATTCGGCAGCCGGCTCCCATTCCGCCGCAGTTTCGCACCCGGGAAGAGCGCTCCGCCGAGTCTTCCGAACCGGCCGAGCTGCCGCAGGAAACGCCGGCCGCGGAGCCCCCCCCTGCCCCGGAAACGCCGGCTGAAAGTGCTTCTGAGGCCAACGGCGGATGATCAAGCGCAAGAAGTTCGATTTCGTGCTGGCCGGCCTGTTGGTGCTGCTGATCTTCACCGGCTGCCTGGCCATCTTCACCGCCTCCACCACCACCATTGGCGAATACACCACCACCCAGAGCCACTGGTGGAAACAGCTGATCTTCGCGGGTATCGCGCTGGGCATGATCTTTTTGCTGATCCGGCTGCCCATGCCGATCCTGGACCTGATCATCATCCCCGCCTATCTGCTGAACATCCTGGCCCTCATCGCCGTGCTCTTCACCCCGGCCGTGAACGGTTCCCACCGCTGGTTCAGCCTGCTGGGGCTGAACTATCAGCCCTCGGAAAGCGCCAAACTGCTCACCATCCTGGTGACGGCAAGGGTGCTCTCGCGCGACAACCTCACCGAGATCAAGCAGATCCTTTACGGCCTGGGCCTGATCCTGGTGCCGGTGCTGCTGATCCTGATCGAGCCGGATTTCGGCACCACTTTGGTCTTCTTTTTCAGCCTGCTGGCGATGCTGGTGGCGGCGGAGGTACCTCTGGTGTATCTGCTGCTGTTGGTGAGTCCGGTGGTGAGCATGGTTTCCTCGCTGTGGTGGCCCGCGATCTTCATCTGGATCGCCGTACTGGTGGGTTTGCTGCTTTGGAGCCGGCTGTCCTGGGTTACCACCACCATCGCCGGCATTATGAACGGCTTCATAGCGCTGATCATGCCTGTGTTTTGGAATGGCCTCAAAGATTACCAGCAGAGCCGGATCGTGTCGTTTCTGAATCCCATGGCCGACCCTCTGGGCGCCGGCTACCAGATCATCCAGGCCAAGATCGCCATCGGCAGCGGCTCCATCATCGGCAAAGGCTGGCTGATGGGAACCCAGAAGAACATGAACTTTTTGCCGGAGCATCACACGGACTTCATCTTCAGCGTGATCGGCGAGGAATTTGGCTTTATCGGCGCCCTGCTGCTGCTGGGGGCGTTCATCCTCTTCTTCTGGCGGATCATCACCGACATCGGCGAGATCAAGGTCCGCGAGCGCAAGATCGCCTCCGCGGGCATCTTCGCCTTCCTCATGTTTCAAACCTTCATCAATATCGGCATGAACATCGGTCTCGTGCCGGCCACCGGCATCCCACTGCCCTTCATCAGCTACGGCGGGTCCAACCTGCTGTTCAATTCGCTGGCTGTGGGCGTGATCCTAAAATACCTGAACGAAAGGGGTTTCATGAAATGAAAAACCGCGCGCCATACTGGATCCTGAACCTGATCCTGCTCCTGACCCTCTCATCCTGCCTGGTGCACACCAGTCTTGTCTATTTCGACAAGGACACGGCGGGAGTGGCCAACCTCATTTCCAATCCAGGGTTCAGCGCCTATTCGTTGGATCCCCGGGAAGCCTTGCTGGGCTGGAGTGTTGATCTGCAGGGGGAAAGCGATTCCCCCCGAAACCTGGTGTTCATCGACGGCCGGGAAGCCATCCAGGGAAATTCCTCCCTGCGCGTGGACGCTTCTCCCTACACCGTGGTGATCACTTCCGACGCCTTTCGGGTAAACCGCTACGGGGGTTACTACACCCGGCTCTGGGCCAAATCTTCCACGCCGGCGGGACCGCAGCTGCACCTGCGTTTCATCACCTTCAAGAGCAGCGGCAAGATCGACCGCCAGTTCAAAACCAAACTCAAATCCGTTGACATGTGGGAAAAAGAAACCATCAGCGCCGGATTCCTGCGCCCGGGAGTGACTTTCGGACGCCTGCAGATCGTGATCCCACCCTTCTCGGAGGGTTCCCTCTGGCTGGATGACACGGGCTGCTGGGAAGTACACCGTTTCCGTATCGACTGATGCGCGTTTTGGTCCAGAGGGTACTTTCCGCCCGGGTTGAGGTGGGAACTGAGGTCCGCGGCGAGATCGGCCCGGGACTTCTGCTCTTTGTGGGTTTCGGACGGGCCGACACCGCTGAACTGCTGCCGCCGGCAGCCAACAAGATACGCGCCATGCGCCTCTTCAGCGATGACCGGGGCAAACTGAACCTCTCGGTGGAAGAAACCAAAGGCGCGCTGCTGGTGGTTTCGCAATTCACCCTCTGTGCCAACTGCGGCCGGGGACGCAGGCCGGATTTCACTCCCGCCGCGCCGCCGGAACTGGCCGAAAGGCTCTACGATTCATTCGTGGAACTGCTCCGCGAGACCGGCATCCCTGTTCAGACCGGCAGCTTTGGCGCGGACATGAAAGTCTCGCTGGTCAACGCCGGCCCGGTGAGCTTCATCCTGGATTTCTGAGGGGTTTGTGAATCCAGAGGATGCAAGCACGGAGCCAGGATTTTAACCAAGAGGCACGGAGACACGGAGAAGAAGAGCCAGGGACCTTGGCACCGAGAACACCGAGTACAGCCGGAGTAGAAGCGGAGATTTGAAAGGGTGAAGGGGTGAAACATTGCGGGGGCCAGCTTGGTTTTACTGTCCGCTTGAAGTCCAAAGGGCCTGCGAGTCTGAGAAAGGTTTGCCATCCAGTTTGGCGCTTTGAACTCCAAACTCATCCGGTTCGGGGCTTGGTCTTAGGGGAATTCCGATCGAGGCAGATTTTGCTGAAAAAAAAACTTGACATACATAAGCATAATGAAAAAAATGCAGTTGGTCGCTTGGCCTTTCAAAGATTGTCAGGAACGAGGATGATAAATAAACCCAACTAATGCAGTAGGATATTCTCAGTCCCGAAAGTGGGACTGATAT
>CAZVXH010000091.1:0-8891 GCA_964631015.1 uncultured Candidatus Cloacimonadota bacterium | reverse complement strand
AAAAAAAATGGCTCCGGAAGAGGGATTCGAACCCCCGACCTAGTGGTTAACAGCCACCCGCTCTACCGCTGAGCTATTCCGGAACGCATCGTAAGGGGCAAAATCCGCGGAGGCGGAAATCTGTCAATGAAAATTCTCCACGGAGGGGGATGAAGCCTCACGCTGAGGGCAGTTCGACGCCGTGGCTCGAGGCCATCCAGGCTTGGACCTGAGTCTGGAAAATCTGCTTGAGTTCAGCCCAGGCAGGCCGGTTCACTTGCCCGCTCCATTCGTCCATGAAGATCTTTTTGAACTCAATCGCCAGGCAGATGAGACGGTCCGGATAGCGGGAATTCAGCCAACGGGACATCTGGCCGCCCGTGAACTTCACATCCTGCCTGCAATCCAGCGTTTTTCCCCGGTATCCTTGGCCGTTCAGCATCTGGCAGAGGTTCTCCGCCGCCGGATAGTGGTTTTGGCCGAGGTTGCCGCGGCCAATGATGAGATCCGGGTTTTTCTCCTGGGGATCAGGCTCCGCGAGGGGTCCACCGCGGCGGTGGTTGTAACTGTGCAAGTCGAGCACAATCAAAAATGGATGAAGTTCGAGCAGCCGTTCGATCTGGTACTGAAGCAGGCTGTACCAGGAGGCGTAATCCTCTCGCAGCCTGGCCAGCAACGCTTCCGGAACGGGTCCGCTCCGCGCCGGCAGGCCCCAGCAATCCTCCGGGGTCAGATACACAGCCTTGTCCGGAGACCGGTTCAGGTCGAGGGCGAAGCGCGAAGTTTCCACCACGATGTGGTTGGGAAAAAGCTCTGCCGCCTCTCCGGTGAAAGGGTCCTCCTCGCGGAGGCGCTCAGCCTCGCTGATGCCGCTGATCGCCAGCAGTTCCGGCGGCAAGTGATGGCCATTGTGGATGGCGGTGGCCAGCAGCGGCAGGGCGCTGTTTCCGAGGGTGACTGATGATCTCAGCACCGGATCAGTTGTTTTCCCGGGGAATTCCGGCGTCGAGGCCGAAAGGCTCATCCGAGCGGTGGTCCACCAGCTTCGATTCCACCTTGAAGCCCTGTTCCGGGGCGGCATCCTTCTTGAAAGTATTCAGCAGCGTAACGGCTTGGTTTTCGGTCCAGGGGAAGTTGAAGTGGTTGCCCTGTTCCCAGTAGGTGTAATCGGAAGGCAGGTCAGACCAATTCGCCTGCACGCGGGTATTGGTGAAGGCCTTGTAGTAGCCGGTGTTGTAGAGTACGCCATTACCCGGAATGGTGATGTCGTCCAGGGTCTGGGCGATCAAGCCGAAGTTCACGTAGAGGGGATGCAGGTCGTGATGCCCAGTGTTGCGCATTTTCAGGAAAAACATGTTCTCGTCTGTGATCAGGTAGGTGGTGTAGGAATCGCCGCTGATGCTGCGGGTGCGCGACCACTCCATCACCAGGCCGAGCTGCTCGCCGCTGTTGCTGCTGCCGTGGGTTTCGGCTTCATAGTGATAACTCTGGTCGTCTTTATCGATCTCGAACGTGACGGTTTCGCCGGGGGCGATCACGGCCGAGCCGTAACCGTCCACTTCCACGCTGATATCGGTGTAGAGCATGTTTTCAAATTTGGCCAAAAAAGGCGTGTCGACCTGATGGATATGGCACGAGGCCAGCAAAAGCAATGCCGGCAGGCACAGCAGCAAAAGTTTTTTCATTTGGGGCTCCTTGGCAACCGGAGTTACCGCCTGTTTCCAGCCGTTGGCTTCCAGCCGCTCAAACATAATACCATGCCATGGGGCAAATCCTGTATCCGAATTTCGGTTTTTTCAGCTGTATTTGCCCTGAAAGACGGCGGCCGTTTCTTTGGCCAGATTCCTGATCCTGCCGATGTAAGCGGCGCGTTCGGTAACGCTGATAACGCCGCGGGCGTCCAGTAGATTGAAGGTGTGGGAACAGCGTAACAGATTGTCATACGCGGGATAAACCAGCTGTTTGTCCAGCAGCTCCCGGCATTCTTTTTCATGGGCGGCGAAGAGCTCGAAAAGCAGGGCGGTATCGGCTGCGTGGAAGTTGTATTCAGAATATTCCCGCTCCCGGGCGAAATAATAGTCGCCGTAGAGCAGCGTGTCGTTCCAGCGCAGCTGACGGTAGTCATCTACATCCTGGATGTACATGGCGAGGCGTTCCAGGCCGTAGGTGAGTTCCACGCTCACGGGAAAGCAGTCGATTCCCGCAACTTGCTGGAAATAGGTGAATTGGCTGATCTCCATGCCATCCAGCCAGACCTCCCAGCCCAAGCCCCAGGCGCCGAGGGTGGGCGACTCCCAGTCGTCTTCCACAAAGCGGATGTCGTGTTTGGAGATCTCCACGCCGATGGCCTCCAGGCTTTTCAGATAGAGGTTTTGGATGTCATCCGGACTGGGTTTGATGATCACCTGGAACTGGTAATAGTGCTGCAGGCGGTTGGGATTTTCGCCGTAGCGCCCGTCCTTGGGCCGGCGGCAGGGTTGGGCGTAAGCCACGGATGTGGGTTTGGGGCCCAGAGCGCCGAAAAAGGTGACGGGATGGAAGGTGCCGGCCCCCATCTCCACGTCGTATGGTTGCATTACACTGCAGCCTTGGGCGGCCCAGTAAGTTTGCAGGGTGAGGATGATGTCCTGAAAGTTCATTTGCGTTCTCCCCGCAGCTTGCGGCAGGCTGACCTGATCTCTTCCAGCGAAGAACGCAGCCCTCCCAGGACCAGCGCCAGATCGGCATCAGGCGGCTGTTTGGGAACCTCCACCGCCGCGACCGGGGCCAATCGGGGGGAGCGGCGCTCTTCCTTCAGCTTCTGGCGCGCGCCTTCAATGGTGTAGCGCTGGTTGTGCAGCATGTCCTGGATCTTGCGAAGCAGTTCGATGTTCTCTTCAGAATACTTGCGGATGCGGCCTTCCTCCCGGCGCGGGCGCAGAAAGCTGAATTCGCTTTCCCAATAGCGGATCACGTAAGGTTTTTCGCCCAGCAGGTTGCTGACTTCGCCGATGGTGTAAAAGTACTTTTTCATGGGTTGCCTCGCGGTTTTCTAATTCGGGCGATGAGGGCCAGAATGGCCGCGATCGCCACAAAGAGGAAGGGGTAGCGGTATATTTTACGGATGAGGGGGATCCTGGGTGTGGTGTAGAGTGGCGCGGTGATGGTGGTCACTTCGTTCAACTTCGTTCTGGCCAGAATCTTACCCATGGGGTCCACCACCATGGAGATGCCGGTGTTGGCGCTACGGTAGATCTGGATCCTGTTTTCCACCGCGCGGAAGCGCGTCATCATCGCGTGCAGCCAGAGACCGTAGGAAGAGCCGAACCAAGCGTCGTTGGTAATGTTGGCCAGATAGTCGCATTTGGCGAATCCGCCGTTCAGCGTATCCCGCGGCATGGCCATATGGTGAAAGATCTCCGGAAAGGCCAGTTCGTAGCAGATCGAAGGCGAAAAGCGGAAGCCGCCGCTTTTATAAGTGGCCAGTTTGGTACCGAATTCCCAGTTGGCCTGGCCGAGGTTCACATTCCACAGAAAGGGGAAAAGATCCAGCCAGAGCATGCGTTCGCCCACCGGGACGAGGATGTTTTTGAAATAGAGTTCGTTGTCGAAATTGTTGCGCTGATAGAGCGAGGCCGCGTTGTAGCTGCGGGTCCCCACAGGATGGGCGGGGTCATGCACGTAATGCTGAAAACCGGTGAAAACCTCCACCCGGGCGGTGTCGATCACGGCGCGCAGATCGCCCCGGGCACGGGAAACGCGGTCCAGATCACCGATCATCGCCCCTTCCGGCCAAATCACCAAACGGGCGGAATCCGCCGCCGCTTTCAGAGTCAGCTGGCGGAAAGTGGCCAACGAGGCGTCATACTGCTCCGGCTCCCATTTCAGCGTCTGCTTGATGGAAGGCTGAATCACGAAGATGCCGGCGTCGTGCCGCTCCAGATCCAGGTTTGCCTGGCATTGCCAGCCGTAGCCGATCCAGACGGCGAAGATCAGCAACAGCGCAGCCAGAACCCAAGCCTGCCTCTTCCCGAATGCCTGAGGCCGGTCAGAAGCCGGCAAAGAGCGGCCCCGAAGCCATTTGCGCAGGCTGGGCCAGAGCTGGTGCAGCAACAAGTTGACGCAGATAATGAGGGCGGAGAGGCCGACGACCCCGATCAGATCGGCCGCCTGGATGAGGAGGCCGTATTCCGCCAGAGAATAGGCCTGATTGAACCAGGGGAAGCGGGTCTCGCCGTAATACTGGATGAACTCGAAGGTGATGAGGATGCTGAGGAATCCCAGCCAGCGCCAGCGCGTCAGGACGCGGAAGATCCGGTTGATGCCGTAAAACACCAGATAATAGACGAAGATGTAGACCAGCATCACGCCCAGGATGGCGCCGGGGTTCACGTACACCAGCCAGTAATACACGATGGCGCAATAGACCACAGACATGATGGAGCCCATGCGCAAAAGGTCGCGGGAGCTGGCCGTGCCACGCTCGAAGACCCGCAGCAGCGGCAGCCAGGCGCCAAAGACCAGCCAGCCCAGATGCAGGGGCAGGCGTGACAGCGCCAGCAACAGCGCGGTCAGAAGAGTCAGCAGCAGGTCATTGCGTTTCATCGTCACCCCTGCCGTAAACCAGCCTGTCCAGCCAGATCTCATTCCCCCACAAAACCGTTACCAGATCGCCCTGCACAGTGAGGGAAAGTGGTGGCGTGACAACATTGTGGGAACCCTCTCCCTGGTAATAGCCAAACATATTGCCAACCCTGTCCAGGGCCTGGAACAATTTCACCGCAAGATCCAACTGCCCCAGCAGCGAAAAGACCTGGGTGGCTTCGCGGTCGCGGTTTTGCGCCCAGAGATAATCCTTGTTGCAATCAAGGTTTTGCGGTTGATTGAGCTCGAAACGCCCGAAGCGGTTGAATTCCCTGGCGTCGAGCGGAGAAAAGCACACGATCTCGGATGGTGCGGCGTCATAAACGAACAGCGTGCCGTCCGGGGCCACGCAAAAAAGTTCCGGCTGGCTAAGGGACTCGAATCTGAATTCGGAAACGAACATCCCTTCGGGAGTAAATTTGCGGAGCAGTTTCCGGGCCGAATCCAGGGCCAGCAAACCGCCGTCGGTGTCCACGCCGATGTCACTGAGCCGCTGGAAGTTGCCGCGCTCAAAGCCAAGTCCGCCGATGCTGTTGGTGCGAACGCCGTCCACATAGATGTCGATCTCCTGGCTGGCGCGGACAAAGGCGTAGACGGTTTTACCCCGCGCGACGCTCACCGCCTTGGTGTAAACGCGCGCCACGGGAAACTCCGCCACCCTTTCCCGAACAGTCTCCACCTTTGGCGGAAAGGTCCTGTTCTCGGCGCAGCCTGCCAACAGAACGGCAAAGAGGACAAGAACTAACAAGGTCGCGTAAGTCCGGTACACGGAAACTCCTATTTCAGCAGATGGATGTCGCGCAGCTTGCCCTGAATGCTGGTTTTATTGCCGAAGCGGTTGTATTCCAGGGTGTAAGCGATGTCCAGCCGTGCGTTTTTTTTCAGTAGGCTGAGGTGGTCACCGAGGTTGTAGCCGATCAGGTCCAGCACCACGCCGTCCTTCACCACCTTCAGTTTAAGGTGATTGCGGCCCACGGTGTAGGGATAACTGGCCACCAGAACTCCGCGCGTGACCAGCAGCGGACGGTGGTTTTCCGGGCCGAAGGGGGCGAAACGCTCGATCCAGTCGAGCAGAAAGTTGCTGATGTCGTAGAGTTCGATCTCGCGGTCGATCTGCAGGGGCAGGTTGATCTGGCTGATTTGGAGATGTTCCGAGACATAGCGGGCAAGTTCGTTTTCGAAGCGGTCGATGTATTCCTGGAGGATGGTGAAGCCCACGGCGTATTTGTGGCCGCCGAAGCTGTGGAGGTTGTGCCCGATGGCGCGCAGGGCGCCGAAGAGGTCAAAATCCGCCACGCTCCGTCCGGAGCCGCTGCCGAAGCCTTCCTTGAAGGAGATCATGACCACCGGGCGGGAGTATTTTTCCACCAGCTTGGAGGCCACGATGCCGATCACGCCGGAATGCCAGTCGTCGGAGGAGACCACGATGCAGGGCGCGGTGTCGATGTCCTTGTATTTCTTTTCGATGATGTCGCAAGCTTCGTGGAAGGTTTTCTGGTCCTCCTGCTGGCGCAGGGAATTCTGCTGCTCGATGATCTCAGCCAGTTCCAGGCTGCGGTCTTTGTCCCGCGAGATCAGCAGTTCCACCGCCACGGAGGCCGAGCCCATCCTGCCCGCGGCGTTGATGCGCGGCGCGATGCCGAACACGATGTCTGAGGCGTCCATGGTCTTGGTGTTCAAACCGGAGATTTGCACCAGGGCGTTGAGTCCCAGGTTTTTCTTGTCCACCAAGTGCTGGAGACCGATGTGGGCGAAAACGCGGTTCTCGCCCGTGAGGGGAACGATGTCCGCGATGGTGCCCACCGCCACGAGGTCCATGTATTTGACCGTGTTTTCGTCGGTTTCGATCCCCCGGCGGCGGTAGATGGCCATCAGCAGTTTGTAGGCCACTCCCACCCCGGCCAGATGGGCAAAGGGATAGGGGCAGTCCTGAAGCTTGGGATTGATGATGGCAAAGGCTTTGGGCAGTTCTTCCTTGGGATTGTGGTGATCAGTGATGATGACCTCCATCCCGCGGGCGTTGATCGCGTCGATCTCTTCCAGGGCGTTCACGCCGCAATCCACGCTGATGATCAATTTGGTGCCGTTTTCCACGATCTGGTCGAGGCTGCCGAGGGACAGGCCGTAACCGTCGATCATGCGGTGCGGGATGTAAAAGTCGATCAGCGCGCCCAGGCGCTGCAAGCCCAGATAGAGAAGGGTGGTGGCGGTGGTGCCGTCAACGTCGTAGTCCCCGTAAATGGTGATCCTTTCACCCCGGTCGATGGCGCTCAGGATGCGGTCGACAGCCTTGCCCATGTCTGGAAAGAGGAAGGGATCGTGCTGATGCCCCAGCTGAGGATGAAAGAAACCCTCGATCTGTTCAGGAGTTTCAAGTCCTTTGCGGAAAAGAAGTTCGGCCACCAAGCGGGGACACTTCATCCGGTCCGTGAGAACCTTGATCTGCTGCCGTTCCTCAGGGGAAAACTCTCCCTGAAGCAGCCATTCCTTCTGCATACTCACACCTTTATCTTGTATAAATTTATACTCTTCAAGTCAATACTGCCACCAAGCTCAAGCACAGGATGTGAAAACACTGCTCAGTTTTACTCTTTTACGGCAGTTCGGAACCGCTTGGCGCAATTCTCACCAGTGTCGATTTCTTGTAAAGGAAAAGTTTTGCAACTGCCCGCTGTTGCCGAAAGTATCTCCAGGTTACCAAGGCTCATGCACATGTAAGTTACCGCCCGCCGCGGCCAGGATAGCGGCTTTCGCGGCTACGGTAGCGGAAAATTTGCCACAGCCTCCAGAAAGGCCGCGTTGTCTTCCGCGCAGCTCACTGTTACCCGCAAATGATCTTTCAGGCGCCGGTGCGCGCCCACGTCACGGACCGCTATCTCCCTGTCCTGCAGGTATTCGAATAGCTCCCGCGTTCTCTCCCCCAACGTGAAAGTGAGGAAATTGGTGGTTGAGGGATGCACCTTCAATCCGGGTATTTCCCTCAATTTGAGATACATGGCGTCCCGGGCGGACTTGATCTCCGCCAGCTGGCTGAGAAAGATCTCTTTGTTCTCCAGGATCGTGAGCGCGAAGGCCTGATTGAGGATGCTGGTGTGGAAGGTGGTGAGCACTTTACGGAGGGAGTAAATGTTTTTTTCCGAAGAGATCGCGTAGCCGAAGCGCAGGCCCGCTCCGGAAAAGGCTTTGGAGAAGGATCTCACCAAAATGAGGTTCGGATGCCGTGCCAATTCCTCGGCGAAAGTGGCTCCGGAAAACTCGAAATAGGTCTCGTCGATCAACACCGGTTTGTCCGGCAGGCCATCCACTATCTGCCGCAGCTGTTCAGGCGCAAACAGATTTCCGCTGGGATTGTTCGGATTGCACAAAATGGCCAGACGGCAGTTAGGGTCCGCGGCCAACCGCAGGTATTCTTCCGTATCGAAGCTGAAATCCTCGTTGAGTTCCACAAATTTGATCTCCAGCCCCACCATGCCGCAAAAGGTCTTGTAATCGAAATATGAAGGCGCCAGACTCACCGCGAAGGACCGGTCACTGGCCCGCGTGGCCAGGAAGATGTGGTACAAAATGTCGTCCGCGCCGTTGCCCCAAACCAGATTGCCTTGGTCGAGCCCATACCCCGCGTAGGCTGTGAGATTGGCGTGCAGTTCGCCCGTCACGTCTGAAAGGTAGCGGTTCAAGTGAACGTCCTCCATCCGGGCCAGAAACTTCTCTTTGATGGCCTGATACGGATCAAGGCAGCTTTCGTTCAAACACATCATCCGGCGCTTAACCGGAAATTTGATCAGGGATGGCGTTTTATCGGCCAGATCGCCGCGGAAATATCCAGACATCGCTAACTCCTTTTACTACCCTAAATATAGCCGGGATCAGCGCCAAAACAAGCTCAGCCTGGCCATACCGGCGTCGGGCAGGCTGGCCCTGGGGTTGAAAATCAGATTTTAACTACTCACTGTTTATGAAGCTACGAGTTGGGTCTATGTGTGATTTTGCCGTCTCCCGGCAGAATCGCCCTTATCACACATCCCGTTCGCCTCCCCTTAGTCTCGCGTTAACAACCCAACCAAACCACGGGAACTTAAGGGGAGGCGGACAAGGGGCGAATAGGCTAGGGCTTAGGGCGAAACACGCTGGATACATCGATTTAACAAGTGCTTAAAGTATTTCATATCATCAGCTTACAGCTCCGAGCGAAAAGTCAGGCAAACACGCTCCGGATGGTCCTTTTCCTACTCTAAAAGACCTTTGCGTAATACCAAAGTGTCCAGCTTTCCAGGATCTACTTTGTAGTT
>CAZVXH010000090.1:0-9174 GCA_964631015.1 uncultured Candidatus Cloacimonadota bacterium | reverse complement strand
TACAAGCGTCAGCCGCCCCAGCCTGTCATTCCGGGGTAGGGGCCCCGGAATCCAGCCCTTGCGGGAATAGCCCTGGGAGAGTGTCTACTCAGACGCAGTCTGTATCGACCCCGCCTCGGCCTGGAACCGGGGATTGGCTATTCCCGCCAGACCTGGATTCCGTCCCTTCGCGCCAAGGCGCTCCGTTCCGGAATGACGTGCGTTTGGGGCTGGGAGGATGATGTGGCTGGATTCCGCAACCACCGCCAGAGCCCCGCCAGGGGCGACAGAACGATAGCGAGGGCGCGTAAGCTCCTCCATTGGACCTATGTTGCCTCAACAGACAAGGGGCAGCCTGAGCCGCCCCTGTATCTCTTTTCTTGATCACTTCTTCCCCGGTCTGCTGTTCCAGGAACTCAGCAGTTCACGGTCCAGCAGGTAAAGCCGGGTGGGTTTGTTATTGGCCGCCATTCCGGTTTCCACCGTGATGGCCCCGCGTTCGAGGAGCGATTCGGTGGCGTCCTTGAAGTCGCGCTTTTTTTGGCGGGAGGCGTTCATCAGTTCTGAATGAGTGGCTTTTCCGCCGCAGCGGTTAACCAGCAGGTCCACGAGTTTGCGTTCGGCGGCGAGGCTGTCTTTTTCGTCCATGATGTCCAGGATCGGGAAAATGTGGTCCATGTAGAAGTCACATAGGTAGGTGGCTTCGACCACGGTGTCGAGTCCGATCCGGGAATTCCGGAACCAGGCGTCCTCGGTGTGGAGGCGGACGGCCTCGGCGAGTTCGCGCTGGCATTTGGCCATGTGGATAATAAGCGCGAATTTATAGAAATATCCGTCGTAAACGCGGGTGAAGTAACTCATGAGGTTATCGGAGTTGTGGGCGTTAACGCGGTGATAGGCCTGGGCGTAGTATTGGTCACGGGCGGCGCTGGCCTCGGGATCGAGCTTCAGTTCGTGCGAGCCGGGCAGGGCGCGCCAGGCGCGGAAATGGCGCTCATCATAGGCGGAGAGGGCGGTCTCGAGGTCGTTGGCGCGGTTGGCGGCCGAGAGTTCGAGTTCGGTGAGGTCCTCCTTGCGCACCACACAGAAGAGGAAGCGCTGGAGGAAGCCGGCCAGCTGGTCGCGGTTCGAGATCGAGCTGAAGAACCAATCCTGGGTGGAGGCGCCGATCACGCTGAGCGCTGGATCCGTGATCAGTTCGCTGCGTTCCTGGTTTATGTAGTTCCGCGTAACGCCGTCGTAGATCTCGGTGAGGGTCTGTTTGAAGTTTTTATTGTAGCTTTGCTGCATATCGGCCAGCCAGCCGGAAATTTCGTTGTGAACGAAGAGGCGGTAGGGGTTTATATGCATGAGGGAGAGCAACTTGGAGGCTGTGGTGCCGTTCAGGACCAGAGTGAGTTGCTCGTAGCTGGCCGTGTCGGTGTGGTTCAGCTCATCCTGGAAGGGTTTGACGGTGAGGCCGGCGTAGCGAAGCGCGGTGGTTTTGCGGGAAATGGAGCTGGGTCCGATCACGCAGGCCCAGATGTTCGGATAGATACGCAGCGAGCCGATCTCGGCATAGACGCGATTTCCGAGGTTGGCGGCCAGATAGGGCAGCCAGGCGGTGAGCAGGATGCCGGGACGGCAGTCGGTTCCCTGGGCGACAAGCTCCAGATAGTCGCGCATGAAGTCGGGGAGGTTGTCCAGTTTGAGTTGGACGGACGGGCGCTTTCCAAAAAGCTCGAGTAAGGCGTTGTTCATCATAAGTTTACCTCCTTTTCTGGTTGATTCCCTGTTATCAGGGCTGTATGGCTGGCAAGATTGTGACCGCAGCTTTCGCCTGGACACGGTTTCCGGACGTGGATACAACAGTTCCCCGGGAATCAAGAGCTGGAGAGCGACCTTGTTTCCAGACCCTGGAAAGATGGCGGGAGCGTGAAACTCCCTCTGGCTGAAGCCTTGAGTTCCTGAGCATTCAATACGGAAACCAAGATGGCGGAGGGGGTGATCCTGTCAATACAAAATATGGTTTTTATTTAGATTTTTTCAGCTGGTAATAAAGGCTTACAAAAGAGAGATTTGGGGGGGTGGGGGGAAAGGTGGTTCAGACAGGGGGAGGAAGTGTTTGAAGTGGATGTGGTTTGGTGGCTCAGACCCTGAGGCGGTGGCGGAGTTTGGCGAGGGTTTTGGCACCGATGCCCTTGACCTTGGTGATGTCATCCACGCTCTGGAAGCTTCCGTTTTGGGAGCGGTAATCCATTATGGCCTTGGCCTTTACCTCTCCGATACCGGGCAGGGTGCAGAGCTCGGCCAGTCCGGCGGTGTTGAGGTTGACCACGTTGGTGAGTTCGCTTTTGGGGACGGCAGCGGGTTGGGAAGCGCGGGCAGGTGATTTCCCCCCTTCCGCAACGCTGGGCTCAGCTGAGGCCAGGGGAAGCAAGCCGACGGTGGTCATGGCGTTGGGATCCGCGGCGGCTTCCGGAGTGAATTGGGGCGTTCCGAACGGCAGCAGGGAAGGCAGCATTTTGGCCAGGGTTTTTGGTCCGATACCCTTGATCTGGAGGAGGTCGTCGGTGCTGGTGAAAGGTGTTTGGGAGCGGAAAGCGATGATGTCCTGGGCGCGTTTGGCGCCGATCCCCGGGAGGAGCATCAGTTCATCCGGGGAGGCAGTGCGGATGTCGATCTGGATGGGCTGGTCGGTCTCGGTGGCCACGGTGAGGAGTTCGGGGGCGGCGAGCTCTGTTTGCATGGCGGGAACAAGTCTGGGGGCGCCTTTGAACTGTCCGGCGGCGAGTCCGAGCAGGGCCAGGGCGATGAGGACCAGCAGGGCGCGCTGTTCACCGGGGGTGAGAAATTTGTTCGGATACCGCATCAGACCTCCTCGTCAGCGGCGCAGTTCCTCCACCCAGACAGCGAGGGTTTCCGCCAGAACGGGGCTGTCGCCGCTCAGGGTAAAGGCGATGTTGCCTTGTTTGTCGATGGCGCAGAGCCAGGGGATGGCCGAAAAGCCGTAGGCCCGGGGCACTTCGCTGTCTCCGATCAGCAGGTTCAGGCCGTAGCCCTGTTGGGCGAAAAGGGCGGCCACGGCGGGGTAATCGGAGGGATTTTCCCACACGTTCACAGAGATGACCACAAGGTCGTCGGAGGGGTTCTGATCGCGCCAGGCGTCAAGCTTGGCCAAAGTTTGGAGGCAGGGGCCGCACCAGAGGGCCCAGAAATCCAGGATCACGATCTTGCCGCGCAGGTCTTCCAAACGGGTCAGATTGCCGTCGGGATCGGGCAGTTCCCAAAGGGGGGCGGGGCGGGAGACCTTTTCGGCGAGGATCTTGGCCTTGCGCTCGGCCTTGCCCTGAGCCCAGTTTTTGGCCGCGAGGGCCATCACTTCCGGCCAGCGGGGCAGGGAGCGCAGGGGGGCGTAATCTGCGGTGTCCAGCGCTTCCGGATAGGAAACCACCCCGGCGGCGAGGGCGCCTTCCAGCAGGTTGAGGGCGGTATCCGGCTCGGACAGCCCCAGATGCATCAGAACGCGCGTTCTGAGCGTGGTATCGCTGGTCTTGAGGTCGGGATAGAGATCCAGATAAGCGCGCATTTCCGGCCAGTTTTGGGCCTTTTTGAGGGCTTCCAGATAGTAGAACTGGTAGTAGCCGAGGCTGTCGGCGGCGGGGAGTTCGCCTCTGGCGATGGTGCGGGAGATCACCTTGGGAAAGAGGACCCGGAAGGGGCGAACGCGGCCGGAGGCCTCGATGAATTCGAACACGTGGCGGAAATTGGCCTCGATGGCGGCGGGGTCGTAGAGGCTCAGCAGCTGGGCCTCGGCCTGGTCGTCGTCGCCCTGGGAGGCCCAGTGGTGAAAGAGGGCGAGGCGCAGATAGTCGTCCAGGGGCCAGACGTTCAGGCCCTGAAGCAGGAGGGCGCGGTCGGAGGCGAGGTTGGCCACGATGTCCGCGCGCAGGGAATCCGGGGCCTGGGCATCCTGCAACAGCTGGGAATAGGTGTTGCTGAAGAGGCGGTAACCCCAGTAGAAAGCGGGCTGGCGCGCGATGAGCGAGCGTCCGCCGGCCAGTTGGACGCCGAGGTCGGTCTGTCCGCGCAGCCAGAGGTATTCATGTTCGGGGCGGTCCGGATGGGCCTCGTAGCGGCGCAGGAACCAATCCTGGCAGCTGGCCTGGTCGATCTGCATCCAGTAATTCTGGAGGACGCGGAGGTCGTCCAGATCGCTGAGGCGGTCGCGGTAGGAATTGATCACCAGCATGGCCTGGGCGGGGTCCTGGGCGCCCCGGAGGGCGGTTTCCAGTTCCTGGGCCAGGGGTGAGGCCGCCAGGGACAGGGTGGCCAAAACCAGCAGGAGAAGGAGGTATCTTTTCACTCTGGCCCTTACTTCAGCAGCAGCATCCGGCGCGGTGGCGCGGAGGCGTCCTTGAGACGGTAGAGGTAAAGTCCGGAAGGCAGTTCAGGCGGGGCCTGCCAGTCGATCCGGTTGGAGCCGGGAACGAGGTTTTGGGCCGGGGTGGTTGAGATCAGCCGGCCCTTGAGGTCGAAGACCTGAACGCTGGCGGTTCCGCTTTTATCCGCGGAGACGCGGAAAGAGGTGGTTCCCCGGAAGGGGTTGGGGCTGTTGCTTTCGAGGCGCAGGGCGGGCTGGATCAAGGGATCGTCCGCCGCGGTTCCGGCCTGGAGGGTGAAGGGGATGATGAAGGTGCCGAGGTTCGCGGAACTGATCTCGTAATGGAAGGTGGCCACGCCCGGCGAACCCACCCACAGGTTGAGGTGGAAGGATTTGCTGTCACCGGCGCCGAGAACCAGGGGCAGGGGCGAATTGCCGGGATAGCAGTTGCCAAGTTCATCGCAGTAGTTGAAATACCAGTCAGCCGGCGCGGAGTCCGGCAGCAGCAGCATCTGCATGGTGTCGTAGGAGCCGGTATTGAAAACCCAGAGAGGTTCGGAGTTCACCGAGGAGTTGGCGGGCGCCGCCAGTCCGGCGGGGTTCCAAGCCATGGTGGCACGGAGGTTGTAGGTGGGCAGGGGCAGGGTGGAGGCGCTTTGCAGGATGCTGTGGTCTGTGGTCTCAACCGCCGCGATGGCCCAGAGGTTGGCCTGGTTCCAGCCGGGATCGACCGAAAAAGTGTCCGTAAACACCTCCGGAGCGGTAGTTCCGGGAAGGCTCAGGGACTGGTATTTGATCTGGCGGACAACGTTGGTTTCGGAGCCTACATTGTCCTCCACCAGCATCAGCACCAGATTTTGGTTCGTGATATCCACAGTGGGGTCCAGTTTATGGGCGGAAACGGTGATGGCGCCGCTGGCGGCGGTGAAATTGGTGATCTGCAGTTGCAGCGGCGAAGGCTGGAAGCGTTTGTCCGCAACGGTTTGGGCGTAGACGGCCTCAGTTTGGACGCCTGTCAAGGGCAGGTTGCCGTTGAAGACAAGGGTGGGAACGGTGGTGGCGTTGTGCCAGGCAAAACGGTCCTCCACGCTGGGGCTGCTGAGCGCGCCGGAGTTGTGGTAAAGCCGGGCGGCGATGAATTCACCCCGATGGGTGGCGGCCAGCACAGTGGCCAGGTTCGCCAGCGCGGTGTTGCTGGAAGCGTTGCCCTGGATCACGCAGGATTCGGCGAGGGTGGTGAGCGGATAATAGGGTGGGTTGGCGGCCAGGGCGACCGTCAACAGCAGGAGCAGCAGGAAGAGCGTTCTTTTCATGGTGTTATCCTTGGTTTAAAAGCGGGTGGCGAGTTCCAAACGGACCCCGGAGAAGGGGGCCACATAGCGGCAGATGCCGTTGCGGCAGACTTTTCCCCCGGCTTCCTTGCCGGCGAAGAGCACGAGGTCGGTGTCCGCGAGCACGGGATATTTTAGCTCGACGCTTGGCCAGTAGTGGCTTTGCAGGATGGAGGAGAAATCGTTCCACCAGCTCTGCGCGCCCAGGGAAAGTTTGAGCTTGCCCAGGCTGAGATCGGCCTGGAGGCGGGGTTCGTAGTGGCCAATTTCGGTGTATTCGTTTTGGACGGTGTCCAGCACCAGCTTCTCCACGGTCTTGAATTCCCCGGAGAGCACCAATCCCGTTTTACCGGCGGGAAAACTGACCACAAAGGCGGGATAGCTTTCCTTCTGCCAATGGCTCAGGGCGCTGTCCACCTTTTCGATGTGGCTGTAAGAAACGGTGGCGGCCACGTTTCCGCGCTGCCAATCCAGCCCGGCGTAGGCGTCGTTCATCTGTTTGGAGCGGGCCTGGTTCCAGGCTTCGGCGTAGTCCAGGTTCAGGCTCAGGGATTGGCCGAGAGCGAGGTTGGTCCAGGCCTGGAAGCCGCGTTCATCCTCGCCGGAACCCTGATCGTCGGCCAGGGTTTCGTTGTGGTGATTGGCCAGGGGCAGGTCCTGGAGGCGGTTGCGGTAGGCAAAGTTGTCATAGTGTTTGTAAGCGCCGCCCACCTGCGTGGAACCGAAATAGGCGGTGGCGGCAGCGTAAACGGCCAGGCCGTCGGTTATTCCCGCCACGAGTTTGTCGTCACGCTGGGCGGCTTCCGCGGAGAGTTCCAGCCAGTCCAGGGCCAGTTTCGCCCTACCCCCCAGAATGTCGTCCTGACGGTAGGAAGAGCCCACCAGGGTTTGCATCCCCACAAAGGAAGCGCCCAGGGTGAGGGGCTCCAGAACGGGATATTCGGCATCGGCGCCGTAGGCCAGGTCGAGCCTGCCGAGGGCGCTGGGGCTGGGCAGTCCGCTGTAGAGGGCCTTGAGGCGGAGCTTATCGTCGAAGCTGAATTTGAAGCCGTTCACGCGGTGATCTTCGTCCAGCTCGAGGTCCTGATAGCTGCGGAAGATGAGCCCCGAGCCGAAGCTTTCCTCGATGGTGCCCGCGTGGATGAGATAGGCATCCCGGGCGTAGGAGGCGTAGAGTTCCTTCCAGCCGAGGCTGAGGCGGTTGGGGTCAAGCTCATCCAGCAGTTCGGACTGATCGGTGCTGTATTTGGGCAGTTCGGCGATGAATTTCATCCCGAAGGTGAAGTTTTTGTAGCCCAGGCTGAAGCCGAAGGAGTTCTTGAAATATACGTGGAGCGAATCCGGCACGCTGCGGTAGATGAGGCTGGCCTCGTTGAGTCCGTTGAGCAGGGGTGTGGTCTGGGCCGCCAGGGCGGACAAGGCCAGCAACAGCACCGCCAGCAGGATCAGTGGTGGTTTTCGCATGGTGTTTTGAGGCTGTTGTCCGGGCTGACGTTCTCTTTGGGGGCGGCCTCCGCTTTCTGTTTGTGGGCGCAGTCGCCGCAGGGTTCCGCGCTCTCGCAGCCTTTGCCCTGTTCAGGCTCCAGGCCCAGCAGGGAGCGGACCTTCAGCTCATAGGCACCCTCGTCTCCGGCCACGAAGCCCTTGTGTTCCATCACAATCTCGCCGGTTTTGTCCAGGATGAAGGTGTGGGGCGGCTCGGTGACGTTGAGCTTTTTGGCCAGGGTCTTGTCCGGATCGTAAAGGGTGACGAACTTGAAGTTCTTGCCCTTGAGGTAGTTTTTGGCCTTGGCCTGGGTTTTGGGGGCGTCCATGGAGACCAGGACCACGGTGAGGCTGTCATAGCTTTGGGCGAGGGCGTCGAGGGCGGGCATGGCCTGTTTGCAGGGCTGGCAGTAGTCGGCCCAGAAATCCACGATCACGGGCCCGCGGCCGAGCAGATCGGCCAGACTGACGTTCTTGCCGCTATCGTTGGGGAGGCGGAATTCCGGCATGGGCTCGGCCAGCAGGGTTCCCGCCAGAATGAGCAGGATGATGAGCAGGATGTTGGTTTTCATCTTCATATTCTCCTATGGTTTTTTAATTTGGTTGGTGCCTGAGGCCCCCGGATCCGCCGGGGGCTTGCCTCCCGGACAATGGCCGCACTTCAGGCGGGGATCCGGCGAGGGGCAGGCGAAGAACAGGGTCTTGGGCGTCATGTTGGACCCAGCCGGCTATCTGTCAAGTTCCACTTCGATCCCGCCGTAGATGGTGGCGTTGTTGCCAAACAAGACCGGGCGGTTTTGGGCGAAGATCACCAGCGAAGCGTCGTCTGGGATGGGAACAGAGGAGCTGAGGCTGAAACTGACGGTGTTGGGGAAGTCCAGGGAACCGATGTTCTGAACGGACTTGGCTCGTACCACATTGCGCAGGTTCTGGCCCTGGGTGTTGGTGAAGCTGGAGACGCGCTCGATGAGCACACAGTTCAGCACCAGGTCCGGGTGGGTGAAGGGGTCCGGCATATCCAACTGGATGGTGCCGGTGACGGTCTGGCCATCCACGCTGTAGTTCAGGCCGGAATAGTTGATCCGGCTGTCGAGCCCGGCCAGGGTTTGGGCGGCGTCGGCATAGGAAGAGATGATATCGGTGGAACTGCCGGTGAGCATCACCTCCCCGCCAAAGATGGAGGTGGGCACGGAAAAAGGCCCGTAGTAGTCGTAGGTGGGGTCTCCCGGCACGGTGAGGGGGCCGGTGATGTGATGTTCCAGATAGCTGATCTGGCCCTGGCTGGCCAACTGCAGATCGTGAAGTTCGGCTTCCACCTGCGGGCAGTTCGGACAGCCCAGAAAGGTGAAATATTCGATGATGACGCGCTGTTTGAGCACAGGCGGCTGGCAACTCATCTGATTTCCCCGCAGCAGCCAGTGTCCGCCGCGTTTGGCCAGGCGGTCGCCGGTGAAGGTGCTGTCCACGATCACGGCTTTGGCGTCGGTGACAAGGAAGCGCCAGTTGACCACGGCGGTGGAATCCGAAAGCTGTTCGGAATCCAGCAAGGTGGCAGCGGCCACGGCAGCCGGATGCGTCTGGAAGATGTTTTCCAACCAGGCCCGGCGGTCGGCTTTGTTCAGCCCGAAATGCAGGTAGTCATCCGCGAAATAGTTCATCACGGCGTCGAGGCCGGCTTCAGGTTGGTTCTGCAAAGCCTCATCCAGCGGAGTGAAGAGCGCCGCCTGCAGATCGGCGGTTTCCGGCGGCTCGAAAGCGTGGTTGAAGCGGTCGCAGCCAGTGGCCGAGAGAGCCAGCAGGAGCAGCACCGCGGGGATCAAATATGGTTTCATTTACCCTCCTGGGGAGGTACGTTGGCCAGGGCTTCCAGCAGGTCGGCCTTGGAAAAGAGTTCGGCCAGCTTGACCGGCTCGCGGCCCGGGATATAAAGCACGTTGAAGGGCACGCCGACGCTGCCGCCCTTTTGCATCCAGTCTTTCAGGACGGGGTCCTCGCGGGTGAAATCGCCCTTGAGCA
>CAZVXH010000089.1:0-9618 GCA_964631015.1 uncultured Candidatus Cloacimonadota bacterium | reverse complement strand
ATGGAAAATAGGACATGGGAATACGTGAGCGTGTTCATTATGTCCTGGTTGCTCGTTTACGGCCTCACGCCGTTCATAATCAAGCTTGCCAAGGCGCTGAACTTCGTGGATAAACCCGAAGCCAGAAAAATGCATCTCACCAGCGTCCCCTACATGGGGGGGCTGAGTGTTTTCATTGGTTTTTTCCTGCTCTGCATCTACGATGTAACCATCTCCGCCAACCGCAGCTTCGATCCCGCGATGCTGGGCTATCTGGGCGGTTCCCTGCTGATCATGCTTATCGGCCTCATCGATGACCGCTGCGGCATGAACCCCGTTATCAAGCTGATCGGGCAGATCACCGTGAGCCTGGTCTTCATCCTCACGAACTTCCAGTTTCAAGAGTTGCAAAACATGTTCGGATCATTCTACATCTCCGTGCCTGTGATGGTGCTGTGGATGGTGGGGCTGATGAACGCGCTGAACTTTTTGGACAACATGGATGGCATCCTGAGCGGGATCGCGGGGATCCTCGGCCTGGGCTTTTTCGCTTTCAGCCTGGCCAACACCACCGGTTCGAACGGCGCGGAGATGGCCTTCATCGGCCTGATCTCGCTTAGTTTCGCGGGCAGCGCGTTGGGCTTTCTTCCCTTCAATTTCAACCCGGCCAAGATCTTTCTGGGAGATGCCGGATCGATGTTCATCGGCTATTTCCTCTCCTCGATGGGCATTCTCATGGCCCGCTACGCCGTGCTGACCCGGGAAAACAACGTCTTTTACCTGCTGCCAGTGCTGCTGCTCAGCTACGCCATCTTCGACATTTCCCTCGTGAGCTACACCCGCAAGCGCGACGGGCGCCACGTGATGCAGGGCGGCAAGGACCACTCCACCCACCGCATCCACACGGCCCTCGGCTCCATCAAGATCACCGCCCTCATCATCTACGCCATCAACATCCTGATCGTGCTCACCACCGTGATCATCTTCATCACCGGAAACCAGGTGCTGCTGCTGGTCGCCACTGTCATGCTGGCCACCTTTTTCATCGTGTTCGGCCGCAAACTGGATCAGATCCCGATCGTGGTACCCAGCAACCAGCAAAAATCGACTAAAGTGGATAAATGAGCCGCCTTTTGAAGACAGATCCTGTCCTCATGCCAGCTTCGCGAAGAAAGTTGAGGGCCAGCTGGCTGCCGGCTTTGTTTGCCCTGATCGTCCTGATTGCGTTAAGCGCTTGCGACATAAACAGATTCAACAGCGCTGAGGACCATTACAACAACCGGCGCTACGCCGCCGCGATCCAGGAACTGGACAGCTATATCCAAACCGGCCAGAACGGCGCTCTGATCACCCGCAGCGAGATCCTGCGCGGCCAGTGCTACTACGAGCTGGGTTTGATGGCTTTGCAGCGTGAAAGTTACGACCTCGCGATCAAGTTTTTTAAGCTTTCAAACTCTGTGGAAGCGGACCAGGCCCTCGGCCGGATCTACCGTGACATGGCCGACAGAGCTTTGGCCCAAGGCAATCTGCAACTGTCCCTGGATTTTGTGAACGCCATCCTGCGCGAGATCCCGGGCTCGGAACTCACGGCGGAGATGCTGAACCGCAGGATCGGCCTCCAGCTTGACACCTTCATCGATCACGAGGGTGCCTGGCGCGATTACATGGAACTCTACGACGGCTACCCGAACAACGTTTACGAAGTGGCCGCCCGCAAACAGATCCTGCGCATCGTTCCGGCCAAGGTGGATTACGCCCGCCGGCTGTACAGCACCGGTTATTACAGCGACGGCTTGCGCGTCCTCTTTGAACTGGGCAAATACCCGGTGGTGGAAGGCGCCGCCAACAACCAGATGATAGCCGAGGCCTACATCGGCCAGGCGGAGAGCTATCTCAAAGGGCAAAACTACCTGGAGGCGGACCGCTTTTTCCGCATCGCCGTGCAGTATGACTCCGGCAAAAAAGCTCAGGTGGACCGGCGCCTCGAACAGGTGGCCTCGCTCTTTATCAGCCGCGGCAACGAGCTGGTGGCCCAGCGCGATTTTGAGAACGCCCTCATCCACTATCAAAAGACCTACGACATCATTCCCGACTACGCTTTGGCCAATCAGGCCATCGCCCGAATGAACACCATCAGGGAAAACGTGGCCCGGGCCAAGGATGTCGGGGTGCAGGCCGAAAAAGCCGAGCTATCCGGAAAATACTCCGAGGCCCTGAACCTCTATCGCCAGGCCAACAATCTGGACGGACGCCCGGAATTCAACACCAAGATCTCTCAGATGCAAAATCTGCTCGCCGCCCAGGCCGATCCAGCCGCTTTCGCCCGGCGCGTGATCAACGAATACCGGGGCGGCATCATCAGCAACCGCATCCAGAGACAGAAACAGGAACTGCTGCGGGCTTACAACCCCAACGAGATCCGCGATTCCGGCTGGAAGTTCATGATCTCCTCCGGCCAGTTCAAATATGAGGCTCGCTACGACCTCGTAACCCCCACCATCTCTTATTATTACGTATGGCAAGTGAATCTGCGGGACCGGACCATCACCCCCCTCAACAAGCTTTCCGAAAAACTGATGGAGTGATCATGCGCAAGACGGTCTTCACGCTTCTGTTCCTTATCCTGGCGTCATGTTTGCTTGCCCAGCTCCAGTTTGACATCGAGTCCTTCGCGGACAGCACCAAATACGGCTGGAAGGATTGGAGAGGCCGCGGGACTTACCGCGCCGGCCTGCTCGAGCGCCAGGAGTTGCTGCAGCTCTATGAAATGGAATCCAGCTCGATCGGAAGCGCCATCCTCAAATCAGCTCTGGTCCCTGGTTTTGGCCAGATCACCAGCAAAGCCGGCACCAAAGGCACCATCTTCCTGGGCGCGGAACTGCTCTCCCTGGGGGTTTCCCTCTACCTGTACGACCGCAGCAACTATTATTACGACCAATACCTGACCGCCTCCCAGATCGACGAGATCCAGGAATACTACAGCAAGGCCCAGACCCCCAGATACTATTCCCTGCTCTTTTTGGGGCTCGGCGTGGTGATCTGGGGCTACAACATCTACGATGTGATCCTCACCACGGACAGCTACAATGCCCAAGTCTGGCAGGATATCTTGCAAAAGCACGCCAGGAAGACCGTAAGCCTCGGCCCGGAAGGCATCCGGGTACGCTTTTAGGATGGCCCTGATGAAAACCAAACTTCTGATCCCCGCCCTGGCCCTGCTGCTCACAGCGGCCTGCCTCAAACACAGCAACCCGCTCGATCCCTACGACAATCCGGATATCATCGTTCCGGAGCAGGTGAGCGGCGTGCAGTGTTTCGCCTCGCCTGCTGGCGCCGCCAACAAATTTGTGGAGGTGCGCTGGATCGCGAACCCGGCCCTGAACACAGATGGCTACTACGTTTTCCGGGGCCTGGCCTACAATTCGGACTACGCTGTGGTGGATTCTGTGGCCACCAACGTCTGCAATCACGGTTCGGAGCCATGGCATTCCGTGCTGCCTGGCGATTACTGGTACAAGGTTTCCGCGTTCAGGGATGTTTTTGATGACTATGGAAACTATTTGGGCAGGCTGGAAGGACGGCGCAGCGAACCCCGCTTCATCAGAGTTCCGGCCTAGCAGGGCATGCGCGCTGATTTTTCCCGGGAGCTGAACCCCCAGCAGCTCGGAGTGGTTACCGATACCGAGGGTCCGCTGCTGGTTTTGGCGGGCGCCGGCAGCGGTAAGACACGCTCCATCATCTACCGCTGTGCTTGGCTGCTAAAGGAAAAACAGGTGCCGCCCTGGAACATCCTGGTGGTTACTTTCACGAACAAAGCCGCGCGCGAACTGCAGGACCGCCTGCAAAATCTGCTTGGCTTTCCGGTCCGCTCCCTCTGGGTGGGCACTTTTCACCACGTCTGCTCGCGCATCCTGCGCGCTGAAGCGGCTTCCCTGCCCTTCGGAGCCAATTTTTCCATCTATGACGGGGACGACCAGAAATCCCTGCTCAAGAAGATCTATAAAGAGCACAACTTCGACAAGCAGAAATACCCGATCCCACGGGTGCTGGGGCGCATCGGACGCTACAAGAACCGCCTCCAGCTGCCGGAAGACCTGGCCCCCAACGTTGCCGAAGACAGCCGCGGCAAGAGCTGGCAGGACGACTTCGAAAGCACCGTCCTGCGCATCTACACCCACTATCAGCAGAGGCTGCTGCTCAACCAGGCCCTGGATTTCGACGACATCCTGCTCTACACCGCCAAACTGCTGCAAGCCAACCCCGCTGTCCGCGCCAAGTACAGCCAGATGTTCCGCTATGTGATGATCGACGAGTATCAGGACACGAACCAGGCCCAGTTCGAGATCGTGCACCAGATCGCCAAAGACCATCAGCGCGTCTGCGTGGTGGGCGACGACGACCAGGCGATCTACAGCTTCCGCGGCGCCACCATCCGCAACATTCTGGAATTCGAGCAGGATTACAGCAACGTCCGCTCCATCCGCCTCGAACAGAATTACCGCAGCACCAGCAGCATTCTGGATCTCGCCAACGCCATCATCAGCCACAACCGCCGCCGCCACCGGAAAGACCTGTGGTCGGACCTCGGCCAGGGTGAAAAACCTCAGCTTCGCGACCATCACGACGAAACCGACGAGGCGAACAAAACTGCCCAAACTGTGGCCCGGCTGCACAGCGAGGGCGTTCCCTACGGCCAGATCGCCGTCCTCTACCGCACCAACGCTCAGTCCCGAGTGTTTGAATACGCTTTCATGCAGCACGAGATCCCCCACGCCATCGTGGGCAGCCTCCACTTCTACCAGCGCAAGGAGATCCGAGACCTTCTGGCCTATCTGGCCGTGCTTTCCAATCCCGCCGACGCTGAAAGCCTGCTCCGCGTGATCAACGAACCGCCCCGCGGCATCGGACAAACCACCGTGAACCGCGTTTTAGCCTACGCCGCCAGGACTCGCGGAACCTTCTACCAGGCTCTGCAAAATTCCGCCGCCATCGAGGAGATCGGCCCCGGCCTCAAAACAAAGCTGGCCGACTTTGCCGCCAAACTGGATGCCTTGAGAAAACTGGCGCGCGAGGCCCCCGTTCTGCAGCTGGTGAAAGAGCTCATGGACTACCTCGATTTGGTCTCCCTTTACAGGCAGAGCAAAGATCCCAAAGACATTTCCCGGGTGGAGAACCTGATCGAGTTCGTGGGTTCGGTGAGCGAATTTTCCGATCGCTGGGCCGAGGAACACGACAAACCTCCCTTGCTGGATGACTTTTTGCCCTTCGTGGCCTTGCAGACGGATATGGACCGGGTGGAAGGAGGCGCGGATTCCGTCCGGCTGATGACCCTGCACAACGCCAAGGGATTGGAGTTCGGCTGCGTCTTCATCGTGGGCCTCGAGGACGAGCTTCTCCCCCACCGCATGAGCATGGACAGCCGCGAAGCGATTGAGGAGGAACGCCGCCTTTTCTACGTGGGCGTCACCCGCGCCAAAACCAGGCTGTTCCTTAGTTACGCCAAATGCCGCCGCCTCTACGACACCTTTTACTACACCAAGCCCAGCCTCTTTTTGCAGGAGCTGGAAGATACCCTCTTTGCCGGAAACAGCGATCAGGCCGATCTTTCGCCCGCGCCCCGGGTTCGCCCCAAAGCCAGGCACCGGGTTACGGAAAAGGACAAGCAGTTCCGCATCGGGCAGCAGGTCTGGCACTCCGAACACGGCCAGGGCATGGTGCTCAGCGTGGACGGAACCGGCTCGGACGCCCGGCTCACCATCTCCTTCACCAGCGGCAAACTGGTGAAGATCATCGGCACCTTCGTCAACACGGAGCCCCTCTGAGGCCGGCATGACGCTCTACTCGAAAATCTTGCCCTGGTTGGAACGCTCATCGCTGTTCCAGTCTCTGCCCACTCTGGCTCAAAGCCCCGAGCGCCATCAAATTCATCATCTCAACCCCAGCGCCCGGGCCGTGGTGGCCGCCCATCTTTGGGCGAAAACCGGGAAGAACATCCTGATCGTTTCGCAGGACGACATCATCGCCGAGGACATCTGGGACGACCTCTGCACCCTGATCGGCACTCCCAACGCGCATTACCTGCCGGATTACGAGATCCTGCCCTACGAGCAGCGCTCGCCCCACTATTCCATCCGCGCAACCCGGATGATGTGCATCCACCACATCCTGGAGCAAAAACCGGCCGTTTACAGCCTCTCGATCCGCGCGCTGCTGCGCTTTCTGCCGCCGCTGGCCAACATCGCCCGCCACATCAAAACCCTGCGTCCGGGGATGGAATACCCGCCCGAAGAGCTGATGCGGGACCTGATGTACATGGGTTTCGAGGTGGAGTATCAGGTGAACAAGGTCTTCCAGGTCGCCCGGCGGGGCGGAATCATGGATATCTTCAGTCCGCCCGGGCTCAAGCCTGTTCGTGTGGAATTCTTCGGCGACGAGATCATCACCATGCGCTATTTTTCGCCCAACACCCAGCGTTCGGAACCCGGCGAAGTTCCTCTTTACACCGTGATCCCGGCCCGGGAATTTTCTTTGGACGATGTTCGCGCCACCTCGCCGCTGATGGCGCAGATCAAGCACACCGGCTTTTATGAGGGCATCGAAAACCAATACAGCCTGCTGCTGGACGAGCTTTGCACCTTTGCCGATTTCTTCGCGCCCGCCGAAAGGCTGCTGCTGTTTTCGAACTACATCTACGTCCATGAGGAATTTGAGCAGCTCGCCGAACAGGTGCACAGCCAATACCGGCGCGAACTGAAAAACACCACCAAAGCCAAGCTCAGTCCACCGGACAAGGTGCTGGCCGGCGAGGCCGAGCTGCTGGAACTCTGCCGCCCCGGCAGCGCTGTTTTCCTTTCCCAGAGCGAATTCATCCTGCCTTTCCCCACCCAAAACCACAAGGCCCCCTCGGAGCCCCAGCCCGGCCTGAACGGCGATCTTGCCCTGCTGGCCGCAGCTTTGCGTCAGATGCGCGCGGAAGGCATCGATCCCGTTTTACTCTTCGACAACCCCAGCCAGTCCAAACGCATGCACGAACTTCTGGCCGATTTCGGCGCCGATCCGGACAGCCACATCGGCGTGCTGCACGAAGGGTTCAGCCTCCTGGATTGCGGCCTGGCGCTCTGGACCGACCACGAGATCTTCAACCGCTACCGCCGCAAGCGCTACGCGCCCAGATTTTCCCCCGGCGAGGAGATCGTGGATTACGAAAGCCTCAAGCCCGGCGACTACGTGGTCCACATCGACCACGGGATCGGCGTCTTCGAAGGCCTCAAGATCATCAAACTCGACGGCCAGTCCACCGAATGCCTGATGCTGCGCTACGCCGGCGACGACCGGGTTTACGTGCCCACCTGGCAGCTCAGGCTGGTCACCAAATATGTGGCGGAGGAAAGCGCCGCCCCCACTCTCAGCCGCATCGGCAGCGCCAAGTGGCAAACCACCAAACGCAAGGCCACCGAGCAGATCGAGCTCATCGCCGCCGACATCGTGAAGCTCTACGCGGAGCGCAGCTCCCGCGTGGGCATCTCCCACCAGCCCGATACCGCCTGGCAAAAAGACCTCGAGGAATCTTTCATCTACGACGACACGCCAGACCAGGTGCGCTCCACCAACGAGATCAAGGCGGATATGGAAAGCCCGGCCCCGATGGAGCGGCTGCTCTGCGGGGACGTGGGTTTCGGCAAAACCGAGGTGGCCATCCGCGCCGCTTTCAAGGCTGTCTGTTCCGGCTACCAGGTGGCGGTGCTTGTTCCCACCACGCTTTTGGCGGAACAGCACTGGCGCGTTTTCCGCGAACGCCTGGCCCAATATCCCGTGCAGGTGGCCATGCTAAGCCGCTTTCGCAGCAACGCCCAGTTGAACGCCGACGTCGCCGGCATCGTTTCAGGCCGGGTGGATATCGCCATCGGCACGCACCGGCTGCTTTCCCGGGATATCAGCTTTCCCCGCCTCGGCCTGCTGATCATCGACGAGGAACACCGCTTCGGAGTGCGCCACAAAGAGCGCCTGCGCAAGCTGCAGTCGAACGTGGACACCCTTTACATGAGCGCCACGCCCATCCCCCGCACCATGAACATGGCCCTCGCCCGCCTCAAGGAAATTTCCCTGATGCAGACCTCGCCGAAGGAACGCCTGCCCATCCGCACCATCATCACCCCCCGCGACAACGAGGTGATCCGCGACGCCATCCGCCGCGAGATCGACCGCGGCGGCCAGGTTTTCTTCATCCACAACCGCGTGCAGACCATCGAGACCGTGGCCGAGGAATTGCGCTCGCTGATGCCCGAGGTGAAGTTCATCGTCGGCCACGCCCAAATGCCGGAACGCCATCTGGAAGAGGTGATGGACGCCTTCATCAGCCGCGAATTCCAAGTGCTCATCTCCACCACCATCGTGGAAAACGGCATCGACATTCCCAACGCCAATACCATCCTCGTGGACCGCGCCGACAACTTTGGCCTGGCCCAGCTATACCAGATGCGCGGACGCGTGGGCCGCTCGAACCGTCGCGCCTACGCCTATCTGCTCATCCCCCGCGGAACCACCGAAGTGGCCCGCAAACGCCTCGAAGCCCTCACCCAATACGACTATCTGGGCGCCGGATTCCAGGTGGCCCTGCGCGACCTCGAGCTCCGTGGCGCGGGTACCATCCTCGGAATCAAACAGAGCGGCGTCATCCAATCCATCGGCTTCAACTATTACAACAGCCTCCTGGAACGCGCCATCACCGCCGTGCAGAGCGGCGCCAGCATCTCCGGCGAACTGGACCCTCCCCAAACCCGGCGCAAACTGACCACCGAGATCGATCTCTATTTCCCCCCGGAATACATCACCGACGACGAACAGCGCCTCTCCATCTACCGCCGCCTGAGCGGATTTGAGGACCTCGCCGAGATCGCCGATTTCGAGGCTGAACTCACCGACCGCTTCGGCCCCCTGCCCGAAAAAGCGGATTGGCTGCTGATGTATTTCAAGCTCAACATCCTGGCCAAACAGGCCGAGCTGCTCAACTGCCACGTGCGCAACCACACCCTCACCCTGGAATTTAAACCCGAACGCCTCCCGCCCCGCGAAAAAGTGCTGGGCTTTAGCTCCAAAGTGAAACAGGAGCTGCGCTTCGACGCCGCCAAAGGCCTCAAGGTTACCATCAGCCTGGATAGGAACATGGCCTACCGGGACCAGTTCGCCGAAGCCCTCCGCCTCCTCGAACTCTACGTCCAGTCATGACCCCGCTGGAGTCCAGCGAGGCAGCGAGCATGGACTACAGCAGACCCCATTAAGCACCCAGTCCCAGCCTGTCATTCCGGGGTAGCGGCCCCGGAATCCAGCCATATCATCCACCCCACTCCGGGCCTGTCATTCCGGGGTGGGGGCTTCAGCCCTCGGGGCCCTGGAATCCAGACCTGGCGGGAATAGCCTAACCCAGACCCAGAACGAGGCGGGGTCGATACAGACTGCGTCTGTGGCGACTCCTTCTCAGGGCATTACCCAAACGTCTGGATTCCGGGGCCCCAACCCCGGAATGACATACACTCGGCTCTTCCGGCCCCAAATCCGCCAATCCGTTCATTCCATCAATCCGTATGATACAAATTCCACGTTGACAAATCATATATTGTGATTATTTTGTCTCCAGAATCA
>CAZVXH010000088.1:0-9792 GCA_964631015.1 uncultured Candidatus Cloacimonadota bacterium | reverse complement strand
TTTTACATTAGATAATATAAATATATTCTACGCAGCGGAGAAATATTGCTTGACAGGATGTCCATACTGCTTGCCAATGGTCTTATATAAGTAAAGCAAATGGAGGATGCCATGAGAAAACTTGTGGTTATCACATTGTTCGCGGTCCTCGCCCTGATGGGGACCAGTATTCTGAACGCCGGCACATCGCCCGATTCAAGGGATTATGATGCTTGGAAACAGCAACAAGTCTATACTCCCGAAGTTGCGGTGCAGCCCACCCAACCCTCCCATCCATTTTTCATTGTCAAAAACGAAGCAAAAGACGTCTGCGAGCTTTTAGTCCCGTGGGACAGTACTTTCACACTGGCCATGAGTGCAAATGATGACGGCTTCACCAGTCAAATCCCTCTGCCCTTCACTTTCACCCTCTACGGAACAGCCTACAACTCATGCTGGGTGAACAACAACGGCAACGTGACCTTCGACGAAGGCCTTTACAACTATACTCCCTGGGGATTCCCCAGCGGGGACAATCCCATGCTGGCACCGTTCTTCGCGGATGTGGATACCCGCGGCACCGGTTCTGTCTGGTACAAGATCGAAGCCAACCGGATGATCGTGATTTGGGACCACGTGGGATATTATTCCTACGGTATCGACAAAGTAAACACCTTTGAACTGATCTTCAGCGATGGCACTGATCCCACCATCGGCCTTAGCAACAATGTGGCCTTCAGCTATACCGACATGGCTTGGACCACCGGTGGTGCCTCTGGCGGCACGGGTGGATTTGGCGGTTATGCCGCGACTGTCGGAATCAACAAAGGTGACAACGTCGAATACGCCCAGATCGGCCGTTTCGACCATGCGGGCATCGATTATGACGGACCTTACAACAACAACGACGGCGTTGACTGGCTGGACTGCCAGCTGTTCCTCTTCAACACAGGCGGCCAGACCGCGAACGTGGCTCCGATCTTCGTGACCGTTCCGCCCTCCCCCATCTATCTGACCGTGGGTGATGCCTGGAACTTTGACGTTACAGTCATTTCCCCCGAAGTTGGCCAATTGACCAGTGCAACGATCAGTCACGATTTCCCGATGAGTTATGACATCATCCCTGCGAATACCCTGACCTTCACTCTCGGTGTCACAGCCAACGCTGCCGACATAGGCACCCACGTGGTCACCATCACTGCCACGGACAATGGAACCCCCAACCTCTCATCCTCTTACGAGTTTGAGATAATCATCAGTGGTGAAGATACCAATCCGGTGGAACTAAGCAGCTTCACCGCCGTGCTGAATGGCCAGAATGCTGTCGAGATCGCCTGGATGACCCAGTCGGAAGCGAACCTGATGGGCTATCGCGTTTATCGCAACGAAGACGACATCCAGCCCGGCTCCATCCTGATCACCCCGGTGCTGATCCCCGCCACCAACACCAGCCAGCAGCAGAGCTACAGCGTCACCGACGACGAAGTGGAAAATGGCCATACCTATTATTATTGGCTGGAAAGCGTGGACGCGGCAAGTTCACAGTTCTTCGGACCCCTAAGCATTCTGATCAACGCAGAAGTGCCTCCGGTGCTGCCTGAATTCAGCGCGCTGAAAAACGCTTATCCCAATCCCTTCAAAGCCAGCGGTAGCACCAGCATCGAGCTGAGCCTGAAAGCGGGCGAGACCGGGACCCTGACCATCCTCAACCTTTCCGGCCAGGTGGTGAGAAGCTACAGCGTGAGCGAAGGCACTCACACCGTCAACTGGAATGGAACCGATGCCAACGGCAAAGCCTGCAGCAGCGGCGTCTATTTCTACAAACTCAGCACCCCTTCCCTCAACCAGACCCGGAAGATGGTGATCCTGAAATAAGCAAGACCCCATTAGATAAGATAAAACCCCGGATCACTCCGGGGTTTTTTAATAGTTCTCAACCGATCTGGAGATCAGGTCCCGCGCCGGGCAACGCGGATTTTACCAGCCGCTAGAACATGTAGCCAATGCTGATGGTCCAGCAGGTGTTGGAGATGGGAGGGCGTTTGGCCGAGCTGAGCAGGTCGGTCATCCCCAGATAGTAGCGCAGACCGAGGAAGTAGTTTTTGGTGTAGACGAGGTCGGCGCCGAGGTTGAAGCCGGCGTTGAGTTTATTGATGCTTTCGTGGAAGAGGGGGTTGTAGGTGGAGGTGGCGTTGATGGCGTAGCCCATTTCCGGAGCTACCAGCGGCTGAACCAAGAGATCCTGGACACCGGGGATGAGCACGTTTAATTTGAGTAGCACTGGCAAGACGATGTAGTCGATGATGACCACGTCGTCTACGTCGGTGCCGGTGCCTTTTTGGCTGTATAGCAATTCCGGCTGAATGATGAGCGGGGAATCGGTCTTGAGCTGGATGAAGCCACCGATATGCAGGCCCAGGGCGCTGCGGGTGTCGATGCTGCCGTCAGGACTGAGTTCCAGCTTGGAAACATTCAGACCGGAACGCAGACCGTAAGACAACTTGGCGTGGGCCACACCCGCGAGCAGCAACAGCACGCTCAAAACGATCAGTACTTTTTTCATGGTTGTTCTCCCTGATTGCGGATAGATACTTCAAGCATCCCGCAACTTATACAGACAACTATCATACAGCTGTAGTTTTGGTCAAGCATTTTCCTGCCTCGCGCCGAAGCCGATCCACCCGGACTGAGATTTCGCTTGACGGATGGCCGCCCCGCGGGTTGGATGAAACCATTGACTGACCAGAAAGAGAACTTTGCCAAAGAGGTGGCATATGCTGATATCGGAACTGCTGACCAGACTCGAGACCAAGGCTCCGGCGTCCCTGGCTTTGGCTTGGGACAATGTGGGCCTGCTGCTGGGAGATCAGACGAGAAATTTTCGGAAAGTGTTGATCACCCTGGACGTTACGCCCAACGCGGTCAACGCCGCCCTCAAAACCGGCGCGGACCTGATCCTGGCCCATCATCCGTTGATCTTTAAGCCCATCCACCGGATCAACGACCCCCTGCTGTTGAAACTGGCCGAAAACAAGATCGCCGTGATCTGCCTGCACACCAATCTGGATGTGGCCCCGGATGGCGTGAACCACGCTTTGGCCGCTAAACTGGGTCTGCAGGTGACAGGCCAGCTCAGCAGCGAACAGGGGGGCAAGTGGTATCATCTGTCAGTGACCGTCCCGATCGGCCACGCGAACAAGGTGGCGGAGGCGGTTTTCTTGGCTGGCGGCGGCAGGATAGGCAACTATTCCTCCTGTTCGGCCCGGCATCATGTGACCGGCACCTTTGAAGCCGGAGAGAGCGCCAAACCCTTCATCCCCGGTGTCTTAAGCCAGCCCCGGACCACCGTCTCGGAAGAAGAGCTGGAATTCATGGTGGATGACAGTTCGCTGCCTACGGTGCTAAAAGCCGTCAAAGCCAGCCATCCTTACGAAACTCCTCTTGTCTACTGGTTTCCGGTGGCCAGCCCCAACCCCGGTTACGGACTCGGCTTGGTGGGCAAACTATCCTCAAATCTGAGTTTGACCGAGATTGCCAAGCTGGTTTCCGAACGCCTGCGCTGCCCGCATCCATGGCTGTGGACCGCTGGCCTGGACCCTGGCACGAGGATAGAGCGGATCGCCGTCTGCGGCGGAGCGGGCGCTTCGCTGCTGCCAAGCGCGGAAAGCTACGCGGATCTGTTCATAAGCGGTGACCTCAGCTATCACACGCTGCTTGAATCCCGCGTCCCGGTGATCGACGCCGGCCATTTTTACACCGAGTATCCCGTGCTGGAGACCCTGGAGAGATGGCTCAAAGGATGGAATCTGGACTGCGCCATCCTGCCCAGGGAGGAGCACGAGTACCGGCTGCGGATGCTGGAACTATGAAACGGCCGGACTTTGGATGGCTAAAACAACCGATCGGGAGCTCACCCCTGCGCCAAATTTTGGTGCTGCTGATCCTGGCCCTGCTCTGGGGCTGCGCCGCGAACCCGGAGCCGCTTCGGGAAGAGCAACTCGCTTCCGGGGTTCCGGAAGCAGGTGAATACCTTCCCGAGGAGATCGATCCGCTGGATTGGAACCGTTTTTACCTCGCGGTATTCAATGAAGAGGAGAGCACCGTCGCGGAATTTATCGCCCGGGGTTTCGATATTAACCTCTGGCAGGAAGGCCTGGCCGAGAACCTCTATTTTGAGATCCACCACAGCATTGAGGGCTTTGAAAGCCGCTACCTGAACGGACCGCTGGACCCCGAAACTCAGACCTATTACACTGAACTGGAACAAAGCCTGATCGCGCTCTGCCAGCGGCTGAAAAACCTCGGCCTGAAACCGGAGAACCGCGGGGACCTGATCGCCGCGGCCACGTTCAGGGAGTTTCCGGCGCTGGTGAAGTGGCTGGAAACTGAATTCTGATCAGAATACAAAAAAACAATACATTTGGGAGCTTAAATGAACGATCACCATAATGGAAACAGCGGGGAAAACCTGAGCAGCATTTCCAATCAGGAGCTAACGCGGCTATACGAACACTACGACGTCGGCAGCGTGGATTTCGCCGCGGTCCGGGCGGAAATGGTAAGGCGCGGTTACAGATTTCAGGATTCCAATCCCCAGTGAAGAAGATCTGGAGGATGAGCAACCCTCGCCAAGCTGGAGCGGCCGCGGCGCGAAACTCCGCTACTCCAAAGGCTGGAGCCTGTTTTGGGAGATCCTTTTTCTGGTCATTGGCCTGGCTGGCTTTGTGGCCATGATGCTTTCTGTTGAGTGGGAACCAGATATGATCATCGGCCTCAGTCTTGGTTTGGGGGCATCCCTAACCATCAGCTTGGGGGCCTTGATCAGCGGGGTCAGAAACCTCGCCAACCACAAATCCGGCTTACCCGAAGCGGCCCGGAGCGGCCTCTGGCAAATCATCCTGGGCGTGATCTGGGCTCTGATCGGTTCAGCCGCCCTCATTCTTGGGACTAAAGAGCTGCTGCCTTTGCTGGAGTGGAACGCGGAGCAATTTGCCTATCTGGCCGTGGCCTTGGTTTCCCTGGCCTTGGTCTGCGCGGCTTTCGCCATCACCCTGATCACTTTGGGCAGGGAGATGGGTTCAACCCGCTGATCCGCGGGTTCAACAGGCAAGCTGTCCGGAGGGCAATGCGCGAGCCAGCTGCCAGAGCGGAGGCAACTAAAAATCCTTGACACCATCACCCCCTGCAAAATCGTGGCTTTCTGTACAAAAATCTGTAAAGGAGAATCGATGAAAACCCTCACTCCGAAGCCCGACGACATCCAGCGCGCCTGGTATGTTGTCGATGCCACGGATCTGCCTTTGGGACGTCTTTCCACGCGGGTGGCCTCCATCCTCTGCGGCAAGAACAAGCCCTATTACGTGCGCAATATCGACACCGGCGATTATGTGATCGTGATCAACGCCGACAAAGTGCGCGTGACCGGCCTGAAAAGCCTGCAAAAGATCTACAAGACCTACAGCGGCTACCCCAGCGGCCTCAAGGAGATCCCGTATCAGCGAATGCTTGACAAGCATCCCACCCAGATCATCGAGCACGCCGTGCGCGGTATGATGCCCAAGACCGTTCTGGGAGATGCCATGTTCAAGAAACTCAAAGTCTACACCGGCACCGAGCATCCCCACGAAGCCCAGAAACCGGTGGAACTCAACCTCAAGGAGAAATGAGCATGCAAACTTATGATGCAGTTGGCAGAAGAAAGAACGCCGTGGCCCGCGTCCGGATCGCACCCGGTACGGGCAAGCGCATCATCAACAAGGTGCAGATGAAGAAATACCTGCAGCGCGAAACACTGGAAATGGTTGTGGAACAGCCTCTCCAGGAGCTTGGCATGAGCGAGAATTTCGACGTTTATGTCAATGTCTCCGGCGGTGGCCTCAGCGGCCAGGCCGGCGCCATTCGCCACGGTATTTCCCGCGCCCTGATCGAGTATGATGAAAAATTCCGTCCGGCCCTCAAAGCCCGCGGCTTCCTCACTCGCGATCCCCGCATGGTGGAACGCAAAAAGAGCGGAAGGCCGAAAGCCAGAAAGAGATTCCAGTTCTCCAAACGTTGATCCGGGTTTTGGGGAGGAAGCCCCTCCCCTGCCGGGCCAGATGAACTGCCTGATCCACCAACCCAAAAACTCGCGCCGGGAGTTGCAAGGCGGTGGGGAGCTTGCTCCTCTGAATTGCTTAGATCCCGGTCCGGAAAAGCAACCGTAAGATATACAAGGAGTATCAATGTCCGTAGTTTCAATGAAACAACTACTGGAAGCGGGAGTCCACTTCGGCCATCAGACCTTCAAGTGGAACCCGAAGATGAAGAAGTACATCTTCATCAAGCGCAACGGTATTCACATCATCGACCTCAAGCAGACCGTTGACGCGATCAATGAGGCCTACCAATTTTTGAAGGAAGTTGCCAACCGCCAGGAGTACATCCTCTTCGTGGGCACCAAGAAACAGGCCCAGGCCGCCATCAAGGAAGCCGCCGAAAAATCCGGCGTCTTTTACGTGAACCAGCGCTGGTACGGCGGCATGCTCACGAACATGTCAACCATCCGCAAGAGCATCGAAAAGATGAAATACTACGAGGATATCGTGGCCGACGGCTCCATCAGCAACTACACCAAGCTCGAACAGCAAAAGATGAAACGCATGCACGACAAGATCGAATTCTCCCTGGGCGGGATCCGCGACATGGATGCCGTTCCCGGGGCCATCTTCATCGTTGACACCGGCCATGAAGAGATCTCCGTGCACGAAGCCCGCATCCTCGGTGTGCCCATCATCGCCATGGTGGACACGAACTGCGATCCCGACGTCATCGATTACGTGATCCCCTCAAACGATGACGCCACCCGCGCCATTCAGCTGATCTCCGATGTGATGGCAAATGCCGTGATCGAAGGCAAAAATATCGCCACCGAAGGCGCCGACACCAAGGATGAGGAACCGGTCGAGTTTTCCCCTGAAGCCGCGGAACTCGCCGCCGCGCCCGTCCCCGAAGTAGAGCCGGCAGAGCAACATGCAGTCCCCGCGGAAGTAACAGAAGTGGAAGCCGCCCCGGAAGTAACCGAGGAAGTGGCCGCCCCCGCCGAAATGACGGAAGCTGTTACCGCGGAAGAAGAAAAATAAACCAAATTTGCGGGCGGGGAGGTTTTCCCTCCCTGCCTCCAAAACATCATCAAGGAGTTTTTAAATGATAGAAGTCACCGCCAAAATGGTCAAAGAACTGCGTGACAGAACGGGCGTGGGCATGATGGAATGCCGCAAGGCCCTGGTCGAGTCCAACGGCGACGTCGAGGCCGCCATCAAATTTCTGCGCGAGCGCGGAATTTCCAAAGCCGAAGGCAAGGCTCTCCGCGAGACCAAGGAAGGGCTCATCTTTTCCTACATCCACTTCAACGGCAGGCTGGGCGTGTTGCTCGAGCTGAACTGCGAAAGCGATTTCGTGGCCCGCACCGACGAGTTCAAGCAGCTCGCCGAAGAGCTGGCCCTGCAGATTGCCGCCACCAATCCGCTGGCCATTTCCGCCGAGCAGATCGACCCTGAGGTGATCGCCAAAGAGCGTGAGATTGCCCGCAACAAAGCCCTCAACGACGGCAAGAAGCCTGAGATCGTGGAAATGATCGTGGAAGGCAGCATCAAAAAGTACTGCTCCGAGCACTCGCTGCTGGAACAGGAGCTGGTGAACGAAACCGGCCGCACCGTGAAAGACATGCTCACCGAGGCCATCGCCCGCACCGGCGAAAACATCCAGGTCGCCCGCTTCACGCGTTTCGCCCTGGGTGGGGAATAGGCTCACACGCTTAACCCGGGTGTTCCAGCCATGACCTACCAACCTGAAAAGATCCATCGTCTGCTGCTCAAGATCAGCGGAGAGGTGCTCGCCGGTCCCCAGGGATTCGGCTACGATGACACTGTGATCGATTCCCTCACCGACGAGATCATCGAAGCCCGGCGCCTCGGCTACAGCATCGCCATCGTTTTGGGCGGGGGAAACATCTTCCGCGGCGGCACCTGGAAGAACCAGAGCCTCAACCGCGTTACCCTCGACCACATCGGCATGCTCGCCACCGTACAGAATTCCCTCTATCTGGCCGAGATCCTGAACCGCAAGAACTATGCCGCCCAAGTCTTCACCAGCTTCAGCATGGACAGCGTGGCCAAACACTACACCCCCCGGCGCGCTTTTCAGGCCATGGAAGCCGGCAACATCTGCCTGCTCAGCGGTGGAACGGGTAACCCGTTTTTCACCACCGACACCGCCGCAGTTCTCCGCGCCTGTGAACTCAGCCTGGATATCGTTTTTAAGGGTACCAAGGTGGATGGCCTTTACAGCGCCGATCCCAAGGTGGACCCCCAGGCCGAATTCCTCTCCGACGCCACCTACGACCAGTGTCTGGAACAGAAACTCGGCGTGATGGACATGACCGCCTTCTCCCTCGCGCGCGCCAACGCACTGCCTATCAAGATCTTCAATATCGGCAAACCCGGCGGGCTCTGCCAGGCCATTTCCAGCCCCGGCCACGGTACCTACATCCATCCCTGACAGGCCGAGCCTGCAAGAGGTAAACATGGAACAGCTTAAAACCCAATCCCAAGATAAAATGCAGAAGTCCTTCGATGCCTTGCTGCATCAGTTCTCCAGGGTTCGCACCGGACGCGCCAGCGCTTCCATCCTCGATGATGTGCGCATCAACTATTACGGCAGCCCCACCCCGGTGAAGCAGCTCTGCAACATCTCCATCCCGGAGCCGCGCACCATCGTGGTGCAGCCTTGGGATAAAACCACCCTCGCCGACATCGAAAAGGCCATCCTCGCAGCCAACCTGGGCATCACCCCGGATAATGACGGCAACGTGATCCGCCTGCCTTTCCAGCCGCTCACCGAGGAAAAACGGCGCGACATCGTCAAGAACCTCAAAAAGCTGGCCGAGGAAGCCCGCGTGGCCATCCGCAACATTCGCCGCGAAGCCAACGACCAGGCCAAAAAGATGGAAAAAGACCACGAGATCAGTGAAGACGAACAGAAAAAATTCCTCAAGGAGATCCAAGACCTCACCGACGACTGGGTGAAGAAGATCGACGAAGTGGAAAAAAGCAAGGAAAAAGAGATCATGGAAGTCTGATAAAGACCCTGATCACAACGATATATACGTCCGGCGATGTACTTGCCGGACTTTTTTTTCTTTCTCCCAACCCCTGCTCGGATCTCCATATCTCTCTGGGACAAAAAATTGAGCCCCCGGATCAGGGGGCTCATGGTTAAACTTGGTCTGTTGTCTGCTACTTCATCATCCCGGGGATCGTAGTGTTGATGAGTTTATCCATGCGGGCATTCAGGTCGGTGATGGTGGCGGTCTGGGTTTCTGTGACGTTGGTCAGATCCAGGGTCTTCATGGCGTCCATCAGTGGTGTCTTGGCGGCCACAAAGGCGTCAAGGTCGGCCTGGGTCATTTTGGTGCCTGTAGCGGCTTTGGCTTCCCATTCTTCCACCAGGGTCTTGACTTTGCCGGCCCAATCGTCGATAGGGTTCACGGTCTGTTCAGTTACAACTTCGGTGGTGTCGGCCACAACTTCGTCCTCTTTGGCGGTGTTGCAGGCGAAGGTGAACATGGCCACCAGGGTGAGCAGGATCAGAAAGTACTTGGTTGCTTTCATCTTTAACTCCTTGTTTTATGGTAAGGTTATGCTGATTGATCTTTCGCTCAATGAGTTTAATTGTTTCTATGTAATTGATCTGCTGATTGTTGTCAAGCTCTATCTTGACAGGATGCATCCCCCCGAAATTATTCTACCTGGTTATCTTCGGTTTATTGCTTGCTTT
>CAZVXH010000087.1:0-9996 GCA_964631015.1 uncultured Candidatus Cloacimonadota bacterium | reverse complement strand
CACTCCAGCCTGATGAACTCCTCCCATATGAGAAAAAGGGAGTTCAATGAATGCATCGCCGGATTGATCGAGAGGGAGGCGATAACGGTAAGCGCCACCACCACGGCGTCAAAGACCGGAAAACTCTACATTCTCGAACCTGAACTGTTAAAATCTCATCTGGGTGATAGATCGACCTGATGTGAACCCACCGGGGGGAGGGGAAACCCTCCCCTTTTTAGGGTAGATAATTCGCAAATCGGAGATCTTACGCAAACTCTTGCGTAAAATCTATTCCTTGTCCGGCAGATAGTTACAGAGATAATTCGCAAAATTTAGCTACTCCTTCCTCCCCCCGCCCAAGACCCAAGCGGCAGATCATCCCCAGCATTGGGGGCATCACTTCCGGCTGATGGCAGTTCCTGCAGCTACCCCTGGGTTTGGCTCTGATATATATGTAAAATATGAAAATAAAATTATATAATATCATATATAGTATAATATATTACATTACATATAGATAAGATATGATAGCACTACCTCGCATCCCACATGCCGGGGGGGGAGAAAGGAGTAGCGCTTTTTTGCTTATTTTCTCCGTAACTTATTGAGGGAGAGTCAGATGATTTTACGCAACCCTCTGCGTAAGATTGCTCAAGATGCGAATTATCTTAGCTCTTTTAAGTTCCCGCACAAACCAACCCGCTCGTAGATGGTCATGTACATCTCCCCCGCCCCTGAATGTCCCGTTGATGCCCAAGCAACGTCCAAGCCATGTTCAAGGCCGGGCATGGGCGGGCGGTCAGCAGGACGTGAGGAGGACGGACAGCAGCGAGGGGGACGAGTCTTGAACCGTTGCGCAGCATGCCAATGCTGCGAAGCGCAACTCGCTATCCCGGCTCCGTCATCCCAGCGCATCCGTCATCCCAGCCGCTCTGTCATCCCAGCGCATCCGTCATCCCAGCGCATCCGTCATCCCAGCGAAGGCTGGGATCCAGACAAGTTCCGCTCATGCAAGCAACCTCAAGCCTCCAGGCATGGCCTCAACCCCGTCAAAAGAACTGGATTCCAGCCTGCGCTGGAATGACGGCTTCGCTGGGATGACGGAGGGGGATGAGGTGTGGGCTGTCGAATTCCCGTTCGACAGAGGCAGCGGAGCTGCCTGGGAAGCGTCCTCCGGCCGCTGTGGCAAACAGATTTTGCCACCCCGATACTTCAGCGGGCCGGGGAGGCGGGCGTAGCGCAGCATGACATTGCTGCCTAATAGCTGTGTCGCATGATCGGAATCCCGCGCTACGTAGAATCATGCGCTACGCGGTTTCCACCCAAGGGATGGCTGATCCCGAAAGAATATCTTGACTTGAATGGCTTGAGAAAATTACTGGAGGAAAGAGGCTTGAACACCCCCAGACGTCTTATCGACAGGGTGGACCGGCCTTGGGTCCCTGCACCATATCCACCCACCAAGTTCCTGGCAAACCCGGGGAACAATGTTCAAGGCATCGCCGGGCAGGTGGAGGATAATGTTACAGGGCCATGAAATTTAGCAGTTGGGAGACACCATAATGGAGAACATCCGCATTGGCATCGTGGGAAACATCGGGGTGGGCAAATCCACTTTCATCGAGGCGGCCAGTACCGCGCCCCTCAACAAGGTCCTTACCTCCGTGTATCCAAAAGCGAACGGCACTGAAGGGGTATTTGCCTTCCCGGAGAGATTCAATCCCATCGTGCTTGATTCATTTTACAAAGACCCCGTGGCCAACGCTTTCATGGCCCAGATCGAGTTCTTCAACGGCAGGCTGGACCGCCAGAAGCTGATCCAGACCTGCAGGGGCATTGTGCTGGAAGACAGAACTCTCGCCGAGGATTATCATATTTTCGGAAAAGCCCAGCGCATCCTTCAGAATATGTCGGAACCTGAGTTTATCGCCTACCAGCGCACTTACCGCTTAATGACGGAACAAATCAAGGAACCCGACCTCCTGGTATATTTCAAAGCCGAAGTTCCGATCCTCCGGGAAAGAATTCGGGAGAGGGGCCGGGAAAGCGAGCTGGCCATATCCACCGAGTATCTGGAACTGCTGAACAACCTCTACGAGGATTTTGTGGCCAATCACGTGCATTGTCCTGTCCTGGTCATCAGCGCGGATAAAGCGGTGGAAAAGATGGAGTGGCTGCGTCGCACGGCCAATCTGATCGCTGAACATGTAAAGACACTGGAGCTTCGCGTCTCAAGCCCGGGGATCAGTGAGTGGGTCACGCTCCCTCAGACAGACGCCACCCTCAAGGCGATAGACGTCGAGCGTCAGTTGGAAACATACTTGGCGGAGCATCCGAAACTGATCACCATCGCCGGCAACGTTGGTTTGGGGAAATCCACCCTGACAGCCATCATGGGACGCAGCCTGAAGATAAACACGCTCCACGAAAAGCCTGAGGAGAATCCGCTGCTGGAGAAGTTTCTGGGCGACAAGAAAACCTGGTGCTACGATCTGCAGCTGCATTTTCTGGAAATGCGGGCTCAGCAACGCCGCCTCGGTAAAAGCGGAACTGGCAGCTATGTGAAGGACCGCTCCCTGCCCGAGGACCTGCTGGTTTTTTGCAATCAGTTCCACGCCGATGGATTGCTCACGGATGACGAACTGGACAATCTCGGAACTCAATTCCAAACGGTGAACCGGCAGTTGCCTTCCTCCGACCTGATCATCCTGCTGCACGGAAGCCCGTCCCTGGCCTGGGAAAGAATTCAGCAGCGCGGGCGGGAAATGGAAGTGGAGGGCGGCTGGCAGTTCTCGGAGATAAAGAACCTCAATCATTGGTATGAGTCCTACGGGGCCAACGTGGTGAAGTTCGGTTTCCATGACGGCCCTGTCCTGGATATCGACGTCGAGAAACTCGACCTCACCAATCGCATCCACGTGGGCTACATCTTTGAAAGGATCCTGGAGGTCCTGAAAGCGCGGGATTAGTGCCGCCAAGCAGTTGTCCGCGGCCATCTTGACAGGGGGCTCGCCACGCTTTGAGGAGTGGCTGATCCACCCTTATCCTGCTTCCATACGCCTGTAACTTACTTCCCGTTAGCTTCCCGCCTAAGATGCGGGAAGTGGGCGAGAGGCGTAACAGGGGTTTTAAGGCAAAGGTTTGGCAACTATCCACTCCCGTCTGATGGCTTTGCTGTGTCTACGTAAGTCTGGACCAGCGAGCCAGCCATCTTGCCCCTGGCGCTTGAAGCGGTGGGGCAGCAGCTGAAAAAGGACCCACCCAGCATTCACCGCCAGGTGGGCCACTAATGCTTCAATCCAAGCTTAAGGAAAGAAATGGGGCGGGGCTCAGTCTCCGAAATACTCAGCCACGGTCTCCATCCACTCCGGGATGGGGATGTGGTGGGGGCATTTACTGAGGCACTCTCCGCAGTTCACGCATGTATCCGCGCGGGAATCGGGAGGGATCCAAGCTTGATATTCTTGTTTGTGGCGTTCTTTTTCACCGAACATCATGGCCTCGTTGTAATGGCCAAAGACGCCCGGAATGGCCACCTTGTGCGGACAGGGCATGCAGTAGCGGCATTCGGAGCAGGGGATGGCGATGCGGTGAAGGTATTCCAGGCGGGCTTTGCGGTACAGGCCCAGCTCTTTTTCGTCCAACAGGCCGGGTTTGAAGGCGTTGGCAAGGCGGATGTTTTCCTTTAGCTGTTCGAGGTTGCTCATGCCAGAGAGGTTCACGGTGACGGCGTCCAGGTTCCAGATCCAGTTCAGGGCGCGCTGAACAGGGCTCCAGTTGTGTTGGCTTTTGTTCCAAACAGCCTTCACGGCATCCGGCACCTGCTGCACCAGCTTACCACCGCGCAGGGGTTCCATGGCGATGATGCCCATGCCCTTGGCTGCGGCGAGTTTGTAGCCGTTCAAACCGGCCTGGTAGCGGGTGTCCAGAAAATTGAGCATGAACTGGCAGAAATCCCAGTCGTAGCGCTCGACGATCTGTTTGAAGACGGGATACTTGTCGTGGAAGGAAAAGCCGATGTGGCGTATCCTGCCGTCGGCGCGGGCTTTGTCCAACCAATCCAGCACGCCCAGGCGGAGCATTTCTTTCCAGGAACCCTGATGGAGCGCGTGGAGCAGATAGTAATCGATGTGGTCTGTCTGCAGCCGCTCGAGCTGTTGGTTCAGATAAGTGTCCATGTCCTGGCGGGTCTTGACCAACCAGCAGGGGAGTTTGGTGGCGATGTAGAATTTGGAGCGGTCGGTCCTGGCAACGAATTTGCCCAGCAGCGGTTCGCTGGCGCCGTCGTGATAGCCCCAGGCGGTGTCGAAATAATTCACGCCTTTGGCGAGGGCGTAGTCCAGCATCTCCAGGGCTTTGGCCTCGTCAATTTTGCCGTCCTGCGTCTGGGGCAGACGCATCAGTCCGAGTCCGAGGGCCGAGAGTTTGTCTTGGGATTTGGGCATGGTCCTGTGTTTCATGATAACTTCCTTGTGCGTCTCACTTCAAAGGCGGGCCGGGAATTTGTCAATTGAAATCCGGCGGGGGCCATGATTTTGGTAATATAATGTATCACCCAAACCTGCAAATGGGTATCACCTGTCACAGTGGTCGTAAAGGTTTATGGTGTGGCGAGATAGATAGGAATGGCTTTAGACTGTGTCACAGTGGTTTTTGGACGTATTTGGACGTTTTTGTATCAGGGATTCTGCAAATTTGGACTGTTTTCAGGATATTTTCAGACCATCGAATTTGTAAAAACTATTAGCTCATTGTTTCCCCTGCACCGGTGGTGCGTTTCCCCGCATCTGTAAATGGCTCCAGGTCTGAACTGGGTCCTAATGACAGATTTTCAAGTCTTATCGGCGGAAAACCTGGCTATCTCTATTTTCTGCAAATAGATGAGCTGCTATTGGGAGCTTACTGGCTCAGATCATTTTCTGCATTCTCATGGTTGTGTCCCTGGTTTGTTTTATGAAATACCGGAGAAGCAGAACAACACGAATATTTGTCCAGAAATTCCCGTATATCAGTGGAAAGGACTTCCCAAGTTATTGCTATGCAGCAGAGTAGCGCCTAACAATAACATGATGGAGGCGCTTATGAAAGCGACCAGTTACGAGTTAAGGCAGAGGGCAATCAGGTCTGACCACTTTGACACTTCGAGCACATTGACAAATGTCAAAGTGCCTTCCAAAGGAAGAATAACCCCGCAGAAGCTAACCAGGAGAGAGTTTGAGCACTTTGACACGGTAAGGGGTGGAATTACTGTCAAAGTGCCCACAAATTTACCCGGCACTATGAGAGATTTCAAAGCGAATCAAAAAGCAGAGAAATCGCCTCATATCAATATCTGCAAAGGGAATACGCATTATAACGGTCAAAAAACCAGATTGTGTGTCAAAGTGCTCCCAAGTTCCGATCCTGCCCAGCGTGGATTAATTCCGGGCGCTCAGATTCATGAGGAGTTTGGCGCTAATCCGGAAAAACATGCGTTCGAAGCTGCGTCCGATCAATCAGCATACATCGACTTTACACCCCGCGAAAAGCTTCCGTATAAGCACAATAGAGAGGCCAGATTACTTGGTCATTTCTGCATTATTGTGCTTCGGAGACTGGCCTTGTGCCACTCCAAAGTCGAAGAGTGGAAACAGATAGTTGAGGAATACAACAACGGAAGCATGGCACCAGAGCTATTCAAGCTCAGAGGTGAGCGTAAGGAGCGGGCTCTGCGGCTCTGGATAGACCAGTACGTCAAATCCAATCAGGACATGTTCGCTCTCTTGCACAAGGGCAAGAATGTAAACCATCAGCGCAAAGTGACCGACATCGAGTCCAAAGTCCTACTCAGCATCCTGATGCACCCCAACCAGATCACCATCGGTTCTGCCATCAACATGCTCAAGGCTCAAGCCAGGCTTGGCTACTATGAGTCACCCACCAGCAAGCCTACCCTGAGAAGATGGTGCAACGAATGGCGGGATGACCATCTGGCGGCCTGGGAGCAGACTAGAAAAGGCAGCAAGTACGTGGCAGAACATATCGTCAAAAGCATCCACCGGGATGCCAGACTGCTACGAGTTGGGCAAGTTTGGGTGGCTGATGGACATACCCTGGCCTTCGATATCCTTAATCCCCAAACCGGTAAGGCTCAACGCATGACCATGATCATGGTCTTCGACTGGGCTTCCAGATACCCGGTGGGTGCCTCACTCGCCTTTACAGAAGACAGCCAGCATATCCAGGCTGCCTTCCGCAACGCCTTCCTCAACACCTCGCAGTGGTATCTTCAAACCGATGCAGAAGGGAATACGGTGCAAACCCGCCCACCCTTCGCTTTCGTGCCTGAAGCGGTCTACCTCGACAATGGCAAGGCTTTCAGATCTAAACTATTCCACGAGTCATGGGAAGGCCATGATCTGGAAGTCGAGTTGGGTGGGGTATTCCCCAAGTTGGGTATCGAAGCTCACTTTGCCGAGAGTTACAATGCCAAGGCCAAAGTGATCGAGCGGTTCTTCCGGACCTTCCAGGAGCAGTTCGAACGCTTCATCAGCAGCTTCCGGGGAGCCAACGTAGCCAACAAGCCCTCGACCTTGATGCGTAACGAGAAGTGGGCAAAGGCCTTGTATAAGTCTGAACCACCTACGATAGAGGAAGCGATGCGAATGATCGGCTTCTATATTAGATACATCTACGGGGAGAACGAACATGGCGGTCTGGAAGGTAAGAAGCCTTGGGAAGTCTACAGTTCTGCTCTCATCCCTGAAGAACGGATGCTTAGACCTGACAAACTCAACTTCATGATGCTGACTACCGAACGCAAATCGGTCCGCAATGAAGGCATCGTATTCAACAAGCTTCTCTACTGGCATATCGCTCTGATGGACAACATCGGCAAGCCGGTGATCATCCGCTATGATTATGCCGATGCCAGATGGATATTGGTCTACGATACCAAAGACAAGTTCATCTGCCAGGCAGAATTAAGGCGCAGCCAGCATCCTTTCATCCACATCGATAAGGACAACCCGGTCTCACATCAGTCGCTCAAGAAGGAATACACGCAGATAAAGAAGCTGCAACGCTTAACTGAACAGCATGCCCGGGATTTCGTACTCCACAACCAGGAGTCGGTGGACAAGCTGCTAGCTCCCTATGTGGAAGCAAGCCTGACCGCACCCAATCCTACTTTCAAGCAAGGCAACATGATCGCCGCTCCCGAACCTGATGCTCAAGACCGTATCGATGAGATGGAGCAGGAACTGGTCAAAGACCTGCCAGAATTAGAATTCATAGCCCCTGAAGAACAGAACTTCGGAGCAGCTAAACCAATCACTAAAGAAACAAATGATGAGGCGTCAACAGCCGATCCTGAGCCGGAAGATCAGGACGATGATGATGACGAGAGCTTCTACGGCATGCTGAAAAAAGTCGGCATAATCTAACCAGGAGGTTAAATGAAACCTAACAAGCTAGTGCAAATCAAGAACGTAGTCAGGGCTGATGCCTGCATCCAGTTCCTGATGAACCGACCCAAGACCGAGATGGTAGGCTTGGGCCTGATCTATGGCAAGCCCGGCCTGGGCAAGACCACGTATGCCAGCCGCATCGCCTTCATGCGTGGTTACATCTACATGCGATTGGAATCGACTACTACTCCCAAGTCTTTCGCTGTAGATCTCTTAACCGCCCTCTACCGCCGCTTTGGATTGGGGGAGTTCATCCCCAGCGGCACCACCAACAACATCTTCAAGTACTGCCTGAAGCTCCTGGATGACAATCCGGAGACAGTGATCGTGATCGATGAGATCGACTATGCCTTCAAGCATGACAAGCTACTGGGCGCCATCCGGGACATCGTGGATGAGACTCTCACAATCGTTGTCCTGGTCGGGATGCAGGATGCCCGTAACAGACTGGCCGCCATCAACCGTCACTACTTCGACCGCTGCAACTACTTCTACGAGTTCATGAAAGTGGGCAAGGACGATATCCGCAAGATCGCCAAGGAAGTAATGGAGATACCGGTGGACGAAGATGTGGTCACAAAGATCAACTTTAACTGCGAAGGCAATCTCCGTAAAGCCGTGAAGATTATGTACATCATCGAGCGGGCTAAAGCCAGTAACCCCCAACTTCATATCGCCGACCTCGATCTGAGGAGAGACTTATGAATGCCAGAGAACTTGTACTCAACTTCGTCAATCAGTATCGAAAACCGTTTGATGCTGCTTTGATCGCCAATATGACTGGCTTGGACATTGAAGAAGTGGAGCCCATCATGGTTGAAATGATCAAAGATAAGACCATCAAGTTGATCAGTAACCGGGAACCCATCTACGCTCGCAGCAATCGCTTCAACACCACTGTGGACAAGCAGATGCGTCCCAACTGGCACTTCGATCCCAAGGCAGCTCTGGCTCTGCTCAACCTGATCGAACAGGGCAGCTTCACCTCGATCAGAAGCATCGCAGAAGCCTTCGGGAGAAGCCGCCAGTGGATCTTCGTCTATCTGGAAGCTCTGGCTTCGGCAGGTGTGATCGGCGTTAACCAATATGGCTACTGCGTATTGACCAAGAAGGACGTCGGCAACGTTGGTATCAAGATCAAGCGTGGCATTCTCAAGGAAATGATAAGTCACTGTGCTGAATTACGTAAGCAGCAGAGGCTGCAAGATAAGTTGGATGAATGGCATCTTAAACTGGAAGGCCCGGAACCGCTTGAAAAAGAGATGGAAGCATTTGATAGCGATAACCAGTTAACCATGCAAGCACTGATGATTTACGCAACACAACAAGATCCTTGATCTTGATTCAGTGATGGAGTAAAATGTTCATTTTTCAGGATAGATATCTGGCTGTGCTGAATTATCAGATTTTTCTGCTTTACAGAATTACCATTGAAGACAGACTGGATTTCAAATATGGAGTATCCTGTTTAGCCAAGTTATCAATAAGGAGTATGGATGTATGACTTCAAATAATGCCAGAAATTCTGCTGCAGATTCGGTTAAGGAAACCGATAGCTATATCCTGTTGCCTGAGATAGAGCAGCAAGGAAAATCCATGTTTGCACAGAAGACAGTAGTCGCAGCGGTAAACAAGGCTTTTATGAAAATCTGTTTAACGGCAGGAGAAATTGAACCCGTACATTCTAAAACCACGATGTTCGAATGGGCAGTGGAAACATGCTTTTCAGAGCTTTTCACTTTCTGTCGCAATACTGTATTCAAACGATGCAGAAACCTGCCATTGTCAGAGGATATAGCCCAGGAAAGCATTCTATGCCTTCTAAAAGAACAAAACGCCATTGAGCAGATCAAACCATGGCTGTTCAGAGTGTCCATCAATAACATGGATAACCACTTTAGGAACCAAAAAAAAGAAGATAAGCTGCGCAGGCAAATCAGGGCAGAAATAGAATTGCTGGATTCCATCGAATCATCCTCACTTCTTACAGAAGATCAATACACGCTGCTCGCTAACCTGCCAACCATGCAACAAAGCCCAGAGTACAAAGCTTTCAAGAAATTGGCAGATTGCCATGACCTTCAGGAGTACGCAAGGGTCAAAGACATCACACTCGATCAGGCAAAAAAGGCAAGCGTGAAGATAAAACATGATCTGAAAAGCCTTTATTTGCGCCAATCCGGCTGGGAAGCGGGACTGGAAATCCTTCCTTATCAAAAGTATATGGTGCTCAAGCGCTTTGTCAACAGCATGACCAATATTTGGGATGATCAATCACTCAAGACCTTGAAGAAGTATTCTTCAGAAGTAAGTCTGGAAAAAATGCGCACAGCTTTTGAAGGGATAACTAAGGTCGATTATTGGGACCTTGTCAATAAAGGCGGAGATGGCTACAATGTTTATGTGTTTTGTCACAATCCTTCTGAAGGCCCATTGTTAACAACAGTAAAGCTAAAATTCAATGCCAAAAACCGCATCGAAGTTGAACAATGTGGGAAAAACACTCTTGCCGGAGTGTACAAAAAACCGGAGAATTATCGCCTTCCTCTCGAGAGGGGCAAGCTGA
>CAZVXH010000086.1:0-10043 GCA_964631015.1 uncultured Candidatus Cloacimonadota bacterium | reverse complement strand
ACGGGCACGGGACTCTTTTGGAGGAAGCCTTCGAAGCCGGTCTTGAACTTCCGGGGCAGCCAGTGGAGCAAGTAGCCCGCGGCGATGAGCGCGGCCACCACCTGGTATTCCTGCAGCCAGATGAAGAAGAGGCGTGGGTTCAGGTTCGTGAAAATGCGTTCGATCATGGCGAGGGCGTCGGCGAAGGTGCGGCTGCGGAAGAAGATGCGGGTGAAGGTGATGAAGTTGAAGGTGAAGATCACGCCCAGGACTTTCAGCAGCAGCGGAGTCTGGCGGAGCGGGGAGTTTTTGTTTCCGGAGCGCGGCCAGAAGATGTTGTGCACAAATCTGTCGATGCTGAGGCCCACGCCGTTGAGGGCGCCCCAAAGCACGAAATTCCAGGAAGCGCCATGCCAGAGTCCACCCAAAACCATGGTCACCATGAGGTTCACGTAGGTGCGCACCTTGCCCTTGCGGCTGCCGCCGAGGGGGAAATAGAGGTAATCTCGCAGCCAGGTGCTGAGGGAGATGTGCCAGCGGTGCCAGAAATCGCCGAGGGAGGTGGCGCGGTAGGGCGAATTGAAATTGGCCTGAAGCTCGAAGCCCATCATGGTGGCCAGGCCGATGGCGATGTCTGAATAGCCGCTGAAATCGCAATAGACCTGCAGGGAATAGCCGTAGAGGGCCAGGAGGTTTTCCAGGCCGGAATAGAGGGCGGGGTTGTCGAAAACGCGGTCCACGAAGTTGATGCTGATATAGTCGGCGATCACGCCTTTTTTCACCAGCCCGGTGAAGATGAGCAGCAGGGCTTTGGCCACCTGTTCCTTGTTGAGGGAGAGGTGTTTGTTGATCTGGGGGATGAACCAGGAGGCGCGGAGAATGGGACCCGCCACCAGCTGGGGGAAGAAGGAGACGAAGAAGAGGAAATCGGCAAAGCTATGGATGGGCTTCAGTTTGCGGTAATAAATGTCCAGGGTGTAGCTCATCGTTTGGAAGGTGAAGAAGGAGATGCCCACCGGAAGGAAGATGTCCAGGGCGGGCAGATTTCCGCCGAAGAGTCCGTTGACGCTGTCGATGAGGAAATTGGAATATTTGTAATAACCCAAGGAACCGAGGTTCCAGACCACGCTGAGGGCGATGAGCAGCTTTCGGCGACGCTCGCTGGGTGAGTTTTCCAACCCGAAGCCAATGAGGTAGTTGATCCCGGCGGTGATCACCAGCAGCAGCACGAAGATGCCGCTGGTCTTGTAATAGAAGAAGAGTGAGGCGAGCATCAGATACCAGGTGCGCGCTTTGATCTTTTTTACCAACAGGGGATAGAAGAACATCAGGGCGGCGAAGAAAAAGAGGAAGAAACTGCTGTTGAAGATCAGCGGGTTCTTGGGGTCGTAAACCAGGCTGTGCAAGAATTTTTCCAGGATCAAGGGCGGTTCTCCGCGTATCGTTTGTAGGCCCGCATCAAGGCCTCGTAAAAAAGCTGGCCCTGCAGCCGGTAGCCCGGCGCGCTGAAATGGACCATGTCCTTGCCCGCGATCCCGCCGGAGCGCCATTTGCTGATGGACCCCTGCCCGCCCATAACCGTTTGGAGGTCCCAACACACATGGCCGTGGGCTTGGGCATAGGCGGCGATCTCGGCGCCCACTTTGGCCACGTCGGCGTTCGGGACCCCATTCTTGTAGGAATCCGGAGGCAGGATGAAAAGGATGAGGGCGTCACCGCGGGATTTTTCCAGCTTGGCCATGAAATTGGTGATAGCGGCGCGGAAGCGGGTGGCGCTGTAGGTTCCCTGGGCGTCGTTGGTGCCCATGGAAACCACGATCAGGTCAGGTTTGAGGTCGCGGCAGAGCTTGAAGATCTCCTCATTGTTCAGCAGATTCCGGAAGGAAGCGCCGTTGATGCCTTTGTAGTGGAATTTCAAGGTGGGGGATGAGCCTTCCGCGGCGGCTTCGGCCAGCCACTGGCTGAACGCTTTCTCCGTGGCTCCGGCGAACCAGCCGGGCTTGATGTGGGAACCGCCGAACTGGAAGAGGGTAACCTGCTCGCGCAGGCCGGCGCGCAGTTCCATCAGCTTTTCCAGAAAGGGTGCCAGCAGCGAATCCGGGGCGGGGATGAGGTTGGCGTCACGCTTCAGGAAACCATAGCCGCTGAAAGTGCCTTCAATGGACCGCAGGGCGAAGTGGCTGTGGATAAACTCGTCCAGGGGGTCGATCCCCTCCGGCAGTTCCTCGCCGGGCCAGGCTTCCGGATACTCGGGCAATTCCCCCTCCGGCTGCCCTTCGCGCGGAGGGGCTTCCGGGATCAGGCTGTCCGCCGCTTCCGCGCAGGCCAAGGCTGAAACCAGCAGGCAGAGCGGCATGAGCAGCAGTTTGCGCCAGAGCTCAGTCATTTTTGCCGGTGGTGAGCACCTTGTGGAGCATTTGGGCCAGTTTGTCGGCCCCGGCGCGGGTGAAGTGGGTGTAGTCCCTGGCCGCGAGAGCGGGCCTGGCGTTCACGTAGCTGGGCATGGAATTGTAGCCCCCCATGGCCTCATAGAGGTTCCAGAAGGCGGTGCCGGTCTCGGCCGCGAACTGGCTTTGGGTTTGCACCAAAATGGGGATGTCCGGCGAGGTCTGGTAGGTTCCGTTCTGTTTGCTGCTGCGGTCCTGCACCCCGATCACCAGGATGGGAACGCCCGGCAGGGCGCGCTGGATGTGGCGGATCGATTCTGTCATCCCCTGTTTATAGCGGGAATAATCCCGGATCTTGGGGCTGGAAACGTTGCCGCCGTATTGCAGCACCACCAGATCGTAATCCAAATGCCGGTGGAAAGCGCTCATATATTCGGCGGGAATGGCGTTGAAATACATTCCGGAAAAGCCGCGGACGGCAAAGTTGTCCACATAGACGCCGCTGCGGTCGTCGAAGGAGACGCCGTAAACGTGAATGGGGTCTGTGGGACTGAAAGTGAGCCTGATCTTGGTGACAGGAGTGGAGGGACTGAGGTCCAGCATCTGCACGCCTTCGCCGGGGGTGAGGGCGTGGGTGGTCTGTTCGCCGCCGTTGAGCGAAACCCGGACGGTGGAACTGGCCGTGGCGCGGGAATAGAAGAGGCGGACGCGGCGGAATTCCGAAGCGCCGCCGGGGGTTTTGGTGCCGGAGTACTCCACCCAGGCTGGGCCGTTGACGTTGAAGCGGCGGCTTTCCTTGCGCGAACTGGAGGCCTGGCCGGAGGAGATCACGTTGCCCAGGGAATCCAAAACCTCTGGGATGGCCTTGGTTTCGATCACCGATTCTTCGAAACCCCAGGTGCGGGGGATGAAAGTGTAGCCCACCATGCCGAGGGGAAACTTGTCTCCGCCGCGTTTCATGAAGGAAACCGTTTCCCAGTTGCGGGAAAATTCGTGTTTGATGGTCTGGCGAAAGCCGTGCACGATCGAGGTGATGGGCATCAAACCGACGCCGTGGCCGCCATACTGGGCCTGGAGCAACTCGCGCAGTTTGCCGGTGAGCAGGTCACCTTCGATGATGGAATCGCCAAAAAAGGCCACGCGGAGGTTTCCGGAGGGGGTCTGGCCCTGCTGCTGGAGCTTTTGCAGGAAAGGCGCGAGGGGCTGCAATTCGCTGGCGATATGCAGCTGTTTGGCCTTCTCGGTGAGGGTGTCAGCCACGGCGGCAAGCTCTTCGGGCTTGGCTGTGAGGCTCTTCAGGGGATCGAGATTCTTGATCGAAAAAACCTTGTTTTCGCGGGCGGGGATCAGAGGGGCCAGAAAAGCCAGCAGCGCCAAAGCCCCGGCTGTGATCAGAAAAGGACGCCAAAAAGATTTGTTCATTCATCCACCAACAGAACTTTTCCGGTGTCACCACCGGCCTTGATCAGATAAACTCCGGAGGGACAGCGCGCGCCGGTTTCGTCGCTGGCGTCCCAGATGAAAGCATCGCGGCCTTGGGATTCGGGCCTGAGAGTGCGGACCAACTGTCCGCGCAGATTGTAGATCCTGGCCTCGGCAGCGGCCTTGGCCGTGAACTGAAAGCTGTGGCTGCCGGGGTTGGGATGGCAGCTCAAGCTGGGCGCGGGAACGAGGGCCGGGTCGTTGGCAGCGGTGGCAGTGTAGTCGTAAACGGCCACAAAACTGTCCATGTTGGTATCCGATCCGCTGTCCAGAACGTGCTGTCCGAAACGCATCACGCCGCTGAACCAGCCGGTGACCGCGAATCTGTCTTCGCCCAGCCATTTGATGTCGGTGCCCACGTCTGAATTCAGGCTGCCGGCGCTCACGGGAGGCCGGTATTCGTCCTTCACCGCGATGTCCCCGGAGCCGTTTGAGAAAAGGTTCCACGCCCCGAAGGCGACCTCATCCTCAAAGGAGGAGAGCGAAATCTCCCAGTTCACCCCTCTGATATCCACCGCCCGGCCTTTGTCGGAGCCGGGACCACCGAATTGCTGTACGTTCAGCCAGTTTCCCGCCATGTCGAAATGGGCGATGTAGATGTCGTCGGAGCCGCCCACGCTGTTCAGCACAGTATCGCCGATCAGGCCGGTTCCTGTAACCCTGCCGATCACGGCGTTGATCGTGGGCGTCAGATGGTTGTCCGCCGCGATATTCAGCGCGCCAACTCCGTAGGATGGCAGCACCCAGGCGGTGGAGCCGTCGCTATTGTAACAGGCCACGAACATGCCGTTGGCATCGGTTACGATGCCCCCGAAATTGCTGCCCGGGCTGGTGCTGCCGGTGATGTAGGCGATGGACATGGTGTCGGTGGAAAAGGTATCCACCTTGTAGCCGTATTCAACTCCGGGGCCACCGGCGTGGCGTGCCCAGAGCGGGTTTCCGTTGGTATCGAACCGCGCCAGGAAGATGTCGCTGCCGCCGAAACTGCTGATGCTGATCGCATCTGAAAACACGATCGTGTCGGCGAACCAGCCGGTGATGTAGAAACTCCCGTCCAGAGCGGTTTCGATGCCGTAGCCGATTTCATTGAGGGGGCCGCCGAAGGATTTGAACCACAGCAGGTCGCCGCTGGAGCTGAGTTTGCCGTAAAAGACGTCCCACATCCCCAGGTGGGGGATCTGCTGGCCGTCAAAACTGATCGGACCGGTGGAAAATCCGGTGAAATAGCAGTTGCCATCCCGATCCGCGGCGATGGAGAGGGCCACGTCGCCGTCGTCGGAGCCGAAAGTCTTCACCCAGTGCAGGCTGCCGTCCACGCCAAATTTGGCCACAAAGCAGTCTGAAAGGCCATTGGAGATATAGCTTTGCCCGCCGATGGTTAGCGAATCGGTGAATTCGCCGCTCACCCAGATCTCTTGGGGAAACAGGTCAAAAGGATGCACGGCCAGGTCCCAGGCCGATTCCATGCCCTGAGAGCCGAATCCGGACGCCCATTGCCAGGCGCCGGCGCTGAGCGCTGCCGTTATCAGTATGAATACTGTCATCATCCAGTAAGTTTTCATTTGCCAAGTCCTGATAGCCAATTTTCACAACGCGTATTTTTGACAAGGGAAAAAATGGAAATCTGTTGACAAAAGACGTGGTGTGGAAATCGTGACTCGGCCAGGCGCAGCGCAACGGACGCTTGTGAACCATGTCAGATCAGGAATGAAGCAGCATTAAGCAATGTGGTTCGTGTGCCGCTGTTAGCCTGGCATTTTATCACTGGCTAGGAACGTTTATTGCGTATCCATTAAACAACCAAAAGATCAAGGAAAACATAGATGAAAAGACACTTCCTGCTCCTCATTCTGGCCCTGCTGAGCGGCCTGGCCGCGGCCTATCCTGCGCGGATCAGCAGTTGGAATCTGGAAGCGGACGTAAAAAAGCTCAACTCGCTGAACGTCAGCGTGGACAATGTGAACCGGTCCACCGGCACCATCATTGTTTACGTGCGTGACGACGTCGAATTCGCCCGTCTGCGGGACAGCGGCTTCGCGGCGGAAGCTTTGCCCGATTTGGCCCGTGAAAAAGCTCTGCGCCTGCAACAGAACACTTCCAAAGACGCCCCCAGGGACGAATATTTCACCAACGCCCAATACAACCAGTTCATGCAGGACACCGCGGCGCAGTATCCCAACATCTGTTCCCTGGTGCAGATCGGCACTTCGGTGCAGGGCCGGCCGCTCTACTTTCTGAAGATCACGGACAACCCCACCCTCGCGGAAGCCGAGCCGGAATTCAAGTACATTTCCTCCCTCCACGGCGACGAAGTGGTGGGCTACGACATGTGCATCCGGCTGATCCAGCAGCTCACTTCCCAATACGGCACTGATACCCGCGTGACCAACCTGGTGAACGGCACCGAGATCTGGATCTGCCCGATGATCAATCCCGACGGCTTCGTACTGGGCCAGCGCTACAACGCCGCGGGGGTAGACCTCAATCGCAATTATCCCATGCCCTTCGGCGGCAACCAGCATCCGGACGGCGCCGCCTGGGCGCCAGAAAACATAGCCGTGATGGACTTCGGCAACGACCACAGCTTCGCGCTTTCCGCCAATTACCACGGTGGCGCGCTGGTGGCCAACTATCCCTGGGATTATACCCCCACTCTCGCCCCGGACAACGATCTGCTGATCGAGGCGGCGCTCTCCTACGCCCGCCACAACCTGCCCATGTACAACAGCACGGAATTTGACCAGGGCATCACCAACGGCGCCGCCTGGTATGTGATCACCGGCTCCATGCAGGATTGGAACTACGCCAACACCGATTGCATGGACATCACCCTGGAGATCGGCAACAACAAATGGCCGCCGGCCTCGCAACTGCCCACCTTTTGGGCGCAAAACCAGGAATCGATGCTTTCCTACCTGGAATTTGTCCACCGCGGCATTCACGGCCTCGTGGCCTCCGAGAGCGGAACTCCGCTTTCCGCCACGATTTCCGTGCAGGGCAACGCCAAGGTGATGCATACCGATCCTCAGGTGGGGGATTTTCACCGCCTGCTGCTGCCGGGAACCTATACTGTGACTGCCTCCGCGGCCGGTTACCTGCCTCAGACGGCGCAGATCACGGTGCCAGCTTCCGGTGCCGTTGAACACAACTTCGTGCTTGCCGCCGCCCAGGCCGTCGATCTGCACGGCCAACTTCGCGCTCTCGATGGCTTCGGAATTCCCGGCGTGAACGTGAGCATCGATACCGTGCCGGTAAGCACCGTCACCGCCGATGCCAACGGCTCCTTCGTCTTTGCTGGGATACCAGAAGGGCAGTACCACATCTCTTTCAGCTCCGGAAACCAGCTCGTGCATGAACAGGATTTTCTGCTCACAGTGTCTTCCAACCGCCTGGTCTTTGTGCAGATCGAGCCGCAACAGTTATTTTACGATCCCTGCGAGAGCATCGCCAACTGGACCGCCTCGGGTCCCTGGGCGACGGTTACATATCAAAATGAGAGCGTTATAACAGACTCTCCCTCAGGAAATTACTCCAACAACTCTGTTAGAACACTTCGTATTACCAACCCTATCTCGCTGCAAGATATAACTGAACCTACTCTCAGCTTTAAGGCCGCCTACGATCTGGAAAGCGGCTACGATTTTGTCTTGGTGCAGGCTTCAGCCACTACATCCAACTGGACGGAACTGGGCAGGATCACCGGCTCCCAGGCCGCCTGGCAGGATTTCAGCTATTCCCTGGAGCAGTTCGCCGGGCAGAACATTTACATCCGCTTTGCCCTGGATTCAGACTGGAACGTGAACGGCGACGGCATCTACCTGGACAACATTACGGTGGCGGGAATCGGCGCCGATCAGATCGCTTACGGCGACGTGGATGGCAACCGTCTGGTAAGCGTAACAGACGCGCAGGCGGTGATAGATTACTCGGTGGGTTTCGACCCTCTGCCGCAGATCGATCCCCTGCCTTGGACGGCAGAGCGGGTGACGGCCACGGATGTTGACCAGAACCTGTTCTTGAACTCCCTGGACGCCTGGCTGATCGGCCAGTATCTGCTCGACCCGCTGTTCCGCTTTGAGGCCCAGAGCGGCGAAGAGGCGGTGCTGCCGGCGGTGTCTCTGGAAGCACAGCACATCGACGACCAAAATTTTATCTACTACCAGGTTAGCAGCGTGCCGGCCAATGACTTGAGGTGCCTGAATTGGCAACTGCAGCCGGATTCAGGCTATGACCATCTTGAGATCTCCGTCGCGCCGGCTTTTGTGGACGGGCTGCTGGCCTTCAACAGCGCGCAGCAGAAATACGCCTACATCCGTTTGGGCAATGCCAGTGATCTGCAATTCACCTTCCTCTACAACACCGCCCTGCCCAGCATTGATCTGGTTTACAACGCCAACGGCCAGTCCGGTGTGCTGAATCTGCCCTCCAACGTGGCCTCTGTGGATGAGCTTGAGCCTCCGGTGGTTTTTGGCCTCCAGCAAAACTATCCCAACCCCTTCAATCCCAGCACCCGCATCAGTTTTTCCCTGCCCGCGGAGCAACCCGCCTGGCTGGGCATCTACAACACCCGCGGCCAGTTGATCAAAACCCTGCACGACGGCCCCGCTTCCCAAGGCACGCACCAGCTGGTCTGGGACGGTCTGGATGACAGCGGCCAGCCGGTCAGCAGCGGCATTTACCTCTATAAACTTGCCAGTGGAACCGACAGGCAGACCCGCCGGATGATCCTGCTGAAATAGCATGAGAAAGCTCTTTCTACTCGCGCTTTCCGCGCTGCTGATCATCGGCTTGAACGCCTGCAAACCGAAAGGCGAGGAAACCAGGCCTGAAACCCTTCCCGGCACTCAGTTCCGCCGCGACGCCATCCTCAGCGTCAGCGCGCCCGACGGCAGCCTGAGAACCACTTTTGAGGTGGAGATCGCCGCCACCCCCAACGCCACCAGACAGGGCCTGATGTACCGCGCGGAAATGGCCCCCAACCGCGGCATGCTCTTCGATTTCCAGGGCCTTACGAACACGACGTTCTGGATGAAGAACACCTATATCCCCCTGGACGTTGTTTTCATCGACGAAGACAGCCGCATCCTGAGCATCGCGAGCGATGCCAAACCTTTCAGTACCGACAAGATCCCGCCTGGCGGCATTTACAGATATGCTCTGGAGATCAATGCCGGACAGGCCAAACAACATAACCTGACCATCGGAGACAAGATCGAATGGACAACAGAATTATCAGAATAATCATACTGCTGATCAGCCTGCTGGCGCTGACCCTGGTTTTTTCCTGTGACAAGGAAGAGGGTAGCAACCCCGAACAAGGCACCGTGCTTAAGCGGAACAAACCCCGGGCCAGAGACAAAGCTGAGGCCAAGAAAGATGACATCAGCACCAAGGACAGCCTGAAGACCGGGAAGAAATCCGGGGAAAAGACTGATGAGCCGGCCAAAAAGGAAAGCAGTTCCTCGCCTTTGGCGAAGTTTGAATACAACTGGTCAGATGCCTCCGGCATTCCGGAAATCGTGATCATTGTGGACGATTTTGGCAACAGCACCGCCCTGCTCGACGATTACGCCCAGCTTCCTTCCGAAGTAGTCTTTGCCGTGCTGCCCGATCTTTCCGCCACTACGCGCGCGGGCCAGGTCGCGTCTCAATACGGCCACGAGGTGATGATCCACTTCCCAATGCTGGCTTCTCCCACCTCCAATCCCGGTAAAAGATACATCAAGCCCTCCTCCACCCGTGAAGAGATAGCGGAGTTGGCCACCGCGTTCAAGACCCAGCTGCCCATGGCCACCGCCGCCAACAACCACATGGGCAGTTCAGTCACCTCCTCCCGCGCGGCCATGGAAGAAGTGTACAAAGCGCTGCACGCGCGCGGCCTGTTTTTTGTGGACAGCTTCACCACCAGTTCCAGCGTCGCGGCCTCCGTGGCCAAAACTTTGGGCTATCCGCCGCTGCGCAGGGACATCTTTCTGGACGTTTCCGACCGCCCGAATGAGCATAAAGCCAATTCCGACGAGTCCATCGCCTTCAAGATCAACTCTCTGAGCAAATTCAAGGGACGCCGCGAACCCGTCGTGATCATCACCCACTGCCACAACAAAGATAAGCTGGCCGCCCTGCAGAAATTCATCACCCAGATCAAGGGCATGGGCCTCAAGCTTACCACCCTCTCCCGGGCCAGGAACATCGCCG
>CAZVXH010000085.1:0-10192 GCA_964631015.1 uncultured Candidatus Cloacimonadota bacterium | reverse complement strand
TTTTGGTCCAGTAACTCAGTGGTAGAGTATCTGCCTTTTAAGCAGAGAGTCGTTGGTTCAAGTCCAACCTGGATCACCAGCCGCGACCCCTTCGTCTATCGGTTAGGACACAAGATTTTCATTCTTGTAAGAGGGGTTCGATTCCCCTAGGGGTCGCCAAATTTTGAGCTGGAAACCGTGATATAGAGTGTCCCGTTCGTCTAGTGGCCTAGGACTCGTGATTCTCAGTCACGCAACAGGGGTTCGATTCCCCTACGGGATGCCATTTTTTGGCCTCCGATCTACATTTCCCTCGTTTTCATCATTTCCCCCAGATCATGCTTGCACACGGCTTCTTGTTCATAAAATCAGTATTGTAAAGAGAGACTTAATAAAGTGAAAGAAAACAAGAAAGTACAGCTGCCGCCGGAATTGTTTCCGGACCGCCGGATCAAGTTCACGGTGGACAATCAGGGCAGCAAACACAGCCTGGCGCTGCGCCCCTGGGTGCTGGTGCTGGCGGGAGCGCTGCTGCTGACGGGTCTGCTTTTGCTGGCGGTCTTTGCCGGACGGGGTCCTGGCGCCGCCGACAAAGAGCTGCTAAGCAAACTGGAAAAAGAAAATGAATTTCTGCAGGAAAAGGTAAGCGGCTACGAAGCAGCGATGGATTCCGTGCTGGCCACCCTGGACACCCTGAATATCACGGTTCCTTCGGATACTTTGGCCTATCCCTCCTACAGCGATGAGCCCTTCGGTCCCGAAAACAAGCTGCAGGTGCATCCCGGCCTGGAAAAGCGGCTGATTGGCATCGAGATCAAGCTGGCCAATCTCAAGCAACGCTTGGGCCTCGCCCTGCAGGAAAGCCAGGCCGATTTCCGGCTTCCTTACGATTTTGATCGTCACGGAGACGGCATTCCCTCCATCCAGCCCACGTTCGGAAAGCTCATGAGCGGCTGGGGATCCCGCCTGCACCCGATTTTGGGCGACTACCGCTTTCATCAGGGCGTCGACATCGCGAACAAGACCGGCACACCTGTCTATGCCACCGCCGACGGCGTGGTGAACAGGGCCCAGACGGAAAACGGCTGGGGCCGGGTGGTCAACATTGACCATGTGGACGGCTACAGAACGCTTTACGCTCATCTGCACAGCATCAAGGTGAAGGTGGGGGAAGTGGTGAGCAAAGGCCAGATCATCGGCCTGATGGGCAGCACGGGGATGTCCACCGGCTCGCATCTGCATTACGGGGTTTACCGCGACGACAAGTCCGTGGACCCGGTGTACTACCTGAACCGCCTCGACACCAATACCTACGCCTCCACCGGCAAATGAGCGCGGGGGTCCGAACCGCCTGGCTGATAACGGCCACCAGCCCGGAGGAGATCTTCGGCACTTACGCCGCCATCGACCGGAGCAAAGACCTGGTGATCGCCGTGGACGCCGGTTTGCAAAGGGTTCACGCGCTGGGACTGGTTCCTGATCTGATCATCGGGGACATGGATTCGGTGGATGAAGAGCTTTTGAACCAATATTCCGCGTGCCCGCAGCTGCGCCATCCCGTCGCCAAGAACGAGACCGACACCGAGCTCGCGCTGCTCTGGTGCCTGGAAGCCGGAGTGGGGGAGATCGTGATCTGCAACGGCCTGGAGGGACGTTTCGACCACAGCCTGGCCCTGCTGCAGAATCTGGAAATGCTGCACGGGAAAGGCGTTCCGGCCCGGATCGCGTCCGCCCGGCAGAAGCTGTGGTTCCTGGATCCTGAAACACTGCTAAACGGCTGCCGGGGCTGCCAGCTATCCCTGCTGGCCTGGGGCTCCGCGGCTGAATTGGCCGGCTCCACTGGCCTGCGCTATCCGCTGGCCGGCCTCACTCTCCATCCCCGCATTACCCGCGGAGTGAGCAACCTGGTGGAGAGCGACGCTGCCATCATCAAACTTGCCAGCGGGTTGATTCTGGCTATATTGACTGAACACGCGTAAATTATTTTGCCTGATCTTGCGCGGTCGAACCATTGGAGATAAATGAAATGAACGAAAGCAACGGAAGTCCGCTTCTTAACTTCGAGAAGTCGCTGCGTTCTCTGGAGGCTACGGTGGAGCGTTTGCAGCAGGAACAGCTGGACCTGGACCTGATGGTGCAACTTTACGAAGAGGGGATAGCGCATCTGGAAGCCTGTCAGAAGGCGCTGGAAGGGGCCGAGCTCAAGATCCGGCAGCTCAATTCCAGGATCAAGGCCGGCGAGAACGAGGGAACCGAAAATGGATAGAAAAGTGCGCCTGAAAAAGGACATGAAAGAGAAACAGGAACTGGTTAACATCATCCTGGACCGCTATCTGCCCCGCAAGGATGAGTATCCGAAAAACATCCACAAAGCCCTGCGCTACAGTGTGTTCGCCGGAGGCAAACGCCTGCGGCCCTACCTCTTGATGTGCGCCTATCAGATCTATGAAGCCGAAGTGGAAAAGATCACCCCCGTGGCCGCCGCCATCGAGATGCTGCACACTTTTTCCCTGATCCACGACGACATGCCTGATCTGGACAACGACGAATACCGCCGCGGCAAAAAAGCCACCCACGCCGTCTTCGGCGAAGGGGAGGCCCTGCTGGCTGGCGACGCCTTGCTGGTGGGGGCTTTCGAGCTGATCACCTATGCCGAGATCAAGCCCAAGCTGCGCGTGCAGATGGTGCGCGAACTCGCCCAGGCAACCGGGGTGAACGGCCTGATCGGCGGCCAGATGGTGGATATCGAGTCCGAGGGCAAAAAAGTGGATAAAAAAACCATCGAATACATCCACGCCAACAAGACCGCCAAGCTGATCCAACTCTGTCTGCGCTTCGGCGCCCTGGCCGGCGGCGCTTCCGCCGACGAACAGAAGGCCCTGGAAGAATTCGGCTACAAGATCGGCATGGCTTTTCAGATCATCGACGACCTGCTGGATATCGAAGGCGATCCCGACGAGATGGGCAAAACCGTGGGCAAGGACGCCCATGTGAGCAAAGCCACCTGGCCCTCCGTGCACGGCATGGCCGAATCGCGCCGCAAGGCTCAGGAACTGATCTCCCAGGCTCGTGAGGCCATCGCTCCGCTGGGCGAAAAAGCGGTCATTTTGGACATTTTGGCCGAATACATGCTCACCCGCAAATCATGAAGATCCGGTTCAAGCTGCTCAGCCTCACGGCCCTGCCGCCCCAGCGCATGACGGAAAACAGCGCTGGCTGGGACCTCAGCGCGGACCTGCGGGAACCGGAGGTTCTGGAGCCGGGTGACCGGGCGGCCATTCCCACCGGCATCGCGGTGGAGATTCCCCGCGGTTATGAAGGCCAGGTGCGTCCCCGCAGCGGCCTTGCCCTACATCAGGGACTGGGAGTCTTGAACAGCCCCGGCACCATCGACGCCGATTACCGCGGCGAAGTGAAGGTGATCATGATCAACAGTTCCGCCGAAACGGTCATCATCCAGCCCTGTATGCGCGTGGCGCAGCTGGTGATCTGTCCTGTGGCGGAGGTCAGCTTTGTGGAATGCGGAGAACTTGGAGAAAGCGACAGATCCGACGGGGGATTCGGACACACGGGACACTGAAGGCAAGGGAGAAACGGTGAAAATCTCTGAAAAGATCGACAAACTGCGCAGGGAGAAAGGGGCCCTGATCCTGGCGCACAACTACCAGATCGCTCCCATCCAGGACCTCGCCGACCACCGGGGGGATTCTTTGCAGCTCTCCGTGCTGGCCAAAGAGGCCAAAAGTAAACTTATCGTTTTTTGCGGTGTGCGCTTCATGGCGGAAACCGCCGCCATCCTCAATCCGGAGGCCAAGGTGCTGCTGCCGGCGGAAGATGCCGGCTGCCCCATGGCGGACATGATCACGGCCGCTCAGCTGATCGCCTTCAAGGCGGAACATCCGGGCGCGAAGGTGGTCTGCTACGTGAATTCCAGCGCCGCCGTCAAGGCGGAGAGTGACGTCTGCTGCACCTCCTCGAACGTCGTAAAGATCCTCTCCTCTTTTCCCCAGGACGAAACCATCCTCTTTGTTCCGGACCAGAATCTGGGCACCTGGGCGGCCAAACAGGCCAATCGCAACGTGATCGTCTGGCCGGGCTACTGTCCCATCCACCAGTGGGGCTTCACTCTCCGCAACCTCGAGCATCTGCGCGCCTCCCATCCTGGCTACCGCCTGATCGCCCACCCGGAGTGCGACGAAGACATCGTGAAGCAAGCGGACGAAGTGCTGTCCACCGGGCAGATGCTGCGCTACGTGGCGGCCAACGACAAACTGATCATCGCCACGGACGCCACTTTCACCGATTACCTGAACCACATTTATCCCGCCAAGTCACTGGTGGCCCTGAACCACCGGGCCCGTTGCCGCAACATGCGCAAGACCACGCTGCGCGAACTGCTGCTGGCGCTGGAGCAAGAGCAGTTCGAGGTACGGGTGCCGCCCGAAGTGGCCGCGCGGGCGAAACACAGCCTGGACCGGATGCTGGAGCTTTCCGTCTGAGCCCTTCCCGGCAGGTGGAGCTGTGGCCGGGAGGTCCCCGGATCCGTCAGCACCCCCACGCCCAGCCTGTTTCCCACGCCTCCTTCGCGCTGCAGCTCGCGGCGCTGGAACTCTTTGACCCCCAGCCCCGCCGTGTGCTCGATCTGGGCAGCGGTTGCGGGATCGTGGCCCTGATGCTGGCGCTGCGGCGTCCCCTCTGGCGCGTCGAAGGCCTCGAGGTGCAAACCGAACTGAACAGCCTGGCCCGCGCCAACGCCCTCCTCTGCCAGGCGGACATCCTTTTTCACGCCGGCGACCTGCGCTTGTTCACTGCCGCGGAACCATACGGCCTGATCGTGTCCAACCCGCCCTGGCTGCTTCCCGGCAGCGGCAAGGCCAGTCCCAGCCAGTCCCGCAACCTCAGCCGCTTCGAACTGCTGGGCGGGCTGCCCGACGTGCTGGCCTGCGTGAAGCGCAACCTGGCCCCCTCCGGCTCCGCTCTCCTGCTCTATCCCCGCGCCCGCTCCGAAGCGCTCTCGGAGGGCGCCCGCAAGACTTTGCTTGACATAATTTCCCTCTTCCCCGCCGCTGGCTTGAAAGAACACATAATCTGCCATATCCGGCATAAAGGACTATGATATGAACTCCAGATTCCTGCTGATCCTGCTGTTGGCGGTGCTCACCCTGATGGGCTGGGCCCTTGTCCACCACCAGTATCTCAGTAGCCGCCAAACCCGCCTGGAACAGCTCGCCGAGCTGCCCGTCTACATTTACATGGACGAACCTGACCGCTTGGACAGCCTCTACGTCCAGCTCCAGCGTGAAGTGCCGGAGATCGATTCCCTCGCCCGCGAAACCGGACTCCAGGCCACGGAGGAACTGCTGCGAACCTATCCCGAGTTGGGCCTCCCCAACGCCTCCCAGGATTATCGCCTGCCCAACATTCTCACCCTTTGGTTCCAGCCTTCGGACGCCGCCTTCCGCGGCCGCGAGAAAGTGCTGGCCATCCTCACCGCCAAAGGCCTCAGCGGGGAGGACGTCGACAGCCAGGAACTCGCCTGGGGCCAGGCCCGGCTGGAGCTGGACGCGCTCAGTTCCCGCTGGAGCAATTCCACCCTTTTTGTGGCGCTGGTGGTCTTTCTGATGCTTGTTTACGCCCGCCTCTTCCTCTATTTGGCGGAAGCCATGGCGAACCGCGGGATGCGGGCCACCGTGCTGGAAAACATCAAGTCCGGCGAAGCGGCCAAGTGGCAAAACGGCATCCTGATCGTGGTGCCGGTGCTGGTCACGGTGGGTTTGTACTATCTGCTGCGGGCTTTGGGCGTCATCACCCAGCCCGTGCACTGGTCTTTCTTCGCGGTGCAGTTCGCCTCCGTGCTGGCCGCCGTGCTGGTGGCCACCCTGATCAACAGCATGCGCGAGCCGGAAACTCCCGGCACCCATGGCATCACTGTTTCCAAGCCTCCCCGTGCGTAACCGCCTGCCCAATCTGCTCACGCTGCTGCGGGTGCTGCTGATCCCCGTGTTCCTGTGGCTGATCTTCCTCAGCGCGGGGGAACACCCGGTGGCCTGGGCCCTGCTGGTGTTTGCCGCGGCTTCCTTCACCGATTGGCTGGATGGCCACCTGGCCCGCAAATGGCAGGTGATCAGCGATTTCGGCAAGATCGCCGATCCCCTGGCGGACAAGCTTTTGGTGCTCTCCGCCCTCGCCGCGCTCACCTGGCTGCCGCCCTTCCGCCTCATCTGGCCCATCTTCGCCCTCATCGCCCTGCGCGAGCTGGGCATCACCATCCTGCGCGAGGTCTACAAGCGCCGGGGCGTGATCGTGCCCGCGGACAAACTGGGCAAGCTGAAAACCGTGCTGCAGATGATGGGGATCATCCTGGCCCTCGCCCTCTGGGCCTGGAAACCAGATCTGGCCGCCGCTCCCGCCGCCCGTGCCGCCGCCCACGTCTGGTTCGGGGCTGTCACCTTGCTTACTTTGGCCAGCGGATTAAATTATCTCAGGCCGGGCCAGCGTCCCCGACCATAGGAGGCCAAATGAAGAAGCTTATATTGTCCCTGGCCGTGCTGCTGCTCGTTTTGGCGGGTTGCGGCCGGGATTCCGTCGCGTCCAACCGCTTTGAGAAATACGACCGCCTGATCGACCCCGCCAAGCCCATCGCCTACGGCGAGGACAACGAGGTCCATCTGTTCGCGGAGGGAGCCGCCCTGGCCGCGGTCCGGGCGCCCCTGGAGACCAGCCTCAACCGCGAGGAAACCATCGTACAGCCGGAAAGGTATTTTTCCGTAAACTTCCAGCCGGCGGCCGAACTCAACGCTTTCAAACCCTACAAAAACCTCGTCCTCTGCGGCACCCTCGCCGGCCAGGACCCCGTTTCCCTGCACATCACCACCACCCTCGCGCCGGACCTCGTGAGCGCCGCCCGGACCAGCGGCGCGGAACTCTTTGTGCTGCGCAACCACTACACCCGGGATCAGCTTGTCCTCTACCTGCTGGCCAAAGACTCCGCCGCGCTGGCAAAACTGGCCGCGGACAGAAGCGATCAGATCTTCGGCTATCTGCTGGAGCGCTACCGCCAGCGCCTCGCCTGGGCCGCCTACCAGAACCCCGTGATCGAAGCCAAATTCTTCGCGTCCCGCCCCTTCTCCCTCCAGGTGCCCAACATTTACCGCCTCTGGAAGGACGAAAAAGCCGGCCGCTTCCTCTCTTTCATCTTCCAGCCCTCCAAGCCCACCCGGGCCAAGGCGGACAAATACATCTCCGTCTATTACGAACCGATGGCCGCCAACGCGGTTACCCCGGATTGGGTCTACAAAACCAGGCAGCAACTGGGCCTCATGTTCATGGACGGCGATCAGATCTATCAGGACCGCTACCGCGCGGAACCGGACAGGATCGCCGGCTTCGACGGCCTGCGTCTCACCGGCCACTGGGTTAATCCCGGCAACGGCGGTTTCGGCGGAGGATTTCAGACCTGGGCCTTCTGGCACGAACCCACCAAAACAGCCTGGCTGATCGACAACATCGCCTATTTCCCGGATGGCTGGAAACTGCCCGCCCTGCTTGAACTGGGCATGCTTTCCCAATCCCTCGAACTGAAGTGAAACACGGTTTTCGGAGGCTGATCGCGCCCGCCCTGGCCTGTCTGCTGCTGGGAGCCTGCGCCACCCGCGTGACCCCCGCCCTGCCCGACCCAGGCCAGCCGAACTTCCGCTCCATCTACTATTTTCTGGCGGGCTCTTTCCTGCAGAACGCCGCCGACCACGCCTCCGCCGACGCCCTGCTGCGCAAAGCCGCCGAGGCAGATCCCCGCGGTCAGGTGATCCGGCACCAGATCTTGCTCAACGCCTTTGCCCGCTGGCAGCTGGACGAATTGTCCGCCGCCGCCCTGCGCCGGGAACTCGCCGCCTATCAGGGCGAATATGGCCTCGACGAGGAGCTGCTCTATGCCGCCGCCGACCTTTACGAGGAGGAGGGCGATCTGCCCGCCGCCAAAGCGGTCCTCTCAGCTCTGCGAGAGTTCCATCCCAGTTCCCGGGCCGATCTGAGGCTCTTCGTACACGGCCTGCGCTCCGGCGCCGAACCCCCGCTGGGCCTGCTCGACGCCGCCCGGATCAAGGCCGCCGACGATCCCGCCACCCTGAGGATGCTCGCCGGTATCTGGTTTTATTACGATCCCCTCAAGGAAAAGGAAGCCCTGCTGCGCGCTCACGAACTTCAGCCCGACGACGCCTCCTACGCCTACCTGGCCGACTACAGCGCGCGCCACGCGGATCTGGAACTCACCCGCCGCTGGTTCGCCGAGCTCAGCTGGCCCAACGACCGCGAACGCATGCTCCAACTGGCCGGATCGGACTGGATCACCGGGCGCAACCCGCTGCTCATCGCCCTCGCCGACACCCTCCTGGCCACCGGCGACCCGGACTTGCTCAATTCCCTCGCCCTGGCCGCGCTGATGGGCCAACGCCCCGACCTGTTGGCCAGGATCTCCGCCTCCCTGGACACTCTTGCCCTCCCCGCCGCTGATACGCAAAACCTCCACGCGATGCTCATCGCCAACGCCCTCCTCCATCCGGATGGACAGCCCCTCGCGGTCTGGCTGGACCTGCTTTCGGCCAGCGCATATTTCGACGACATCCTCAGCTATTACGTTTCCGGCCTCACCTCCCAGCCCCAGGATAGCTGGAGCCTCGAGGATCCCGCCGCCTGGCCCGCTTTCGTCGCCGAGGTGGAACGCCGCTTCCCTCCGGGGCCACCCGCCCGCTATCTCACCGCCTTCGCGGCCACCATCCGGGACAGCTCTTACACCGGCCTCATCGACGCCCGCCACGAGCTCATCCTCCACCTCCGCGCCGCCCACTCCCTCTCCGAAGAAGACTATTCCTTCCTGATGAGCTATTACCACCTCAACCAGCGCCCCGAACTCCAGCTGCAAACCCTGCGCGAAGCCCTGCTGAACTGGCCGGACAACCCCGCCTACAACAACGACATGGGCTACCGCATGCTGCTCGGGGGCGAGGACCTCGAGGCCGCGGCCGCGCTCATCCGCCACGCCATCCTCTTCGAACCCGACAACATCTACTACCTGGACAGCCTCGCCTGGTATCACTACCTCAAGGGCGAATTCGCTGCGGCGCTTAAATTGATGGCCCTGCCCCAGCAACAGGAGGAACTGCCCGCCGAGATCGCCTGGCACATCGGCGCCATCCACCTCGCCTTGGGGGATCACGCCGCCGCCCGCGGCTGGCTGCTCGAATGCCTCAAGATCGGCGGTGACCCCGCCGCGGAACATGAGGCCCGGGAAGCGCTCAAACTGCTGCCCTGAGCTCCTCATTTTTTTCGCTAAACAAAGGCCCACACCGAAGTGCAGGCCCGCTACGTCATTCCGGAACGCAGCAACGTCGGGTTCCTCTACGGACAACTTGTTGGCCGGTGGGGTGAATCGAATCCAGCCCTTGCGGGAATAGCCAACCCTGTCCTTTCCTCCACCCAGTCCCAGACTGTCATTCCGGGGTGGGGGCCCCGGAATCCAGCCATATCAACCACCCAGCCCCAAACCTACGTCATTCCGGAACGTAGTGACGGAATTCAGCCCTTGCGGGAATAGCCAACCCTGTCCTTTCCTCCACCCAGCCCCAGCCTGTCATTCCGGGGAGGGGGCCCCGGAATCCAGCCCTTGCGGGAATAGCCAACCCTGTTAACACAGAGGCACGGAGACACAGAGAAAAGAGAAAGGACTTTCACCCGGTCAACCCGAAGCACAAGTGGAGGCTGGAAATGGCGTGACCTCCGCTGGAGTCGGGCGGCGTAGGAGCAACGACAAACAGTTGTGCAAGGGTGAAAGGGTGTGTATTAAGGCTCTCTTTCAAATCGAGTGAGTAGGGCTGGACGAACCACAGATTTGGGGTGGCAAAATCCGTTTGCCACAGTAAGCGGAGCTCGCTTTAGCCAGTATACTGTCTCTGCCTAACAGATTTCGGCAGCCCACTTTTAGTACGTGATCAAGATGCCCTTAACTCCACCCCACCAAGTTTGATAGAGAGCCAGTGTTACCTGGACTCCAGCCCGCGCGCACGGCCTTAGCCAGTTTTCAACTATTTACATACAGCCCCCCATATATAGTGGGTAACAACATCCGTGTTTACCAGAATTATTTCGCCGTTAACGATGCGCTGATGAGCTCCTTCACCCGTATCTACGCCGGCTATTTCTACAAATTCCCTCTTCACCC
>CAZVXH010000084.1:0-10289 GCA_964631015.1 uncultured Candidatus Cloacimonadota bacterium | reverse complement strand
GACATGAGCGAGATCTGGGACAACGAACTGCTCATCGACGTGATCCGCCTCAACGTGGATTCCGCCTCTTTCCACCAGATCAAGAACAAGCTGCTGGCCCAGGGCCACACGGACATGGAGAAGGCTTTCGCGGACCACGCCATCGACCTGGTGAACCGCACCGGCAAGCACAAGAACGAGGACACCGGCTCCGGCGGAATGCTGATCGGGCGGGTGGCGCAGATCGGCCCCAAGTTTGAAATGGACGACGAGATCGCCGTGGGCGACACCATCGCCAGCCTGGTCTCGCTATCCCTCACTCCGCTGCAGATCACCAAGGTCAAGCGCGTGCTTCTGGACAAGGACCAGGTGGAGATCGAAGGCCAGGCGATCCTCTTCAGCAGCGGCATTTACGCCAAATTGCCGGACGACATGGACGAGAATCTGGCGCTGTCAGTTTTGGACGTGGCCGGCGCGCCAGCCCAGGTGGAACGTTTGGCGAAACCGGGCGATACGGTGGTGATCCTGGGCGCCAACGGTAAAAGCGGTGTGCTCTGCAACGCTATCGCCCGCGAACGGGTGGGCGTTTCCGGCAAGGTGATAGGCATCGTGCGCAATCCCACCTACATCGAAACCTGCAAACTAACCGGCTGCAACGAAGTGATCATCGCCGACGCCACCGACGCCCTCACCATCCAGCAGGAAGTGGCGCGCCACACTCGCGGCCAGATGGCTGATGTGGTGATCAACGTGGTGAACATCGAAGACACCGAACTCCCCTCCATCATGGCCTGCAAGGACCGCGGCCTGGTCTATTTCTTTTCCATGGCCACATCTTTCACCAAGGCCGCGCTCGGTGCCGAAGGGATCGGCGCGGATGTGGACATGATCCTCGGCAACGGCTACGCGCGCCATCACGCCGCCATCTCCATCGATCTGCTGCGCCGCAACCCCGTGCTGATGGAAATTTTCCAAACAAGATACACCGATCAGTGAGGTAAACATGGCCCCCATCATCAAGATCCGTTCGCTCGCCACCGCCAAAGAGTGGAATGACTGGCACTGGCAGATCCGCAACCGCGTAACCGATTTCAAAACGCTGAAGAAGTATATCGAACTTCAGCCGGAGGAAGAGGCCGTCGCCAAATCCAAGAGTTTTTCCTTTCGCATGGCCATCACACCCTACTACCTCAGCCTGATCGATCCCAAAAACCCGCTCGACCCGGTGCGCCTGCAGGCCATTCCCCGCATCGCGGAAAGCACTGAGGACCCCTCCGACATGGCGGACCCCCTGCACGAAGACGCCGACGCGCCCGTGCCCGGCATGACCCACCGCTACCCGGACCGCGTGCTGCTGCTGCTCACGGACCAGTGCGCCATGTACTGCCGTCACTGCACCCGGCGCCGCAAAGCCGGGGAATACGACGCTCCGATGCCCAGGGAAAATGTGGACAGGGCCATCCAGTACATTGAACAGCACAAGGAAGTGCGTGACGTGATCCTCTCAGGAGGCGATCCGCTCACCATGAGCGATGCCCGCATCGATGAGGTTTTGGCCCGCTTGGCCAGGATCGACCACGTGGACATCGTCCGTATCGGCACCAGAACACCGGTGGTGATGCCGCAACGCATCACGGACGAACTTATCGCCGTGTTTAAAAAGTATAAGTTCGTGTGGCTGAACACCCATTTCAACCATCCGAACGAGCTTACCAAAGAGGCCGCGGCCGCCCTGGCCAAACTCGCTGAAGCGGGAGTGGTGCTGGGCAACCAAAGTGTTTTGCTGAAAGGCATCAACGACCACGTGGATGTGATGAAGGCTCTGGTGCACGCTCTGGTACGCAACCGCGTGCGGCCTTATTACATCTATCAGTGCGACCTTTCGGAAGGCATCGCCCATTTCCGCACCCCCGTTTCCAGAGGCATCGAGATCATCGAATCCCTGCGTGGCCATACCTCCGGACTCTGCGTTCCCACCTACGTTGTGGACGCTCCCGGCGGCGGCGGCAAGATCCCCGTGATGCCCAACTACATCATTTCCCAGATGCCCGGCAGAGTTGTGCTGCGCAACTATGAAGGCTTCATCACGGCTTACACGGAACCGGAATACACGCCTCTGGACGACAAGAAATACAAAGCGCGCTGCGCGCCCGAACGCCGCTCCACGGAAGGCCTGATGGCCTTGCTGCGGGGCAAAAAAGTTTCCATGGGGCCGGCAGACACACGCCGCAACAAACGCCGCGGCAAATAAGCCGGACCAACGGATGAAACCCGGTGCGGGTCCCTTCGAATGGATCCAGACCGCGGAAGCGCGGGCTGTGGCCATCGTGGGCATCTGCAAGAACGCGGGTAAAACCACCCTGCTCAACCACCTGCTGTCTTTGCGCCGGGACGGCATTTGGGGTGTATTCAGCACCGGGATCGACGGCGAGGAGCGCGACAGCGTTTTCCGCGTGCCCAAACCCGCCGTGAAGCTCGATCCGGACACGATTTTCTGCTGCGATACCCCCACCCTGGACCAACTGGGCGGCGGGGTGGCGGTCCTGGAAAAACTTCCGGTCGGTACCGCGGCGCGGCCGCTTTGGCTGGCGCGGAGCCTGGCGCCGCTGCAAACCGAGATCACCGGGCCGGGCTCGGTTTCCGAACAGATCTCCGTTCTGCGCGCGATGCAGTTTCGGGGCGCGGAGAAAGTGCTGATCGACGGCTCGCTGGACCGCAAATCGATCGCCTTTTCCGAGGCGGTGGACGCGGTCGTTGTGCTGATCGGAGCGAGTTTTGGCAGCATCTCCGCCATCATCGGCGAGATCAGGCGCCTGGAATTGCTTAACGCGCTTCCGGCGGCGGAGCTCGATCCCCAGGAATATGCAGGACTGCTGAATTCCACCCAGATCCTGCGCCACTCGGGCGGACACTGGTCCGAGACCGGCCTGCATTCTCTTCTGGGAAATGAAAAGGCCCTGAAACAGCTTTTGGACGAAGGTTTGGAAGCTCTCTACATCCCCGGGGCATTCACTGATTCAGTCTACACGGCGCTGCGCGAAGCTCTGGCCAGTTCGCGGGCAAGCATTGTTTTCCGCCATCCCGAGTGCCTGAAACTTGGCCACACCCGCCTGGAACGCTGTGTGGAAGAGCTGCGGCCCCGAGTGCTGATTCCCTTCCGGATCCGCGCCTGGGCCCTGAATTCCGCGGCCGTGGGTGTCCAGGCCATCGACGCGGCGGACTTTCGCGCCAGATTGCGTCTGGCTTTACCCCAACTAAATCTACCAGATATACGGGAGCTTACAATATGAGCGACAGAGACTCCATCACCAACCGCACTGTCAATTTTGGCCTTTTCACCAACGTTATCCTGGCCATCCTCAAATCCCTGATCGGTATCGTCGGTCACTCGCAGGCCCTGCTGGCCGACGGCATCAACTCCACCTCGGACATGGTCTATTACGTGGCGGTGAAGATCTTCATGCGCCAGGCCAACAAACCCGCCGATCCGGAACACCCCTACGGGCACCGGCAGTTGGAGAGCATTTCAGCCATCGTGGTGGGCGCGTTCATCATCACCACCGCCATTGCCATCTTCTGGGAATCCATCAACAAGGTTTACGATCTGTTCTCCAATCCCGCGGATGTACCTGAAAGCTCGCTTTGGGTGCTGGTGATCGCCGCGGCCACCCTGCTGATCAAGATTTATCTCTTTACCTTTACCAAACTAAACTTCAGCAAGACCGAGAATCCCACTCTCAGAGCCCTGGCCAATGACCATCTGAACGACATCATGGCCTCCGGCGCTGTGATCGTGGGCGTGGTGGCGGCCAGGCTCGGTTGGCTCTGGATGGATCCCGCGGCCGGAGCGGTCGTGGCTCTCTTCATATTTAAAACTGGTATCACAATCATCATGGAATCGTCCTCAGAATTGATGGACTCTGTTCCAGACAAGTTGTTTGGAACAGCGGTGCGAAAGATCGCCCTCTCTGTTGACGGAGTGCGAAGTACCGAGGATCTGGGCGTGCATCGTTTTGGCACATTCTACACGCTCGAGCTTTCGATCTGCGTGGATGGCTCCATCAGCGTGGAGGAGGGCAACAAGATCGCTCACCTGGTTGAAGAAAAACTGCTGGAGCATTACGAGGGCGGTCTGCGCCGGGTGATGATCCACTTCCACCCCGAAACCTCTGCCTGTCGTCCCGGCTGAAGACCCGCTTCCGCCAGGCCTGAACCCACTGTTTGCCTTGGTTGGCCTGCAGGGTTCGGCAGCCCACGAAAACGGGACCAGAAGCCATTTCCGGCTGCTGGCCCCGTCAATGTCTTCCGCCCACCGGCCCCCCGCGGCCGGGGCGAAGCTGGTTCTAATTAGAGCTTGATCATCTGACCGGTGGAACTGAGGTCATAAAAGTCGCGGCGGTTGTCCGTGATGCTCACTTTTTGACGTTCCGCGCGGTACCATTCGTTCAAATGATCCTGCCGGGCCTTGTCTTTGGCTTCCGCCAGCAAATTCTTTTTGTCCTTTTCCCATACCGCGGGATCGGGCCGCTGATGCTTTTCCACTTTCACCAGGAACCAGCGCATCGCTTCGCTGATCAGAGGCGCGAAAGTCCCTTCCGGAGTGTTGAAAAGCGCTTCCTCGATCGCCGCCACCTTGCCGATGGAACTGAGGTTGTCGCCTTTTTTGTGGCCGGTGATCTCGACCACCATGATGCTGTCGGCCGCTGCCTGGGAGAGATACTGCTCGGGCTTGACAGTGTTCAAGAAACTCTGCACTTGGGCGTTCATGGTGTACCCGCGTTTGGCACTGTTGGCGCTGTTCATCACCTTGGCGCGTTCTTCTTCAAAAGTGGGGTAATAGACAGGATAAACTCCCGCTACTTCGCAGACGAAGATATCGCCCGCTGGCGACGTGAACATGTTGGCCAGTGCGCCTTCAGGATTGGCAAAGGCGAAACTCACCAGGCCCGGATCCCTGCCGATGCCAGGCACAAAAGTGTCCTTGGCCTGGAACACGGTGCTTTCCTCCACCTTCAGATCCAGATCCGCTGCCGCGCTGACCAGCCCTTGTTGTTTGGCCAGTTCATAGACTTGCGAACTTTTGGCTTTCATCGCCTGTTGCGTGGCCAGGCTCGGTTCGAGTTTGATCAGGATGTGCCGGGCCAAAACTTCTTCAGCGCCCGCGGTGGTCCGCCGGTCCTGCGTTTGGATGATGTGCCAGCCGAATTGGGAGAGCACCGGTTCGGAGATTCCGCCCAGCGGAGTGTTGAAGGCGGTCTCTTCGAAAACGGCCACCATCCTGCCTCGGCCGAACCAACCCAGATCTCCGCCGTTGGGGGCGGAACCGGGATCCTGGGAAAACTGGCGGGCCAAAGCCGCGAAATCGGCCCCGGATTTGAGGTCGCGGTAGATCTGCAGCACTTGCTCGTAGACCGCCAGTGAATCCGCGTCTGAGGGTGCTTTGGCGAATTTGACGTAGCGGTAGCGGCGGCAGTCGTCTTTGCGATATTCTTCAATCCTCTGAGTGAAATATTCGCGGGCTTCGTCTTCGGTGGCCACCACATTTGGCTGGCGATTGGCGTCGAAAAAGATGATCTTGGCGTCAACCAACTCGGTGTCGTGTTCCCACTGCACCCGCACGCTGTCTTCCACCACCGTGGCTTCAGAGCGGATCGCTTCCAGCAGCTTGGTGTACTGGTAATAGTTTTTCACCTCGGCCAGCACGGCCTCGCGGAAATCCTTGGATTCGGTCAGCGCTTTTTCATACAGCTTTTTGTCGAACTTGCCCTTGGTCTTCAGTTCCGGGATCTGTTTCACCCCGGCGGGCGGGTTCTTTTTGGCTTCGCGCAGCAGCTCCTGCTGGGTGATCTTGACCTTGCCGGCTTTGATGGCCTTGTCGTAGATGTGGCGGCCCACCAGTTCTTCCCAGCAGCGGTTGTTCAGGTCGGCTTTTTCCTCGTCGGTGAGGGCCCGGCCTTTCTGCGACTGGTGGTAGCTGAAATAGTTGCCGAGGATCTTGTTGTATTCGGCGTAGGTGAAGGTCTGGTTGTCGATCTTGCCGAGAATGGCTTTGGGATCGGGATCCTTGGCGCTCAGGGCCATGGCCGCGAGTACCAGGATCAGTAAAAAAGCTCGTTTCATCTGATCTCCTGAAATATCTGTATCATTGTATGTACGCTTGTCTGAATGCGTTTCCTGTAAATTTGTTTCACGGATTACGTCAACTGAAAAATCCCTACCCCGGTCGCGCTCGGACGGCCGGACCATCCGGTTGAATCATTCTGCGGGATTTTGCCCGGGGACAGGTATAAAAAGCAGTTGACAAATATGCTTGCCAATGGTGATTGACACCCACACGCCGGGATGGTGGGAACTGTACAAAAAATACGGATCATACGAGGTTACATTGAATAAACAGATTAGCTGCAAGATCATGGCGACTATGCTGCTGTTGTTACTGTATTCCGGAGTCATTTGGGGCCAGAGGCCGAATTCCACCGGCAATGTGGAAGCGGTATCCAAGACCCAGGGGCCGGAAGAACTGGTCACCAAAGATGGCGCCCTGAGGGTGCTCCCGGCTTATACGGACAGCCTGCAAGCCTGGAAAAACCGCAAGCCCAGGCACATCACCTCGGGCTACTACATCATCATCAAAAAAACCGATCACAAACTGCATCTCTACAAAGACGGCGTGCTGCTGAAGACCTATCCTGTGGCCACGGGCAAAAATAACAAGGATAAAACCAGGATTGGCGACCTGGCCACCCCGGAAGGGCACTTCAACGTAGCTTCGATCAGCGCTTCAAGTACCTGGCGCTATACCTCACCGGAAACCGGCAAAAAAAGCGGGCCGGGAGTTTATGGGCCCTGGTTCTTTTCCGTGAACACCCGCTCCGGCAGCTTCTCCGGAGGCAGCTGGACCGGGATAGGCATTCACGGTACCAGCAGTCCCTCTTCGATCGGAAAGTTCGTTTCGCATGGCTGCATTCGGCTCTACAGCAAGGATATATCCGAGGTCAGGGACGAAGTGTCCTGGCTGAGCGACACCTCGCAGATCCGAGTGGACATCTTGAATTGAAAAGGCTTGCCGCTGGACCGGTCGGGATTCTGCTGCTTTTTGCTATCCTGATCACCGGCGCTTGCGGCAGTGGGGAAGAGGCATCGGGGCAAACACGGATCGTGGTTCTCTCTCCGGAAGTGGCGGAGATCATCGCCGCTCTGGATGGAGCCGGCCAGCTGGTGGGAATCACCCAGGAATGCGATTATCCGCCTGAACTCGCGCGGATAAAGAAAGTGGGCAATTTCGGAGCGGTTGGCAAAGAGGCCATTTTGGCCCTCAAACCGGATCTGGTGTTCACTTCCGCCCTGGAACAGGAAGCGCTCACCACAGACCTGCGGAAAATGGGCCTCAAAGTTGCCCAGATCTATCCCCGCAAGCTGGATGACCTGCCCCGTGTGGTTCTGGAGATCGGCAGCCTGATCGGCAGATCCCCGGAGGCAAAGGTTTTGGCCGACAGCCTGGGCAAAGGCATCGCGGCCATGCGGACCAAAACGGCGGGCGTGGCCCGTCCCAAAGTCTATCTGGAAATCTACCGTGATCCGCTGATGAGTGTTTCCGACGCCTCTTTCGTGGGTGAAGTGATCGAAGCCGCCGGCGGAGACAACATTTTCAGCGCCCTCGAGCGCGATTACGCCCGCGTGGGTCCGGAAGACGTGGTGAACGCCAGGCCGGACATCATGATCTGCTATTCCCGCGACAATTTGGACTCCATTCTAGCCCGCAAAGGCTGGCAGGATATTCCCGCCATCCGCGAACAGCGTGTTTATTTCGAGTCCGATCTCGATCCGGACCTTATCCAACAGGCCACCCCGCGCACTCTGGAAGGGTTGCAGCGCCTGCATCGGCTGTTTTTCCCGGCTGGTGATTAGATGAGACGCGGTCGGCTTTTCGCGCTGCTGCTGGCGGTCGCCGGAGTTCTGATCGTGGCCCTCTACCTCTTTGGCGGCGGCGCGGACGCGAACATTGTGACCGAACTGCGCCTGCCGCGGCTGATCCTCACCGTTTTTACCGGCATGGCTCTGGCCGGGATCGGCTCGGTGTATCAACTCATGCTGGCCAATCCTCTGGCGGAGCCCTACATTCTGGGCATCTCCTCCGGTTCGGCTTTTGGCGCCATCCTCTTCGGAGTGCTGGGACTCACTCTGCTGATGCCTTTGGGCGGTTTCATCGGCGCGATTGCCACGCTGCTTGTGGTCTGGCGCCTGGCCCAGAAAAAAGGCAGCTTCGACCGCAGCCGGCTGCTGATCGCGGGGGTGATCGCCGGCATGTTTTTCGCGGCTGGGATTTCGCTGGTGATGTACCTTTTCCAGAAAGACACCATGATCATTCTGGGCACCCTGATGGGCAATCTGGGCCATGTCTTCACCCACGGTGAATGGACCTTTTTCCTTGGGCTGATGGGCGTTTCGCTGCTGATCCTGGCCTGGCTGTGGTTTCGCGCTCCGGCCCTGGACATCATGAGCGGGGGAGACGTCTACGCCGGAAGTGTGGGCATCAACGTATCCCGCGTGCGCAAAGAGATCTTCATCCTCACCTCGCTGCTTATCGGCATCACCGTCTCCTACGCCGGCATCATCGGTTTCGTGGGTCTCATCATTCCCCACGTGGTGCGTTTTTTTGTGCCTTCCGGGCAAAAAAGGGTCTATCTCTGGTCCCTCGCCGCCGGGGGGATTTTTTTGCTGCTGGGTGACCTCATCGCCAAAAACATCGCCGCCATCGAACTGCCCGTGGGAGTGGTCACCGCCGCGGTCGGCTGTCCCTTCTTTGTCTGGCTGATGCTGCGGAAATAACATGGTCCGACCCGCACCACCCAGATCCCCATAAATTACACCTCGTAAAATTCTATTATAAACCAATCACGGAAAACACCCACATCGCTCCCATTATCATTACGGGATAAATACGGGATCAATACGGATGAAATCCGTATTGATCCCGTATTTATCCCGTATTGATCGTTGGAGCCAAACGCGGGAAAACACAAAAAAGGGGACGGCCAAAACGGCCGTCCCGGGATATTTATACCGGACGCGTTCCGGTAAGTTGGGTTTACTTCATCAGCATCATTTTGCGGCTTTCGCTGTGGCCGTTGGTGGTCAGGCGATAGAAGTAGATGCCGCTGGAGACGCTGTTTCCGCCGTTGTCGGAGCCATTCCAAACATAGTTGTGGCGGCCGAAATCGTGGTTGGCATCAGCCAGGGTTTTCACGAGCTGGCCTTTGACGTTGTAGATCTCGAGGCGGGCGGGCCCGGAGGCCGGCATGTCGAAACTGATGTTGGTTTCGGGGTTGAAGGGGTTGGGGTAGTTTTGCAGCAGCAGGCTGGCCACGGGGGTTACAGCCTGATCATCAGAGGCCGAGCCGAGCGGGAAGACGATCTCGAGTTCCATGAACATCACTTCGCCGCCGTCCGGGGTGGGATGGTAGGGAGGCGAGTTTACATTGGAGCCCCAGGTGAAATCGTTGTAGAACATCACGCCGATCTTGCCGACCTCGTTGGCGCCCTGCATTCCGGTGAAGATCACTTTGTCCGCGGGGTAAACGTACATGGGCTTGATGCCTGCCATTTGCGGGGTTTCCACGTTGTTCAGGGAGATGGGTTCGCTCCAGGTATTGCCGTTGTCGGGGGAAGCGGAGATATAGATCTCGGGGGTCTGGGCGTAGGCGGCGTAATCGGTGTCGGAGTAGTAGTTAAACATCCGGGCGCGGTCTGAATCCTGCCAGATGCAGACCATCATGCCCCGGTCGTTGGGCTCGGAGAGTTTGATACCGTTGTAGTGGAAGAACATCAGGTCGGTGTGGGCGGCCTGGTCCCAGTGCGGGAAGGGCCAGTCGGAGAACATCGCGGGGAAGTAGCCGTTAACTGCGTCTCCGCCGTATTGGTCGACTTCGCCCCAGGGCGCTTCCATGTCCCAGGGGGTGAAGGTGCCGTTGAAAGTATCGTTGGGATCCTGCTGGGGGAAGATGTCGCGGATCTCGAATTCGTGGGTGTTGATGTCGTAGACGTATTCTTTCACAAACTGCAGGGCGGGATAGTAATAGCCGCTGTAGGCCTTCAGGGCCCAGATGCCGGGAACGTGGATCTTGCCGTCCTGGCCCACCACAACGTTGAAGTGGCCGGAGTTGGAGATGCCCCAGTACATTTCACCGTTGTCGCCGTAGGGGATGTCGCTCATGTCCGGATTGGTGTAATAGCCGGTGGTATCGCTGGGGGCGCCGTTGGGATTGATGGTGGGGATGTTGGCAAAGTCACTGAAACGGGTCCAGGTACCC
>CAZVXH010000083.1:0-10763 GCA_964631015.1 uncultured Candidatus Cloacimonadota bacterium | reverse complement strand
AAATAGAGCTTGGTGTAGGGGCAGAGGATGTAGCGGTTGCCGTTGTCGTGGGCTTTGCGGGCGGCTTCGATCCCGTCTCCGCGCCAGGCCATCACCACCGGCTCCCGGCCGGGCTGGCCATCGAGGATCTCATCCCAGCCGATCACGGTCTTGCCCAGCTGCCGCAGGTGTTGGGCGAGGGTTTTCACCAACCAGCCCTGCAGCGCTTCTTCGCCGGCCAGGCCTTCATCCCGGATCCTGGCCTGACAGCGCGGACACTCTTTCCATCTGGCCTTGGGGGCTTCGTCGCCGCCCAGATGCACATACTGGCCGGGAAAGAGCTCCGCCACCTCGCTGAACAGTTCCTTGAGAAAGCCGATCACCTCATCTTTTCCGGCGCAGAGGATGTCTTCGGAAACACCCCAGACGTTGAGGACCTCAAAATCCCGCGGAAGGCAGGCCAGATCGGGATAGGCGGCCAGGATTGCCATCGCGTGGCCGGGAACATCGATCTCGGGGATCACCTCGATCCCGCGCAGGGCCGCGTGGTCCAGCACCGCCTGCACCTGGCGGCGGGTGTAGTAGCCGCCGTAAACGCTGCCGTCGGCCTCTTTGCGCCAAGCGCCGATCTCGTGCAGGCGAGGGAATTTCCGGCTTTCCAGGCGCCAGCCCTGGTCGTCGGAAAGATGCCAGTGAAACTTGTTCAGCTTGGAACGCGCCATCCAATCCAGATAGCGCTGTACGAACTTGAAATCAAAGAAATGGCGGCTAACGTCCAGATGCAGTCCCCGCCAAGGATAGCTGGGCCAGTCCCTGATTTCCAGACAGGGCAGGTCGCCGGGTTCGTCATACTCGTCAAGGACATAATGACAGGCTTTAAACAGGTGCTGTTTCAAGGTTTGCAACGCGTGGATGATGCCGTTTGGCGATTCAGCCTGGATCTGGATGGACAGGGTGTCCACCTTAAGGAAATAGTAGTCGGGCGGCACTTTCCGGGTGAAGGGGGCGAGTTTGAAACTGACGCTCATGGTGTGATCGTCGTCGAGGAAACCATCGCTGATCAGTTTGTGATAGTAAGCGTCGAGGTCGGCCACGAGAAAGCGGAAGAGCTGGTCGGGCAGATCGGCGTTGCGCTGGTAGTCGACTTTGGAGGTCATCCAGAAGCGCTTTTTGAACACACGTATTTGTTTTGGAATGGGGATCATGGCAGTTCCTCCAAAAGGATGGTTTTGAGCTCGAAAGGCCGGAATTCCAAGCTGAGCGGATCGTAGGGGTCGAGCTTGATCGGAGCTGCTGCCAGCGGCTGTTCCAACAGGTCGGTAACTCTTACCTGGGCTTGGGTTTGGGCGCAGAACAGCAACGCGGTGCCGCTTTGGCCCTTGTATTCATGGAAGCGCAGGATGATGCCGCAGCCGTCCTCCGCGGGCTTGACCGTATCCAGGTTCACGTGGCTGCTGTCCAGGCGGAACAGGGGCTCAGGCAGGTTTTTGGGCAGATTTTGCACCGGTACCACGATCAGGCTGTGGGCCAGGCGTTCGGCCTGGTTGAAAACATCGCTGTGCTCGTAATCGCCGCTGTGGGGATAGAAGGCGTAACTGTAGGAGTGGCTGTGGATATCGGCGGTGGGATCGACGTCGGCGGGACTGCGCAGAAGGTTCAATTCCATCTGGCCGTCCACAACGCGGTAGCCGAATTTTACGTCGCAGAGCAGCGCGCAGCCGTGATCCGGCTGGGAAAGGTCGGCGAAGCGTTGGGCGGGAACCTCAAATTGGGCTGCTTCGACCGCGTTTTTAGGCTTGCTGCTGCGCTTGATCACGCCGGCCTGGATGCCGTAGCTGGCGATCCCGTTGTGCACCGCGGTGAACCAATGCGTGCGCAGCATCCTGTGTTTTTCCTGCCAGTCGATCTCGTGGCTGACGCGCAGCAGCCGGTCATCACAGCGCAATTCGATCGTCTGGCGCAGGCTGGATTTGCCGATGCGGATATCTTGGACCACGCGGCTGAACTCTCCTTCCAGAGAGAAACTGAGGTCTTGGTTCAAAGTGGCGCTGACGGCTGTTTGGGGTGCCGTATCGCGATAGAAATGGTTGATGTCCCAGGCACCCCAGTTGTTGGGTTCGTCCTCCCAGAGCAGGAGCAGGTTGGATTCCGCCACCAGCAGTTCGCGCTCCAGTTCTTTATCCCAAATGGATCTGATGCCGCCAGTCCCGGTCACCTCCGCTTTGAGAAAGCGGTTCTCCAAAGTAAGGGAAGCTGGACTCGCCTCGGATTTGGGCAGATAGGCGTCGGTTGAGAAGTGCAGGGGCAGACAGCCCCAGGCCGGTACCCGGATCCTGGCCAACAGGGCGTTTTCCGTTTCCAGAGAGCGCAGTTCGGTGCTATATTCATTCAGCGGTACCAGGCCCCGGAGTTCTTTGGGGAAGGCGTGCCATTCATCCAGTTCCTGATTGGAAGGGTTGATCACCAGATAACTGTTTTCCTGGCATGGCTTTCCGTCTTTTGCAAGGTCCCCCGCCGTCGCGGCCAGGTAGTCCTTTAGCAGCGCGTGGTTGGCAACACTGGTGGCGTGTGCTTCCACGTAGACCGGGGTGATCGAAGAACCGGGGATGATGTCGTGAAATTGCAGCAGCAGCGTGTCCTGCCAGATACGCCGCAGCGTTTCCGGATAAGCATTTCCGGCCAGCACAGCCATGAACTCAGCCGCGGCCAGGAGCTTCTCGCTGCTGCGGTTATCCTGTTTCATGCGGGCCTGGGTGGTGTAGGTGCCGCGGTGAAACTCCAGATAAAGCTCTCCGTAGGCAACCGGAAGCTGGCTGGTGTCCAGTCCCGCGAGGTGTTCGAAAAATTCCGACGAGCGGGCGAAGCGGAATTTGCCCACGCCCTCGAGGTTTTGCTGGCGCAGGCCGTACTCAAGGTGGTCGCGGGTGGGCCCACCGCCGCCGTCGCCGATGCCGTAGAGGTTCAGAAAGGCGTCGCAGAGTTCACTCTGGGCATAGCGTTTTTCTGTTTCCAGAAAGGAGGAGGGATTGTTCGAAAAGTTGTAATCGTTGGTGGGAAGCTGATGCGCCAGCACCCGCGAGCCGTCGATCCCCTCCCAGACGAAGAGGTGGTGGGGAAAGGCGTTGGTCTCGTTCCAGCTTAGTTTCTGGGTGACGAACCAATCCACGCCGCAACCTTTCAGAAACTGGGGCAGATTGCCGGAAAAGCCGAAGCAGTCGGGCAGCCACAAAACGCGGGGGGCAGAGCCGAACTCTTCCTCAAAGAAGCGTTTGCCGTACATGAACTGGCGGATTACCGATTCCGCGGAGATGAGGTTGGTGTCGAACTCCACCCAGGAAGCGCCCTGAATTTCCCAGCGTCCTTGTTTCACCTGCTTTTTTACCTGCGCGTAGAGAGCCGGATATTCTTCTTTCATCCAGAGGTACAGCTGGGCTTGGGAAGCGCCGAAGATGTAGCTTGGATATTGCTCCAGCAGGCGCAGAGCATTGGCAAACGTGCGTCCGCCCTTGCGCTTGGTCTCAGAAATGGGCCACAGCCAGGCCAGATCGAGATGCGCGTGTCCCACGCTGAAGGCTGTGAGTGCGCTGGCATGGGCGGGCGCGGCCAGAAGTTCGCGCAAGAGGGCTTCAACCCTATCCTGATCGGTGTTCCAGACATTGCAAACCTGGTCCAGGCCGTAAATGAGGCGCTGACGCCGCACCGTTTTCTCCGGCAAAGCCTCCGCCAGGTTGAGCAGCACCCCGATGTCCATAAGCCTTTGGAAGAGTTCTTCGTCAATCGTGCAGAGATGGCATTCGCGCAAGACATATTCTTGCTTTCCGGCTCCGAAGAGGTCGTTGGCGGAGGCTTCGATATCCAGAAAAATCCTGCCACCGGGACGACATCTGTTGTTTAAGGGAAAAAAGTGTTTTGCTGCTTTGTGATACCAGTCAACTTTGGGGGTTAGCCCCTGCACGGGCGTGCCTTTGCTCATCACGCAGGCTTCGCCGTCGCAATCGAAAAACATACCGTATTGCTTGCCTGTATAGTCAAGCGGGATATGGAAATGAAGTTCAAAGTGTCCAGTCTGCCAGGGCTTTCCCCAGAGTTCCCCAATTTGCATGGGGCGGAGATTTTGTCCGGTGAGAGCATACTTTACATTAACTCCGGCTTTGTCCTGATAGAGCAGTGCAGTTTGCCGCTCCAGCAGGCGTTTGATCCGGGTGAGATGGATCTTTTCATTGTGCATCTGAACCTCTTTATTTTTCCATCGGGATCACGATCCCTTTAATGATGATGTTCTGGAAGAAGACGAAGACCGCCAGGGTGGGGATGGCGGCGATCACCAGGGCGGCGTAGCCCACCGAGAGGCTGGCCCGCTGCATCAGTTCGTAGATGTGCACCATCAGGGTCCACATGCTCTGGTCCTGGCAAACGATGAAGGCGAAGAGGAAATTGCGGTAGGCGGCGTTGAAGGCCCCGAGGGCGATCACGGCCAGGATGGGTTTGGAAAGGTAGAGCGTGAACTGCCAGAAGAGGCGGAATTCCCCGGCGCCGTCGAGGCTGGCGCTTTCATAGAGTTCGCGCGGCAGGCTGTCGAAAAAGCCCTTGAGCAGGAAGATGAAATAGCCGTCCGCGGCGGCGGGAAGCACCAGCGCCCAGAAGGTGTTGAGCAGGTTCAAACGCTTGAGCATCAAGAAGTTCGGGATGCCCATCACCATCGCCGGGAAGGCCATTGTGAGCATGAACAGCAGGATGAGCTGATAGCTGAGGCGGGGCTTGAAGCGGCTGAGGGCGTAAGCCGCGAGGGGATTGAAGGTTACGGCCAGCAGGATGGCCAGCAGGGTGTAGATGGCGGTGTTGCGCAGGGAGCGGGCGTCGTTGAACATCTGATCCAGCACCATGGCGTAGTTGCGGGTGAGAAATTCGCGTCTGATCGGGCCCTTGTACTCGCGGAAGAGCTGGGCTTCGATCTGCTGGACAGGCAGCGGGATGTTTTCAAAGCTTGTGGGAGCGAGATGCCAGGCTGTGTTCAGGCTGTCTGTTTTACCGTATTTGGACTTGAGAAAATATTGCCAGGCCGCTTCCGCTGCTGGGGAAGGGGCAAACCGGAATTGAGACGGTGCCGACCGGGTTGTCACAAATTCCCGCCAAAGCTTGGCCGGCTTGGGATCGCGGGGCAACCTGGGGCTGGGATAGATATCCTCTTCGGAGTTGTATCTTACGCCCAGATAATTGTTTACTTTGCTTGGATCCAATGTTCCGTTCCGCCCGGGGAAGCGCTCCGCGAGCAGGGCCAGCCAATCATTCTGAGCGCCGGGCAGGAGTTCCAGCCAGGCTTGACCAGCTCCGCGGGCGAATTCCAGCCAGTCGTTCTGGCGGGCCAGGTTTTCCGCCGGTGTCCTTTCTGAGAGAGTGATCTGGGTCCAGTCCGAAAAGCCCGGTTCCCAAGCTTTGTTCAGCCGGTCCACGCTCTGATACTTGATCCGCAGCCAGTCGCGGAATTCGTTGCCGCGGTTCCGAACCCTCAGGTTTTCGGGCGCGGCGAGGTTTTCCACGAACCAGGTGAGATCCTCGACCAGCGCGCCGCTGTCCGGGATCTGGAGCGGGATCCGCACTTCGCTAAAGTCTGTGTGTTCCGTGTGCCAGGTGGAATTGAGCATGGCGACATCCGCGTATTTATCCCGCAGCATGGCTTGAAAAGCTGGATCTGCTGAAGCGGCGAGCCCGATATGGTGGATGTTCAATACCTCGCGCACGTAATGCAGCCAGTAGGGGCGAAGAGGATCGCCAGCAGGGGGGCAGGTTTCGCTTAAAACAATATCCTGCCAAGAGTTAAGCTCAAGTCCGGTGGCGGCGTTGAAGGCGGCCAGGTCTCCACTGAAGGCGGGCGCCAGTTCCATCTGCGCGAAAGCGCCGTCGAGGTTGATATAATTGCGGTGCCGCGCTTCGATGCCCTGCTTGAAGTCCTGAAAACGCCCCAGATAGCCGTCGCCGATGCTCACATAGTTGCGGCCCAGGATCTCCTTTTCCTCCACCGCGATCTGTTCCCAACTCTGAGCGCCGGTGTTGTAGTGACGGTTGAAAATTGTGAGATCGTTGCCATTCTCCTGCCGGAGCAGTTTGCGGTAGCGGCGCTGGTTGAGCGGATAGACGCCGCGGCCGTAATGTTCTGCCACATAAAAATCGTAAACCGTCTGGGGCCGGGCGGCGAGAAATGCCTGCCAATCCTTTTGCGGAGCCGCATTCATTGGCTCCGGCAACCGCGCCTCGGCAAAGGACAGCCAGCGTCCTGAGTAATTGTCCGCGAGACGGCTGCTTTCCTCGTTGTAGCGGGATTCCAGATACTTCTGGAAGAGGGCCGTGTCGTTGTAAAGATATTTCGGGACCAGGCTCAATCTGGCGCTGTCCACGTTGCTTCTGAGAGAAGCGGAGATCATTAGCAAAAAAGGATAGATCATGGTGACGGCACCCAGAAGCAGCACCAGATGGATGCCAAGATTCAGGAAGCGGACTTTGGATGAACGGCGCCCGACCTTGCCGATGATGCTCACGCGGCTTCCTCCCGGTCGTCTTGGACGGTACGGAACTCCATGCGGGACATATATTTGATCTGCCAGACGGTAAAGCCCATCAGCAGCAGGCTGAGGATCCAGGCCATCGCCGTGGCGAGCCCAAAACGCAAATAGAGATAGGCCTTTTCAAAGATCATCAGATCCGCCACGCGGGTGGCCTCATTCGGGCCGCCAAAGGTCATCACCAGAATGAAATCGCTGCTCTGCGCGGCCACGATGAAGGCGGCGATGAACTGGATGACGATCAGTCCTTTGAGGCTGGGCAAAACGATGTGGTGGAGTTTGGCCCGGAAACCGGCGCCGTCGATGTCCGCTGCCTCATAAAGTTCGTGGGGAATGTTTTTCAGCGCGGCCAGATAGATCAGCGAACCCGGCCCCACTCCGGCCCAGACGGTGGGCAGCACCACGCAGAGCATGGCCAGCGTTTCGTCTTTGATCCACATGCTTTTGGGCAGGCCCAGCGTGAGCAGAAGCTGGTTCAGGATGCCGGCGTCGGAGGGGTCGTAAAGCAGCTTCCACAGATAAATGACGATCACGCCGCTGATCACCGCGGGCAGGTAGTAGATCACCCGGTAGAGGATCTTTCCCCGCGAAACTTCCTGCAGCAGGATAGCCAGAAACAGCGGGGGCAAAAAGCCCAGACCAAGCAGCAACGCCATGTAATACAGTGTTTTACCCACGGCAGCCCACCAGGCCGGATCGAACAGCACTGCGGCGAAATTGCCAAAACCGATCCAGGCGCTGGACCCCACGAGGTGGTAGTCCTGAAATGCCATCACCGAGCCCGAAACCATCGGCAGATATTTCCAGACCACGACGGTCAACACCGCCGGAGCCAACAGCAGGATCACCCATACGCGAGTTTTAAATCTCAGTTTGGCATAGCTTTGCGATTCCGGAGTCAGCAACTTCCAAACCCGCCAGATGGTGAAGCAGAAAGCCAGCAAAATGACGATGGCGATCAGCATCGCCAGCCGTTCCCGGAAGGCTTTGGTCTCGGGTGGTATCCGGCCGATCATTTCCTGGTTGGTGCGCGCCTCGCCTTGGTTCAGCACGGAGGCGATGACGGCCCGCCGCTGGATCGGATCTTTTGGCAGCTTGCCTTTCAGGTCCAGCGCCACCAGTTCTTCGAGCGGGATGGTCATGTATTCATAAACTTTCTGGCAGTTGTCGCCAAAGGGTTCCGGGCGTCCTTCGCGCATGGCGGTCTCGAAGGTTTCCAGCCAGCCCGCGGGCGCGTAGCGCAGATATTCCTCATAGCCGTAACGCTTTAGGAACACAGGATTTTGCATGCGTCCGTAGCCGCTGTCCACCATTACCTTCATGCGGATCCGTCGGGCCTGCTCCGAATCGTAGAAACGGATGTATTCCCAGGCGGCCTGGCGCACGGCTTCAGGTTCGCGGTCGCCCACGCCGGAATTGTTGCTGACCCCCGCCCCAGAAAAGATGCCCATCATACGGCAGTTGATCTCGCTGCCTCCGCGTCCGGAAGGACCGGCCGGCGAAGGGGCGAAGCCGTAGAGATTAGGATCGTAAACTCCGCCGAGGTTTTGCTGGGAAAGATAGTCCATCCGCATGCCGATCTTGCCTTCCTGCCAGAGATAGCCCCAGTCCCCTTCACGAAGGGCAAAGCCTCTCTGCTCGCGGCCCTGGTTGTCGCGCCAGGTGGTGGCGGCGATCTTCAGATAGAATTCCATCGCAACCTCGCCCTCAGCACCGGCGAAAGCGGCGCGCCACTCCTGTTTCCGGGGGTCATAGGTAACCGCGTCTCCCCCAGCCGCCCACAAAAAGGGCAGCCAGTCGTAGGCCGCCTGGGGGCCGGAGGCTAAAACGGTGCCCCAGGCTCCTTGCTCCGGATCGGTGAGCAGCCGGGCATGGCGGTAAAACTCATCCCAGGTTCGGGGCGGCTTGTCCGGGTCCAGCCCCGCGCTGCGAAACACGTCCCTGCGATACATCAGCACCCGCACCAGCGTTTCGTAGGGCAGCATCCAGGTTTGTTCAGTTTTGCTGCCTTTGCGGACGCGGCGGATCACCTGCCAGACAGGCTTTTCCACCCGCAAGGCCAGCGCCGCGGGGTCTTCGGTGGCCAGAAATTCGTCCAGCGGATAGAGGAAATTGTTTTGGATATAGGTGTCGCTTTGGCGGAAATTGACGTAGAGGATATCGGGCGCCACTCCGCCGGCGATGGCCATCAGCGGACCGGCGTCGAGGTCCATGTTCTCGATCTGGATGCCGGAAAAGGCCCTCAACTCTATGTGGGGGAATTTCTTGCGGAACTCCTCCACCACCGCCAGATTGGCTCGCGAATAGGCGTCTGTCTTGCGCGGATCGGGCAGTTCGAACACTTTCAGCACCACCCGTTCCGGCGCTTTTGCCCACGCCAGGACTGGTGCTGCTACCAACAGCGCCGCGAGCAGGAGTAAAGCCGGATAACTGCGCATAATATCGTTTCGGAGCCTCAGCCAAAGCGCCGCTTTCTGTCAAGCATAAAATCGACTTCGATTCAGCCTCATCCGGGTTTGAGCGTTCCCGTATACCGGAATAGAACACTCGCGGCGCGGAAAATCAATATTTTCCTTGACGTTCCGGCTCCGCCTGCCAAGCATGAATTCCAACATCAGGTTTTAAACCAAGGAGGTTTTATGCGCCTTACACTTGTTCTCTGCGCCGCGCTGCTGCTGGCCGGATGCGTGTTCACCGAATCCGTGTTCACCGTCAACAAAGACAATTCTGTGGATTTCAGTTTCACCAAAAAGATCTCCAAAGAGGTCGGTAAGGGCATGATGGATCCAGAGGAAGGGATCCGGGACGATTCTCTAGCCTACGCGACCTACGGTATGGGGGTCAAAGCCTTTGAGGACGAAGAAAACATTGGGGTAACGGCAGACCGGCAATTCGGCCGGATAACCGATCTGAACGCTTTTCCCCTGCTCGCGGACACCACCAAAGTCCCTCTGTCATCTCTCGTAAGAGAGGAAAAAACCAGCGGGGGCAGTCTCTTGACCATATCCTACAAACCGGATATGAACAAAATCATGTCCGCCGGCAAAGCTGACGGGGACGCGGACGAAACGGCGGAAATGATGGACCAGGTTCTGAAAAACAAGATCACCTGGAAAGTCCCCTTTGAGGTGGTGAGCACCAACGCCAAGGTCAGGAACGACACGTTGGGCGTTTACAGCTGGGAATTCGAAGGCACGGAGGGTGACTCGATCTTTCTGCAGTACAAGGTTCCCACCCCAGCGGCGGCGATGGCGAAAAAGCTCAGTTCACTCCTTTGGGTGATCCCGCTGCTTGCGGTTCTGGGCGTGGCCCTCTTTTTCTTGCTGCGCAAAAAGAAACCGCAGCCCCAGACTCAGTTCCAGTCTCCCCTGGAATCAAACTGGCCTCCGCGGGAAGATGCCCCGCCTCCGGAAAACAGCTGGCCAAAGGAAAATCCCCAGCCCCCGGCAGACGATCCGGAAGATTAACGCTAATTTTCCCGGTAAATCCCACTTGGCTCCCAATATCAATACGGGATAAATACGGGATCAATACGGATGAAATCCGTATTGATCCCGTATTTATCCCGTATTGATCTTTGGGGCGGATTCGGCAAATCCCGAAGAGCGATTATGGTTGTTTTTGACATTTGCGGGCCACATGCAGACGATTACGCAGATACAAACAAGGGATATCTGGCAAGTAAAGTCCCCTGGGGACGGTATTTCAGATAGAAAACGGAAGGCCAAGCCAGAGGGAGTCCCCTAGGGACGGTATTTCAGATAGATGTTCCGCCCCCCTGAGAGTCCCTTCTGGACGATATATCTGGGCATCCGGCCGAATCGGTTCTGTATGTTCATAAAACACCCACATACCATCCCCACGGGATTCAAACCATGCCTTGTGTGCGGATTGTCTATTTGAAATTCCATACCTACGGGATTCACACCGTGCCTTGTGTGCGGGTTTGGGCTATCTGAAATGCCATCCCCACGAGATTCACACCGTGCCTTGTGTGCGGGTTCGGTCTATCTGATATGCCATCCCTACGGGATTAAATCTGGATCATTACAGGCGTGTTTGTCTGTTTTGGGGTTTGAGTTAATGTTTGGATAAGAGAGGAAAGATTAATGGCCAACACCTACACTCAGGTTTACATTCATTATGTGATAGCCACCCAGCGCAGGATGCGGTTTTTAACCCAACTAATGCAGTAGGATATTCTCAGTCCCGAAAGTGGGACTGATA
>CAZVXH010000082.1:0-10772 GCA_964631015.1 uncultured Candidatus Cloacimonadota bacterium | reverse complement strand
CGGGGCGGAACATTGCTGTACATGAGGTTACGATAATCGTCAAAATTGAGGATCATGGACTCATAGATCTTGGCAAAGGACGGCGAAACGGAGAGAAGTTCGCCTTCCAACTCATTGATGCCCGGCTCGTTGGTGTAAGTGATCCGCAGATCGATGTAATGGTTAACAGTCAGAGTCCGGGTTTGGGGATCGTAACTGAAAGGACTCACCACCACGTTGACGATGCGGAAATCGCGCAGGATCATGGGATCGCCACACTGCGCCGTGACGGCGGGATAGGCGGAACCATTGGCGTAGAAAGCCGCGTCGATCACAAAGGATTTCGGCGCGTCCTCTTGCAGGCCCTGCTGCACCGGGTAAGCCAAAAACTGCTGGATCTGGCTCTGTTCCTGGCCAAAAACACTCACCTGAACTCCGCCCTGGCGGGGGATGGCCAGATTCATGCTGAGAGTGGGCAACTCCGGCAGGCCGCTGTCCAAGGTGCTTCCAGCGCCGGCTAAAACGATCCGCTGGAAGTTGGTGCCTCCCACTTCGCTTGGTTCGATCTCAAACTGTGGCAGGGTAAAGCGGACGTCGACATGGTCGGCCGCTTTTTCCGTGATGGCAAATGCCTGACTGAGTTGTGTGGCCACAGTTTCGCCGGTTCCAGCGAAAACGAAGCTCACGGCAATGCCCGCTATAAGCAGGAGCATCAAGTGTTTCATAAGCTTACCTCTAAAGGTGTGAGTATTGTTTTGTCTACTGTCCTTGCAATATGTGTTCCAAAGCTTTACAGGTTGTAGTAGAGCAGCATTTCGTGGGGATGAACCCGATTCATAACCGCATGGTGTTCAATCAGTTTGTGTTTGATATGGGATTCGATCAGTTCTTCGTTGAACACGTTTCCCCGCAGCAGGAAGGCGTGGTCCTGCTCCAGGCAGCGCATGGCCTCTTCCAGATTGGCCGGAATGGAGAGCAATTTGGCTTTCTGTTTCTCGTTCCAGGCGAAAACGTTGTCGTCGTAGGGGCCCAGTTTGTGTTTGGCGGGGTCGATCTTGTTGATGATGCCGTCCAAACCCGCCAACAGCAAAGCGCTCATGGCAAAGTAAGGATTGCAGGTGGCGTCGCCGGTGCGGAATTCGAAGCGCTTGGTCTCCGGTGTGTTGGCATACTTGGGAATGCGGATGGCAGCGCTGCGGTTGGCCAGGCCGTAAAAGAGTTTCACCGGCGCTTCGAAGCCGGGCAGCAGGCGCTTGAAACTGTTCGTGCTGGGATTGGTGAGAGCCACCAGCGCGCGTCCGTGTTTCAGGATGCCGCCGATGAACCAGATCGCCTCGTTGGAAAGGTCAGCATAGCCGCCTTTTTTGTAGAAGATGTTTTTGCCTTTCCGGTGCAGCATCATGTGAAAGTGCATGCCGTTGCCAGCCTGATTGTAAACTGGTTTGGGCATAAAGGTGGACGTGAGTCCGTATTCCAGGGCGGTGCGGCGGATGATGTCTTTCATCACCATGGTGTCATCGCAGATCTTGGGAAAGGCCAGCAGTTCTGTTTCGATCTCCTGCTGTGAGCTCAGTCCCACTTCATGGTGGTGGTAGCGCACCTTGATGCCCTGCTCTTCCATGCGGTCCACCATTTCCTGGCGGATCTCGTAGTAGCGGTCGAAAGGCGTATCCATGTGATAGCCCTTGCGGCCTTGCTGGGCCACGGCATCGTCATCCTCAAAATCCATCGGCAGGGCGGCCTTGCTTTCCGCGGAAGTCACGGTGTAGCCGCTGGAAAATTCATCACTGTTGTATTCCACCGTGTCGAAGAGATGAAACTCCAGCTCCGGGATCCAGGTACTGTGATCCGCGATCCCGGTGGAGAGAAGATACTCCTGCGCCCTCAGGGCAACGCTGCGGGGGTCTTTTTTTACCCCGACGCGGGTTTCGGCGTCGCAGATGGAACAGATGAAGCGCAAAGTGGGGGTCTCGAAGAAAGGATCCACGTGCGCGGTGTCGGTATCCGGCATCAGCACCATGTCTCCGGATTCCACCGAGCGCATGCCCGGGATGGAGGAGCCGTCGAAGGGCACACCGAGCCGCAAAACTTCATCCAGCCCGCGGGCCGGGAAGGTGATGTGATACCAGCGTCCGTCCATGCCGGTGTATTTGAGGTCGATGGCTTTGATGTTGTGTTTTTTGATCAGTTCGATGATTTTTGTCTTGTCCATGCTTGTTGTCCTTATATCTCTATTTTTTGTTGATTAATTCAGGCTACGCCCAGCAGGCTCATCACCAGATTTATGGGCGGCAATATCAGCCGGCCGATAATGTTCAGTCCCATCAGCCGTGATGCTATCAAGATTCCAAAGATCACGTACATGCCGATCCTTTCCTGGGCCATCCACTTCCAGTAGGCGTCGTCCGGCAGCGCCATGCCCAAAACCTTGCTCCCGTCGAGCGGCGGGATCGGGATCAGGTTGAAAAAAGCCAGCAGCAGATTGAAAAATACCACCATCTGACAGATGTAAGCCAGCAGCTGATTGCCGGGGATAAGATGATACAGCAGCGCGAACACGATGGCGATCAGGATATTGGAGGCCGGCCCGGCCAAGGCCGAAAGCCCTATCCCCTGCTTGATGTTTTTGTAGTTGTAGGGATTGAGCGGCACTGGCTTGGCATAACCCCAGATCACACCGGCCGTGAAATACATGATCAGGGGCAGGAGCACTGTGCCGAACCAGTCGATGTGTTTGAGCGGGTTCAGGCTCAGGCGTCCGGCCCGTTTGGCCGTGTCGTCGCCCAGCCAGGACGACACCACGGCGTGGCTGACTTCGTGTATGATAATGGAATAGAACACTATTAAAATGATTATGCCGGTCAGCACCATTTGGATGGTTTGGTCGGAAATCGCCATTTATGCCTTCCTCAGTCTCAAAAACTTGCGTTTACCGGCCCGCAGCACCATGCCGTCCCGGACGGTGATCTCGGTTTCGGCCGAGGGCACTTTGTCGCCGTCGATGCTCACGCCGCCGCCCTGGATGAGGCGCTTGGCCTCTCCGCCGCTGGCGCATAAACCGCTGTCGGTAAGCAGCTTGACGATGCGGATAACCGGCTCGCTGACATCATGCTCCGGCATCTCATCCGGCAGCTCACGTTTGGAAAAAAGCTGTTCAAAGGTGTCCTGAGCGTTAGTCGCGGCCTCTTCCCCATGGTAGAAGCCCACGATCTCGCGCGCCAGCCTTTTCTTCAGCGCCATGGGATTGGTGCCGGCCTCAAGCTCGCGTTTCAGCTTTTCCAGCACTTCCTCGTCGGCGTTGGCGGCGTACTTGAAATAGTTCAGGATCAGGCTGTCCGGGATGGACATCACCTTGCCGAATTTATCCGCGGGAGTGTCAAACACCGCGATGTAATTGTTGAGCGACTTGCCCATCTTGTTCACCCCGTCGGTGCCGGTGAGGATGGGTGAAAGCACCGCCACCTGCTGTTCCTGGCCGAAGTGGCGCTGCATGTCGCGTCCACAGAGGATGTTGAATTTCTGTTCGGTGGCGCCCAGTTCCACGTCACTGTGGATGGCCACGGAATCGTAGCCCTGCAGGATCGGATACATGATCTCGTGCATGCCCAGCGCCAAACCTTGATCAAATCTGCTGCGGAAGGTATCGTGGGCCATGAATTGCGCCAGGGTGAATTTGCCCATCAGTTTCAGAACCTCGGCCATGCCCATGCCGCCGAACCACTCACTCTGCCAGCGGACCTCGGTCTGCTCCGGCTTCAGCACCGTGTAAAGCTGGTCCATATATTTTTCGCTGTTGGCCAGGATCTCCTCATGCATGAGCGGAGGCCGGGATTCGTCACGGCCGGTGGGATCACCGATCTGGGCGGTAAAATCGCCGATGATGATCACGCCGGTGTGGCCCAGATCCTGAAAATCACGCATCTTGCGGATCGGCACCAGATGGCCCAGATGAACGTCATAGCCGGTGGGATCGATCCCGAATTTGATCCGCAGGGGCTGACCGGATTTCTCGCTTTTCTCCAGTTTCGCCAGCAGGTCTTCCAGCGGGATGATCTCGTCCGTGGCTCTTTTTATTACTTTCAGTTCTTGTTCGAAACGCATGTCTATCCTTTTGTCTTGCCATAAATTGGACTTACGGGACCACAAAAGAAAGAGGGGGTATTTGTCAAGCCTTTCCGGCCCGGTACAAAGAGTCACCCAAAGCTTCAAATGCCAAGTGACAACGAAAACCGTAAATTGCGTGGCTACAACAATGTCCTGCTAGCCCCATACCAAGCACTCGCGTCCATCCCCCTCTCCTGCCTCACGCCGAATCCTCGTATCCAATGCGGGTATCAGGCGGGAGGCGTATCCGGGACTCGGGACAGGGCCTTAACGGCCGGACTGTAGCGCTTCAACAGTCCCCGGTGTACCGGCTGTTAGATCAAGCCAGTACCACCCAATGCCAAGAAAAACCGGAAACCCTGCTCCGGGCTTCCGGTCAATTTGACTGAAGGTCCGCTGGACTATTTGATCTGCGCGCAGATCTTGTTCGCGGCCTCTTCGTATCTGTCCATTATCCGTCGGGCTGCGCCGGGCAGCGCGACTCCTGGCAGCACCTTCGCTCCGGCCTGCGCGGCCATTCTGCGCAAGGTATTCACGGACGAATTTCCGGTCATCCAAGCCCAGGGAAAAGAGTGGGTCACAAAGGGCAGGACTTTTTTGCCTTTGAGACTGGGTGCCAGGTCCGCCATCGCCTTCAGCAGCAGCGGATAGGGCCGGAAAGCCCAGACGGGGCCGCCGATCAGAACGATATCCGCGGAGCTGACATCAGGCAGGTTGGTGATCCTGAGCTTACTCGCGGCGACCGGTTTGCCCTGTTCCAAAGGCGGATCGGAAACCAGCGGGGTCAGATTCACATTATGCCCCGCTTCCATCAGTTTGGAACTGACCATATCACCCAGTTTCTGGGTGTTGCCGGAGTGGGAGCAGATAACGATCGTTACTTTCAAGGCAGCATCTCAGGAGTGGGTTTGGCGTTGTCGTCACGTTCCCAGCGATCGTCGATCTTGGTGCGGATGGGGCTTTTCTGCCGAAAATAATTCACGATGGCGTCACGCAGATTGATCTGATGGAAGATGATGTCTTCCGGCGGCACCTGGGCAAGCAGGGTCAGGCCGGCGTTTCCCTGCATCAGAAAGTCGGTGGTGGTGCAGGTATAGATCTTGTTTTTGTCCCAGGGTTCGCCGCCGATCCTGAGCGAAGTCACACGGTCGAAGTTGGGGCGTTGTTTGGAATAAACCACGTTTACACCTGAGACCACCAAGCCGTGGCGGCCTCCTTCCACGCGGGTTTCGATGATGCGGCGCAAGAATTCTCCGGTGCAGCGGAAACTTACCACCATATTGTCGAAGGGCATCACCGCGAAGATATCGCGATAGGTGACCGGGCCGTTTTTGATGTCCGCGCGCACGCCGCCGAGGTTCAGAAAGGCGAAATCAGCGTTGACCTCATTGCGCATGGCGTCCGTGATCGTATTTCCCATCAGGCTTTGGGCGTCCACGTTGGTGCGGGTGAGATGGACGCCGGCCACGCCGATGATTTCGTCCATGCCTTCCTCGGCGATGGCGACCTGAGCTTCGATGGTGGCGGAGATCTCCGGATCCGGGATGAACTGGTCTTCAAATAGGGTTACCATGATCCCTTCGCGCAGGGCGGGTGTTTCGTAGCCGCTGATGCTCTTGGTGGCCGGATCGATCGTAAGCGTTATCCAGCCGAGGTTGGAGCCGTAAGCGTAGCCCTGGATGACCATGGTGTGCGTATAGGGGTCGATCCAAGGTTTGGGAATTCCCCGGTGCATATGGCCGCCGATGAACAGATCAATGCCCGGCACCTCGCGCGCGATCTCTTGGGAATCCCAACCCCAGGCGGCGTAACGTTCCGCTTGCAGCGGATTGCCCTTTGCGTCGTAACGCGAAAGATAGGTGTCTTCGATCTCGTAGGGAAGGCCGGCGTGGCCCAGAACGATCACGATGTCGGCCATTTCCTGGTCGCGCAGGATGCCCACATACTTGGCCACGGCGGTTTTTTCATCCACGAAATCGATGTTTTTGATATGGTCTGGAAAACTCATCTTTTCGGTATCCGTGGTGGTGAAGCCCACGATGCCTATGCGCAGCCCCAACCTTTCGATGATCCTGTAAGGCACCACATACCACGGCAGGTCGCCGGTGCGCCGGTCGATGATATTGCAGGAAAGGATGGGAAAATTCGCGTAATCCAGCGTCTCAATCAGCTCCGCGTCCATCACGTCGTACTCGTGGTTGCCGATGGTCATGGCGTCATAACCGATGGCGTTCATATATTCGATCACGGCGCGGCCCTTGGTGACCGTTCCCACGGGCCGGCCCTGGAAAAAGTCGCCGGCGTCGAGCAGCAGGGAGGCACGATCCCGCCCGCCCAGCGAACGCACCTTTTTGATCAGGGTTGCCGCGGATGCCCCTCCACCCAGTTGGGGAGGAAAATCCGGGTTCATGAAAGTGGCTTCCGAACGGTCGATGCCGCCGTGGACGTCATTGGAAAACATGATGTCCAAACGAAGGTCTTCAGCGCCGAGTCCAGCCGCGAGGGCCAGGCAAAGCGCCGTGAGCAAAATTATATTTTTCATAATTATATGTTTATCCTTTGGCTACAAGTTAACTGCGGGCAGCCCAGCGGCAAACGCGATCCCCATTCTCACCAGGAGATGCTGAGGCTGGCGCTCAGGCTCAGATTGTTTTCCCGCACTTTGTCCGGGTTTTCCCAGCCGCGGTCGGTTAGCACGATGTATTGGTTCGGCCAGAGTTGATAGGTGCTGCTGCCGGTGTAGAGTTTATCGTTGTAATAGGAATCGCCGAAGAGGTCCAAAGCCTCATACTCGCGCCAGGAATAGCCGATGCCGAGATCCAGATGCAGGTTGTCACTCAGGAAAACGCTGCTGCCGCCGGTGATGGTGGGGGTGATGATCTTTTTGGCGATGATGGCGCCGTCTGGCTCAACGATGCGCAGATAGCTGTTGGCGGAGCTGAAGCCCAGGCGCAGGGGCAGGCGGTTTTGGATGTGGTGTTCCACCCCGGCGGAGAAATTGAGACAATCCTGATAATGGGTGGAGATTTCGGAGAATCTCACCAACTGCGCCTCAAGGTTGAATCTGGTGCGCATGATCATGTTGCGCGGCTGATAGTTCAGGCCCAGGCCAATTTCCGTGGGCAGGATGTAGTCTTCGTCGATGTTGCCCAGCAAGATTCCGCCATTCTCGCCGGCGGGGTCTTCCTGCACGGAGGACCATTCCCCGGTGCGTTTCAGTGTGGATTTCAGGGCATAGGTGCTGCCGATGCCGAAATTTTCGTTGATACGGACGCCGATGCCGCCTTTGAGGCGGTAACCGTCCAGCTCGACATTCTGAGTATAGGTATAATCCGGCAACACGTCCTCACCGACCGCGTCCACGATGGTGTCGATCGCCCACTGGCTCCAGCGGATGGTCTTCACGTTGGCCACATCACCGTAAAGCATGCCGAAATCCAGGCCCAGATTGACGTCGAAGACCTGGCCGAGTCGGAAGCCCATGCTGGCAACGGCGGAGGCTTGATTGAGCACGCCTGTGTTTTCTATCCGGTTGATGGCGATCATCTCGGGATAGCTGTCGTTGTCGGTGTTGCGGTTGTTGCGGATCTGTTCGTCGTAGGTGCCGTCGAAACTAAGATATGGCCTGTAATACGCTCCCACCCCGAACCTTGCTTTGCCCAGTTTGAGGGCGGTGAAAGCAGCGGCGGAGTAGTCGTCGTACATGTTGATGTTGGAGGCGTAGACGGCATCGTCGATGTAGTTGTCGAACGAATTGTAGAGCGGCACGGCCCGGTTGTCTTCGTTACGGTTCACAAAAACCGCGGCGGCGATCCCGGCCCCTTTGTCCATCAGGGTCAGGTTCGCGGGATTAAGGATGATCCCGGCGGTGCGCATGTCGTCAAAAAGTCCGGTTCCGCCCATGGCCTGGCTGCGGGCATCAAGCACGCCGAAGCGGTTGCCGAAATAGCTGTCGGTGATCGACCAGGCGCTGAGTCCGGCCAGAGAAAGGAGCATTGCGAGTACAATTATGATATGTTTTCTGATCATTATTCCTCCACTTTAGTAGCGGTATTCAAGGCTGAGACGGATGGTATTTTCCTTGTGGTCCACCCGTTGGTACAGGTTTTCACCTTCAACAGGCACGTTGTACTGGCGGATGCTCAGTTCCTGCGTCTGATAGGTTTTATTTCTGAATTTCAGAGAAAGATACATGTTGCGGGAGATTCTCGAATGCAGGGCCACCCAGGCTTTCATGCCCTTGTCGCCCATGAAGTCGATCTCCATGTCTTCCCAATCCCAATGCGAAATTCCGTGTCCGAACCAGTAGACAAGCGAACCCTGCACCTTGAGGTTGGCGTTGAAGTTGTGAGTGTAGTTCACGCCGATGTAGTCGCCGGTCATCAGGGTCTGGGCGGCCGCCATGGTGTTGTTGCCGGGCAGGGCCGGATTGGTGAGCGAGGTGTAGGCCGGGCTAAGCACCGTGTTGTAGCGGTATTCGAACTCCAGGAAATCGCGGTTGGAAAGGAAGGTGCGCACGCTGAAGGTGTATTCGTCGGTCTTGGAAACACCGCGGTCGGCATAGTCGTCATAACGGTTCGTCTGGGTTTTGAAGCGCGCCCGCATCGCCAGTTGGAAGACCGGCCGGAACTCGAGTTCCGTCTGCAGCCGCACGGAGCGTCGCCCGTCGGCAAGGCGTTCCCAGATGTCCAGGTAGCTGCGGCCGATGGTGAAGAAACGGTCGAACTTGTAGCGGGTCTCGAAGTAAACTCCAGATTCAGGCTGGGATTGCGGCGCGTTCAGATAGATGTCCGCCAGGGTGGGGTTGGTGAGCGAGTAGATGTTCTTTTCGATTATGGTGTCGTTAAAGCGCTCGTGCTCGGAGAAGGAATTGCTGTAGGGGTTGTCGAAGCCCAGGTCGAAATGGCGGAAGAGACTGAGGAAATAGAGGTTGTCAAACTGGGTGTAGGCGCTCACGAGGTAGGCCTTGGGATCGTCGCCCAGCTTGAAGTCCGAGCCGTCCACGCTCAGTTCCGCGTATTCCCCCTGCAGGGAAACGTTGCCGATGGTGGTCTGGCCGTCAAAACCCAGCACCCGGCGGTAATTGCGGGCGTAGGTGTCGGTGAGGGTGCTGTAGAGGCCGGCGATCTCGGCATCCATCAGCTTGAATTTGGGATAGTAATAGGAATCGCGGATCAGCAGCATCTTGAGGTCGTTCCAGTCCGGCACCACAAAGTAAGCGTTGTCGTAGAGCGCGGTGTAGGTGGTGAAGCCGAGTTTGGTGCCGATGAACGGATTCACCTGCAGATGCGTACCCCAGAGGGTTTCGCGCAGCGCGTCCTTGCGGTAGGCGAGGTTGATGTAGTCCGTGGCGTAGGGAGAGCCGCTCTGCAGTTCGTCGTTGAAACGGGCTTCCGCCTCACGCAGTTCCTCGTTGCCAAAACGGGTGGTGGGGATCACATAACTGAAAAGCTTGTCCTTGCCGTTTTCCTGGATGGTGTTGCCATCTTGGTCCACATAGGCCACCGCGTCTTTGTTATCCTGCGAAACCCATCCGGAGACACCAAACCAGGGGTTCGTGATCTCGAGGGCGGCGCCGCGCAGGGCGTATTCCTGGGTGCGGGAAAGATCTGGCGTGATGCCCAAAATGCGTTTGCTGAATCCGTAGCCGGTCTTGCGGGCGCTGTAAAAATCCGTGTTCTCCATCACCAGGCCTTCGCCGAAAGTGGCGCGGTAATGGCCCAAATACAGTTTCAGCCGGGTGTTGTCCAGCAGCGGCAGTTCGGTGTTTTCGTAGCCGGCGTAGAATTTGGAATCGGCAATGAGTTCGGCCGGACCTTTGTCGCGGAGGGGCGTTTCGCCTTTGGGGCTGTAATACATCCAGCCCACCTTGTAGTTGTTGCCGTAACGGGCGCGCAGCTTCACCATCAGGTCCGGGTTCACCTCGTCCATGTTGAAGTAGCCCCAGTAGGAAAGGTCCTTGCGGTGCGGCACGACTACGCTGGAATTGCCGTAATCGCTGCGCAGAAAGCTTTCGTGATACATGTCGTAGGCGCCTTCCTCCAGATAACGGGTGTAGTACTGCAGCTGGGCGTCCCACATGAAGCGGTTGCTCACCGGCGGTTCGCGGTAATAAACGTAGCTGCGGAGGTTGGTGTAGCCGTAATAACTGAGCCCGGGCGAGTTACGCATGTCGCGCATGTCCGCGATCGTGTCGCCCTGCGCGGTGCGTTTGAGAATGCCCACGGCGTCGATGGCGGAAACGTTGGGCAGGCTGATGAAGTCGTCGAAGTGCATCTTGTTGACGTTTTGGGGCGTCATCAGATAGTCTTCCCAGACGTCGGACATGCCTTCGGAGCCTCCCTCATTGCTATCCAGGCGTTCCAGCAGATCGCGGATCTCATCGCGCCTGGCCGCCACCTCGTCTTCCTCCACATACAGCGAAACCACTGCCAGATCCTTGATCCGCAGCAGGGTTGGCTGGTCGATGGAAGGGATCTCGCGCAGCTGGTAGATATCGCTGAAAATGGCGATATAGGTTCGGTAGTCCAAGATGTCCTGGGCTTGCCGTTCCGTGATCGGCAGCTGCAAAAGTTCGTCGAGGTTGGCGGTGTTCAGATCCACTCTAGCGGCAATCTGCCCCAGACAAAAGAGGGCAAAGAGCAAGACAAATAACTTTTTCATCGCTTTTCCTTACTATGCTTTATACT
>CAZVXH010000081.1:0-11014 GCA_964631015.1 uncultured Candidatus Cloacimonadota bacterium | reverse complement strand
TTTTCCAGCTGGATGTCGACCCCGCGAGCGGAACCGTAGTCTTCGGAAATGAACTGATACCAGAAGATCTGCTCTTCACCGGGCTTGGTGACCTTCATCGTGCTCACGTAGTTGTACAGGTTCTTGTAGTAGGCGGTCATGTCCACCACATAGTCATCAGACAGCTGGTGGGAAAGGCCCACTTCGTAGGTCACGGTGATCTGCGGCTCCAGCTCGGTATTGCCGACCGTGATGGTCTGGTCGGATACGTTGGCGTCGGCCGGGGTCTTGGAAGTGAAGATGTACTGCATCTGGGGCAGTTGGTTCTGATAGTTGTAGGCAAAGCGCAGTACGTCGCGTTCGGTGATGGGATGTGAAACACCAAGGCGCGGAGAGAGCATCAGCTGCCAGCGCTCGTCGGCGTCGAAATCCACTTCCCTGTAGGTGGCGTCGTCTTGGAGCACCTTGTATTTGGAGCCCAGGTACCAGAGGTCAAAACGCAGGCCGGCATTCACGATCATGCCTTCCCATTCCATCTTGTCCTGGATGTAATAAGCCACCTGCCAGGGATCGGCTTGATAGCCGTCACGCTTTCCGGAGGCTTCCTGAGCGGCTTTGAAGTAATCATCGGGGCTATAGATCGGGATCAATGCCCCTTCCGCGGTCTCATAGATATCGTAGAGCAGGCCTTCCGGGAATACGTACATCGAATCCCCGGGGCTGTTGGGATCGGGTATCCACTCCAGATCGGCCATGTTGAACTGTCTCTTGAGGCTGGCCTGGAATCTGTCTTCATAGATGTTCAGGAAATTCTGCAGCTGGTCTTTTTTGATCGAGTGCTTGATCAATTCCAGACCGGTTTTGGCCATGTGGGTGTCGTTCACCTGCCATTCGAAGTCCGCGCGGGCGTTCACAGAGGTGGTCTGGTCGTCCTGGAAGAACTGATAGATGGAACCGGGGGCCGCGAAACCAGAGATCACGCGCGGGTCCTCCACGCTGGCGATGCGGTAGGTCCAGAATGAAGAGTCGAGGTATTCAGCGTCGCTGACCCCGTCGCCATTGTAATCCGGGCTGTAAACACCGTCGGAGTTGTGATCCACGCTGTTCCAGCCCTGGTCGCCCATCAGCACGTTGTCCACGTAGTCCGGGCCGGGATTTTCCGGATCGAGGCCTTGATACATGTAAAGGTAGTTGCTGCGGTCGATCCCGCGCGGGCCGGTTTTGCTGTCTTTTTGGTAATAGCTGCCTTTCACCTTGAGGTTCATGCTGGAATTGAACACGTGGTCGTAGGTGGCGATGTACTGACGCTGGTCGGTTTCGCTGAAGGCATAGTGGTCCAGCGCGTAACGGCTGTCCCAGGAAAAGGGATAGTCCAAAGAGCGGTCGCCGCGGGCGGCCAGAGTGATGCGCTGGCTGGGGTTGAGCACAAACTTGGTTTTCAGGTTCACGTTGTAGGCATTGTTGTTCCGGTTGCCCATGTCAACGCCCAAAAAGCTGGTCCTACCGGCGTAGGGATCGTTGAGCGGATACTCATATTCCAGCAGCTGCCTGTTGGTGGCGTTAAGGGAGTCATAAAAGAGATAATCGGACATCGGGTCCGCGATGTAATAATCTTTCAAACGGCCATCCAGCCATTCGCCGCCTCCGTTGAGGTAGAAGGTGAAGCGTTCGCGCAGGTCTTCGGTGCCCAGAGGCCAGATGGGACCGCCAAAGGCGAATTTCACCACGTCGGAGTTTCTGCCGGAGCTGATGATATGGTCGGTGTTGTATTCGATCTTTCCGGAGTAGAAAGGATCGCCGTCCTTGGTGACGATGTTGATCACGCCGGACTGGGCGTTGCCGTATTCAGCCGGAAAGCCGCCGGTCATCACCTTCATGTCGCTGATGGCATCGGTATCCACCTGGAGGGCGCTGCCGCCGTCCACGGGGTCGGAAACCGACATGCCGTCTACCGTGAAGTTGATCTCGTTGGCGCGTCCGCCGCGGATGTGAAGCTCGCCGCCGATGTTGGAAACACCAGCCTGCAGAGAAACGATCCCGGCCACGTCACTCACGGAAACGTCGCTGATCTGCCCCATTTCGATCTGGCGTTCAGACGAAGTGCGGTCTTTACCAACATTGTCCTGGCTCGCGGTCACTGTCACGTCGGCAATTTGCACGCCGGCTTTTTTCATCACAGGCGACAGACTGGCCGTCTGGTCTACCTGGATGCGAACATCGTTGTAGGTGATGGAACTGAAGCCAAGGAGTGAGATCTTCACGGTGTACATCCCGGGCGGGATGTTGATGAGTATCTTGCTGCCCTTGGAGTCGGTCTGGCCACCGGTGATCCGTTGGGTTCCTTTCATGACAACAATGTTCACGTATTCAAGTGGTTTACCTCCGTTGTCGCGCACGCGAACGGCGAGACGTCCGGTTGTGGCTGCTTCCAAAAAAGTGGCGCAGCCAATTAACAGTATCAGCAGGATCAGTGCAGTTTTTCTCATCGAAAAACCTCCCTTCTTGTATGGCTTTATTACTCTTAAATGACGGTCTATAAAGAAATACAGTCTTTCTCAATACAGTATTTCCACTTAGGAGGCGATTATCTGGCTCTCCCAAAATCGTCAAGCATTTTTTCGCGAAATGTTTCCAGACGTCAGTTTTTCTCTTCTGGCAGGGATTGGCGTCTTGACTGGAGCATGAACCCGCGGATCCATTCCTGCTGTCCGCGCCGCTGAGTCAATGCCTTGCGGCACAAGGTTTTGCTTATTTACACAAGCCTGAATCCGGCGGTCTGGGCCTAAGGCCCCACCTGTTCGCCTCTCATCCGCCTCCCGCCGAGTTCCTGTATGTTAGGGGGGAACTCGGCGGGAGGCGGATGAGGGGCGGAGTGGCTGGGGTTTAGGGCGGGGAAACGGACAAAAAACTCTGGCAAACAGGATTTGGGGTGGATAAGAACCGAGGTTCAGTCGATGATCAGGACCTTGGTGTCCACATCTCTGGCCTCGCTGATCTCTCCGATCACCAGAGATGAGGTGGCGGTGATGAATTCTGAACTGAAGGCCGGATCGACCACCGCGATCATGCCGATGCCCAGATTGAAGGTTTCCAGCATGGTTTCCCGGCTGAGTTCGCCTGAGGCTTGCAGCCAGGAAAAGAGCGGCGGCATCTCGCGTTCCGCGTAGCTCACAAAGGCGCAGAGTCCCTCCGGGATTATCCGCTTGAGGTTGCCGGGGATGCCTCCGCCGGTGATGTGGGCCAGGCCGTGCAAGCGCTCATCGCGCAGCAGCGGCTTCAGCAGAGGGAGATAGCTCCGGTGAACGCTTAGCAGTAGATCCGCCACACTGGCATCCAGGGCGGCCACCCGGTCCGAAACATCCAGTCCGAGACGTTCAAACACGATCCTGCGGGCCAGGGAATAGCCGTTGGTGTGCAGACCGCTGCTGGGAATTCCGATCAGGATGTCGCCTTTTTGGATCCGCGCCGCGGGCAGCAGATGCTTTTTGTCCACCACGCCCACGATCGTGCCCACGAGGTCGAAATCCCCGCTCTGATAGATGCCGGGCATCTCGGCCATCTCGCCGCCGATGAGGGCGCAGCCGTTTTCCGAACAGGCTTTGGCCATGCCGGAGATGAGCGGGCTCACCAGATCGGGATCGAGCTTGCCCAGGCCGATATAATCCAGAAAAAAAAGGGGTAGGGCGCCCTGCACCAGAATGTCGTTGACGCAATGGTTCACCAGGTCCTGTCCGATCGTGTCGAAACTCCGGGCCATTATCGCCACGCGGAGTTTGGTGCCCACGCCGTCGGTGCTGGAGACCAGGATAGGGTCGCTGAAGGAGTTTTGCGGGAATCTGTACAGGCCGCCGAAGCTGCCAAGCTCGCTGAGCACATTGGCGTTGTAGGTGCTTTTCACCAAGGCCCGGATGGAGTCCACGGCCTGTTCGCCGGCTTTGACGTCCACTCCGGAGCTGCGGTAATCCAAGGTATCCTTTGTCATGCCAACGCTCGCGGGGTTCAGGCCCAGTTGCGCAGCTGGTGTACTTTCTTCTGCAATTCCGCAAATTCCAGGTTCACCAGCCCTTCCACGCTGAAGGAGGCAACGTTTTTGGCCGCGAGCACAGTTCCGAATCGGACGGCGTTGCGGATCACGTTTTTGTTCAGTTCGTCCTGTGTGGCCAGATAGCTCATGAAGCCCCCGGCGAAGCTGTCTCCGGCCCCGGTGGGGTCTTTCACCTGTTCCACCGGCCAGGCCGGGGCAAAAAACAGGTCATCCGGCAAAACCGTCACGCTTCCGTATTCGCCGCGTTTGATCACCACGGCTTTCACGCCCATCCCCAGCAAGTGGCGTCCGGCGGCAAAGATGCTTTCCAGTCCAGTGTACTGGCGGATCTCGTCCTCATTGATGAAGACGATGTCCACCTTGCGGATCACTTCGGTCAGGAGTTCCGGGCACAGGGATATCCAGTAGTTCATGGTGTCGCAGGCCACCCACTGGTAAGTTTCGATCTGGCTCAGCACCTGCAGCTGCAGCAGGGGATGGATATTGGCCAAAAGCAGGCTGCGGCAGCATCTGCAGGAGGGAGGCAGCACCGGGGCAAAGTCCGCGAAGACGTTCAGATCGGTGCTAAGAGTATCCGCGTAGTTCCACTGGCGGTAGGTGCCGCTCCAGCGGAAGGTTTTTCCCGGCTTGGTCTCGAGGCCGTCCAAATTGATATTGTGCGCTTTCAGCAGTTCGATCCCGCTGGAGGGATAATCTTCGCCCACCACGCCCACAATGTAGGTGGGGCCGAAATAGGACGCGGCCAGAGAGCCGTATACGGCGCTGCCGCCCAGAGCCTCTTCCACCTTGCCTTGCGGAGTTTCGACCGTATCCAGGGCGACCGAGCCCACGATCACCAAACTCATGGCCGGGCGTCTTCAGTAGACGGGTTCTGTGTTTGTGGGGTCCGGGATGTGTCGGGGGTTGTATATTCGACGGCGGGAGCTTCTTTGACGCCCACTTGGTTCAGCTTGTTCAGCACCACGAATACGGCGACCAGGGCCAGCACCATGATGATCAGGCGCTTCCAGTCGTAGGTCTTTTTACGCTTGTCCTGCCAGCGTTCCCGGTATTTGTTTTCCATGTCGGTCATGATCATTATTCCTATGTCGTTCAGGGTGTGAGTTCGCTGAGGAATTGGGCGAAGCGGCTGACGCCTTTTTGCAGGTTTTCCATGCTGTTGGCGTAGGAAAACCTGACGTTGGAGGGGATGCCGAAAGAATCACCGGATACGAGGGCCACGTGGTGCTTTTCAAGCAGGACCTGGCAAAACTCGTCCCCGTCCTTGATGCCCTGGCTGTTGTTGCTCAGGTACCAGGCGATGTTGGGCATGATGTAAAACGCGCCCTGGGGCTTGAAACAGGATACGTGGGGCAGCTTACTGAGCTCGGTAAAGAGGAAATCGCGGCGTTTTTCAAACTCCGCGCGCATCTTTTCGATGGAGTCGTCCTCTTCCGCCAGAGCGGTCACGCAGGCTTTCTGGGTGATGGAGTTGACGCAGGAGGTGGCGTGCTCCTGAACCCTTCCCGCGGCGGCGATGATGTGGGCCGGACCCGCGGCATAGCCGAGCCTCCAGCCGGTCATGGCATAAGCTTTGGAAACACCGTTGATCACCACCGTTCGGGCTTGGATCTCCGGGTTCAAGGAGGCGATGGAAACGTGCTTGATCCCGTCGTAAACCAAGCGTTCGTAGATCTCATCCGAGACCACCAAAATGTCTTTGGCCACGCAGATGGCGGCGATGGCCTCCAGCTCCTGCCGAGTGTAAACCGCTCCGGTGGGGTTGTTGGGGCTGTTCAGGAGCAGCACTTTGGCGCAGGGATGGGTGTCGATCGCCTTGCTCAGAGAAGCGGCCGTGAGCTTGTATGAATCAGCTTCGAAGGTGGGCACGATCACTGGCTCGGCGTTGGCCAGCATGGCCTGGTAGGGATAGCTGACCCAATAGGGAGCAGGCATCAGCACCTGGTCCTGAGAGTCGCAGACCGCGATCAGGATGTTCAGGATGGACGCCTTGGCGCCGGGTGAGACCAAAATCTGTTTGGGTTCGTAGCTGAGGCCGTTGTCGCGCAGAAGCTTGGCGCAGATGGCCTGGCGGAGCTCGATGATGCCGGCGTTGGCTGTATAGCGGGTAAAGTTCGCCTCGATGGCTGCCTGGGCCGATCTTTTGATGTATTCGGGAGTGTTGAAATCGGGTTCGCCGACCCCGAAATTGATCACGTCGATTCCGGCGGCCTTCATCTCTTTGGCCCGGGCGGAAAGAGTGAGAGTGGGCGAGGGTTTAACCAGTTTGACCCGGTTGGATATCTTGATTGCCATATTGCTATCCTCTCTTCTTGTTCTGATGCGCCATCAGCAGCACCAGCACGCAGGTGTGAACAATGTCATCGCGGGAACTGCCGCGGGAAAGGTCACAGACGGGGGCGTCCAGGCCCTGGATGATGGGGCCGATCGCATCGGCCTTGGCAAAGCGCTGAACCAGTTTGTAGCCGATGTTGCCGGACTGGAGGTCCGGGAAAATGAGGGTGTTGGCCTGTCCGGCCACCTTGCTGTCCGGGGCTTTCATTTTGGCGATGAGGGGAACGATCGCGGCGTCCAGCTGCATCTCGCCGTCGAAGGCAAAATCTACCCTGCGTTCGCCGAGGATCTTCACGGCCTGCTGTACTTTTTCCACTTTCTCGTGCTGGGCGCTGCCCCGGGTGGAAAAGGACAGCAGCGCGACCTTGGGTTCGTCGCCCAAAATGGCTCTGCGCGTGGAAGCCGTGCTTACGGCTATATCCGCCAGCTGTTCGGGATCAGGGTCCGGCACCACGGCGCAATCCGCGAACAAATAGACCCGGTCTTCCAGCATGTAATCCAGCACCACCATGATGAAGCAGCTGGAAACTGTCTTCACGCCGCTGGTCACACCCACCACCTGCAGGGCCGCGCGCAAAACGTCGGCAGTGGTGTTCACGGCGCCGGCCACCATGCCGTCGGCATGGCCGAACTTCACCAGCAGCGCTCCGAAAAAGAGTTCGTTCAGAACTGTCTGGGCCGCCTGCTCGCGGGTGACGCCTTTATCCTTGCGTTTTTCATAGTAGAAATCAGCGAATTTGCCAAGTTCGGGAAAAGTCGCCGGATCGATGATGGTGGCGCGGCTGAGGTCCAGTTCCAGGATCTTCTCCCGGTCCTTGATATCTTGTGGGTTGCCCACCAGAATGATGTCGGCCAGACCTTCAGACAGCACTATGTCGGCGGCCTGCAGGGTTCTGGTGTCGTTGCTTTCGGGCAGAACGATCCGCCCTTCCAGGTGCTTGGCTTTGGCTTTTAACTCGGTGAGGATATCCATGATCTATGCTCCATTGTTTTCATTGTCTGTCACGATGCGGGAGATGTCGGCCACACGCAGGAATTCTTGTTTGATCTGCAGCATCAGGGCGTGGCGGTTGCCGCGGAGGGCCGGGTCGTCGCAATTTACCAGCACGGCTGCGAAAAATCTGTCGATGCTGGCCCCGTAGCTCACCAAACTGGTGATGGCCTGTTGATGATCGCTGCCAGCCAGGCTCGCGTCGATGTCTCCGCGTAGTTTTTGCAGCGAGGCGTACAGCTCTTTTTCCGCTTCCGCTTCGAATATAGAAGGATCCAGGGCTGGCAGGTCGGGCTCTTTTTCGATGATGTTTGCCACCCGCTTGAAGCCGATCACCAGGCGGAGAAAATCTTCGCGGCCGCGGAAGCTCTGCAGGGCAAGGCCGCGCTGTTTCAGGTCGGGGAGATCGCCCAGGGAGAGGTGCCTCAGGCTGTCGATGACGTCATAATCCATATCCAGCTGCCGCAGCAGCCACTCCACCCGCTGGCGGAAAAAGGCCTGAACATCGCTTTGCGCGCTGGGCGCAAGTTCGGATCGCTGTTTCACGAGGTCCAGGGTATGGTCGATGAGTTCGGAGAAATTGAGTTTCCAGCCGCGTTCCACAATGATCTGCACCACTCCGTTGGCCGCTCTGCGCAAGGCAAAGGGATCCGCGGAGCCGGTGGGAACCTGGCCGATGCCGATGATCCCGCACACGCTGTCCAGCTTGTCGGCCACGGCGATCACCGCCCCTGTCTGGGTTTGAGGCAGGCCGTCATTGGTGCCGCGGGGTTGGTAATGCTCGTGGATGGCTTCCGCCACCCGAGGGTCCTCCCCGCTGGCCAGAGCGTACTGTTTGCCGATGTAGCCCTGCAGCTTGGTGAATTCTTTTTCCCCCAGCATGGTGGTCACCAGGTCCGCTTTGCAGAGCAAGGCTGCCCGCTCGGCCAGGGCTGTGCTGGCCTCATCCAGGTTCAGCAGACGGCAAATTTGCGCGGAGAGCATGGCCACGCGCTCCGTTTTATCCGCCAGGGTGCCCAGTTTGGCCTGGAACACAACTTCTTTCAAACGCGGGACGAAGCTGGCCAAAGGATTTTTGGTGTCTTCCTGAAAATACCAGAGGGCGTCCGCCAGCCTGGCGGCGACAACTTTTTCGTTGCCTTTTCGGATCAGGTCTGAACACTCGGGATCGCCGTTGGAGATGAACACGAATTTGTTGCTGAGCCGACCCTGAGCGTCCTGAACGGAATAGTATTTCTGATTCTGGCTGATGGTGGAGGTGATGATCTTTTCCGGCAGGGAGAGGAATTCGGGGCTGAACTCCGCCACCACCGCGGTCGGTTGTTCCACCAGATCGGTGACCGTTTCGGTGAGGCGCTCGTCCCCGATCACTTTCAAGCCCTGGCCCAGAGCGGCAGAATCAAGCTCCGCCACCAATCTGGCCCGGCGGGATTCGCGGTCCGCCATCACGGCATTATTGGTCAAAACTTGCAGGTATCCATCCGCGGAGCTGATCTCCAGCGGTCTGTCCAAGCCCATATAGCGGTTGCCGAAGCTGATGTTCCCGCTCTTCACGCCGCCGATCTCCACTTCCAGCACCTCGTTGCCCCACAGTACGCAGAGCCAGCGCAGCGGACGGGAGAGGGCGAGACGGGATTCGTTCCAGATCATGGTTTTGGGGAAGGGGAGGTGGCTGAGGAGTTCAGGTATCCATTCTTTGAGGATCTCCGCCGTGGCCCGGCCAGGCTGGATGTAGTTCAGGGCGATGAACACCCCTTTGTCGGTTGTTTCCGTCTGGAGGTCTTTCGCTTCGGCATTGTTCTTTTTAAGGAAGCCCAGGGCCGCGGGCAGCAGATTGCCAGCCGCGTCGTAGGCGATATTTTTGGCCGGACCGGTTTTGTTGATTTGAACGTCGGGCTGAGTATCCTGCAACTCACGGGCGATCAAAAACAAACGCCGGGGGGTTGAACTGGCCTTGACCTCAGAGTATCGCAAGCCCATATCGCGGGTCATTTTTTGAAACGAAGCCAGAACAAACTCCACCGCGGGTTGTAAATGAGGGGCGGGGACCTCCTCGGTACCTATCTCCAGCAGAAAATCACGCATCGATGCTCGCTTCGGGGTGGCTTCAGAATTCGTAGCTGAGGCTGAGCTGATTGATCCAGCCCAAGTCTCCGTAAGAGGAAACGCCATAATCGATGCGATATTTGTTCCAGTTCCAGCCGGCGCCCAAAGATACTCCCGAAAGAAAGGCCAGGGTTCCGCCGTTGTAGCCGTCCGCCGCGCTGGTCCTGAAGCCGCCGCGCAGATCGAAGGCGGGGGTAAGTTCATATTCGACTCCGGCCTTGGCCACGATGTTTTCTCCGGTGGCTTTGCCCACTTCGAGGCTGGCCATGAGTCCGGGGTTGAAATCGTAAGTCATTCCGGCCGCGAAGGTGAAGGGCAGTTTTTCCCTGTAATCGGAATCGGTGTAGCGGGTGATCTGCAGGCCGATGTTGCGCAGGCTCAATCCCACCTTGATCTTCTCGTTGGCCGGATGGTGGATGAGGCCGAGGTCCAGCATCGCCGCCGTGGAAGAGCTGCTGTCGATCTGGTCGTAGATTACCTTCACGGTTCCGCCCACGTCGATGGCCTTGGAAATGAACTTGGCCAGGGAAGCGCTGGCAACTATGTTGCTGGCGCCGAAGGTCTCGCCGGTGGAAACCAGATCGCCATTCTGGTCGACCTCGGTGCGTTCCATCAGGCCCATGTTCATGTATTTGAGGGCAAAACCCCAGGCCGTGAAGCGGTTTTTGGGCCAGAGATATTGCAGTTGCCCACCCTGCGAGCCAACGAAAGCGTTGGTGTAGGTGGTCCCAACCTCGTTGCCGTCGATCTTGATGATGGAGGCGGGGTTGAAATGCAGCCCGTCCGGATTCCCGGTTTCGCCTGTGAGGGACTGGCCCATGGCGATGGCCCTGGCCGAATAAACATTTTTCAGGCTGGCGAACCCGGTGGTCCCGGCTTCGTCGTTCACCGCCAATAGAGGCAGCAGGCAGACGCTAAGCATTAATGCTGTCAGCGATAATCTCTTCAATCTTAAGCACATCATTGTACAATTCCGTTTCGCTGGTTGCGTTGATCAGGGCATTGCGGTTCTCGCTCCGCCGCAGGTATTCGGAGAGCGAGCGCAGGATCTTCATATATTCTTTGCTGGCGCTTTGGGGAACGGCGATCATGAACACCAACTGGACCGGCAGATCGTCCACGCTTTCATAAGCCAGGGGCTGGCGGATCAGGCAGACCGCGATCTTGATGCAGGTAACGGTGAGGTCACGCGCGTGCGGGATGGCCACTCCCTTGCCGATGCCAGTGCTCATGATGTCCTCGCGGCCTTTCACCGCGGCCAAAAACCGGTCGGGAAAATTCAGGCAGCCACTTTCCGCCAGCAGGGCTGTCAGATGGGTCAGACATTCAGATTTCGTTTCGAAACCAGCGACGATCTTCACTAACTCGGGTTGGAATAGTCTGTTCATTTTCGCACCATATTTTTAGTTCAAACATGATTTTTGGATACTCGGTTTCCGTCAACCAAATTTTACGGCTTTGCCCGAACAGGCCACTGGCAGGGAAATCATCGGAGACACTCAGCTAAAGACCTTTGCACATAATCCTCAGGGTCTGGTGAAAAAGTAAGAGCATTTAGG
>CAZVXH010000080.1:0-11518 GCA_964631015.1 uncultured Candidatus Cloacimonadota bacterium | reverse complement strand
TGGGCAGAAAATCAGCAACTCATATTGCCCTGTTTAAAAAACGGGGGGATGTGAGCTATCTTGACAGCCATCACTCCGAATCCAGCGTGAAAGCCTTATTTCCGCCGTCGGATCCCCCCTTAGCGCCAGCCCATCCGCCTCCCCTTAGCCTCCCGCTCACTTCCCGCCTGTTAGGCGGGAACTCAATGGGAGGCTGGCAAGGGGTGAACCGGCTGAGCTTTAGGGCGGAGAGCTCTGGATTCCCTCCAGGCGCGGGTTTGCTCCGGAAACAACAACCCCCCTGCAGCTTGTATATATATAGTGGGTAACAAAACAGAGGATCTGCAAGAGCTTTTTCTTATCAGAACAACCAGGGATGAAAAACCCCCGGACCGAGTGATCCGGGGGCGATATGTTTTGTGTTCAGCCGGGGCCTGCAATCTGGCCAAGGCCGGCGGGGCGGTTTCAGTCCGTCGAGTTACACGGCAGGACCGCCGCCATGCGTACTATTGCATCAGCATCATCTTTTTGCCAGAGCTGTAGCTTCCGGCGTTCATGCGGTACATGTAGACTCCGCTGGAGACAGGGTTTCCGAGGTCGTCGCGGCCGTTCCAGACGGTCTGATACCAGCCGGTGGCCTTGGTTTCGTCGACGAGGACGCGGACCCTTTGACCTTTGGAGTTGTATATCTCGATCCGCACCGGGGAGGCTTCCTTCAGGCACCAACTGATGGTGGTGCTGGGATTGAAGGGGTTGGGATAGTTGCCCAGGAGTGCGGTGGCGGTTACAGGGACCACTTCGTCTTCATTGGCGACTATGGCCATGATGAAGTTCAGGGTTGTGGTCTGGTTCGGATTCACCACGATGGCGTTGGCCGTCTGCTCCTGGTAGCCGGTAGCGGAGCAGGTGACGTCGTAGGTTCCGATGGGCAGCACCAGAGTGTAGGCTCCCACGGAGTTTGTGGTGGCGGAGACTCCTCCGGCCGTGACAGTGGCGCCCTGGATGGGAACGGTGTTCAGGCGACGCACCACGCCGGCGATCATCCCGGTTTCCTGGATCTTCACCATAACGTTGGAGAAGGAGGGAACCGAGGCCACATTGTTGGTGTAGACTGCTTTCACGGCCCAGCGATAGGAGCCGTTGGGCAGGGTCTGCCAAGCCGGATCGGTGAAGCTGAGCTGCGTGATGGCATCCGGAGTTAGCGGTGACCAGACGGATTCGTTGTTTTCCTGTCCTGAAGTGAGGCGCCAGAGCTTGTAGCCGGTGAGAGAGCGTCCGGCAGGCTGGTCGTTTCCGGCGTTATGAGGCAGGCTGGCTTCGGTTCTGTTGCCGCCATTTTCCACCACCCGGGAAGCGTCCCGGGTTGGCGCAGGCAGGTTGGCAAAGCCGGAACCGGCGGCGGACTTGTAGGCCAGATCCTCTTCGGAGAAGCGGATGGTCACAGCCGGAGTCGCCGCTGCGGTCATGGCGTTGCCGATGTAGATGTTATCGAAGAACCAGACATACCAGAGGCCGTCGTTGTTGGGGCCGTCGGAGGCGTTGAAGGCAAGCTTGATCTGCAGGCCGCTGTAAACGCTCAGATCCACGTTGATGGGGCTGGCATAGTAGTTCCAGCCGCCGGTTTGGGCGGAGGCGTCCCAGATGGGGGTCCAGGTATTGCCGTTGTCGGTGGAGACCTGAACGTAGTAATGATCGTTGTTGGTGGAGCCCAGGAAGACGTAGGAATCGAAGTTCAGATATCCGGCCGGAGGGCAGTTGAAGCTGGGTGTGATCAGCCATTCGTCCTGATGGCCGTAATCCCAGTAGAGTCCGGATTGATAGTTCCCGTCGGTGGGTGTGGCCGGTTGGCCGCTGATGGTTACGGCGCCGAAGCGGCAGAAGGTGTTGTAGATCCCGCTGGAGTTGGGGCCGCCGGTGTTGGTGATGGTTTGGGTCCAGTTCAGGGGCGGGAAGGTCTCCGGTTCGAAGCTTTCGGTGATTTCCACCGCGTTGGGATCCGGAGCCTGCCAGACGAGGTCGACCGCCGTTCCGGACGTGTTGGCCGCGGCTTGCAGGCTGTGAGGCGCGTAGGCCACCTCGTTGAGGGTGATGGTACCCATATTGTAGTTGGCGGGGCCGATGTTGATCATGCCGGTGGCGGTGGAGTAGCCGGGGGCCATGATGGTGTAGCTATAGTTGTTGTTGGCATAGACCCCGGGAATGGTAAAGCTGCCGGTGGCGGTGGTGTTGACCGTATAGTCCGCGTAGCCACCCAGATGGATGGCGGCGCCGGAGATGCCAGCCTGGGTATCGCTGGCGATCACGGTTCCGGTAACGTTCACCATGGGCAGGGGAACCATGGCCACATCCAGGGTGGTGGTTTGGTCTTCCGTGATGATCACGCTGCGGGCGGCGTTCTGATAGCCGTAAACGCTGAAGTTCACGCTGTAGGTGCCGGGCAGGATGTTTTGGATGGCATACTGGCCCTGGGCGTTGGTGGTGGTGGCATAGCCGCCGGTAACGAAATCGACCTGCACACCGGACAGGGGGCTTCCGCCGCTGCCGGTAACCGTGCCGTTCAGATGGCCCACGCCTCCGGGAATTCCGAAGAGCGTGGTTTTGGGGAACTGGCCGGTGAGGGTGCCGGTGGCGCTTACGGCGTTGGGATCGTATTCCACGGAGTCGCTTTGGATCTTGCGGCAGCGGTTGGTGCCCACGGTTTGGGCCTTGAAGTAGTTTGTGCTGCTGAAATAACCGGCGTCCCAGGGCCTTTGGAAGGTGAGCAGCAGGTTTTGGCCGTCCAGGTAGAGGAAGGGGGTTTGGAAGGGCAGCACGATGGTGTTTTCGCCGGTGGGGAAGTTCAGGGTGCCGGCGAACACCTGGGTTTGGGTTTGCACGGGCACCCAGCCTCCGGAGAGGTCGGCCGCGGCGGTGGTGCTTATCCACACGTTCACGGGTTTGTCCAGCAGATCCTGGGTGAACTGGTTTTCCAGCACCAGTCCGGTGATGCTGCCCATAAAGTTGTTGATCTCGGCGGGAAAGATCAGGTACTGGTGGATGGAGTTTCTGTAATACATGTCGATGGGGGTGCGGGCGGTTTGGCCACCGTCGCCCACCACCAGGGTTAGCACGCCGGTGGGCTGCACCAGCACGCTCAGACTGGGCGAGTGGTCGTTCGCGGGGTTCTCGTCTCCGGTGAGGACCACTTTCGCGTAGAGGGTGGCCGCGCCTTCCGCGGCGGGAGTCCAGGTAACCGGTACCGCGGCGGTGAGGCCGGGTGCCACCTGCGTTCCAGCCGCGCTGGCAACTTCGATGTCGGCCGGGCTGGCAACCTTGAACAGCTTAACCTGGTAGGTGTTTTGGGTGTTCGTGCCGCCGTTCAGCACGGTGGCGGTGAAGGTGGCGGGCTGGCCCAGGGGCAGGATGGCGCTGCCGGCGATGGCGGTGGCGTCGAGGTCGTTATCCGGGATGTCCTCGATGAGTACATCGTCCAGGTAGAGGGTGCGGGAAGAGCCGCCCAATCCGTGTTTGAAGGCCACCAGATTTCCGGTTCCCTGATAGGCGGCGAAGCTTACCGTATATTCCTGCAGGGTGGTGGTGAGGCTTAGGGACTGCACTTCGGTATAGGTGGCGGGATCTTGGTTGTTGCCCAGAATGCCCACGGAGAGAGGATATCCGGCAGAGGAACTGCGGGCCCAGAACTTCACGCGGGTCCCGTTCGCGGCGATGGCCGGGCTGAAGGGCGGCGCGATCAGGATCACGGTGGCGGCGGTGTCCGTGGAATTCAGGAGCCTGGCGCAGTTGGGCAGGCTGTGGGCGTAGGTGGTGGAGGCATAGGTGTTCACGTCAGCCGCTGTTACAGTGGACTGCACGATCGAACTCCAGTCCGGAGGCAGAGCGGGAGGCGTGACGGCATCGAAGTTCTGCATGTAGGGCAGGGTGGTGATCTGGGTGTCGATGCAGTTGGCGTCCAGGGCCACAGTGTGGGTCAGGCGCGACATGTTGTCCAGGATGGTGATGGTTCCTTCATGCGCTCCGGCGGCCGTGGGGGCGTAGTTCAGAGTGAAGGTGAGGGTTTGGCCGAAGTTGATGGTGGCTGGCAGGGCGGGTACGCCGGCAAGCGTGAAGAAGGGGCTTCCGGCCACGCCGATGGCGCTCACGGTGAGGGGTCCGCCGCCGCCGTTGCTGATGGTGAACTCCTGGCTGTAGGTGCCGTTGATCAGCACCGTGCCGAAATCCTTGGCGGAGGGATTGATGGCGAAGATCGGAGCGTTGCCGATGGCGGCCAGATGGAAGGTGGTCATCGGAAACTGGCCGGACAGCGTTCCCGCGGCTGAAGGCGAGGCGGGATCGTAGTTGGTGGTGTTGGAGGTTAGCTTTCTGGCCCGGTTGGTCCCAATGGTTTGCACGCGGAAGTTGTCGTTGGTATTGAAGTAGGCGGTATCCATGGGACGGTTGGCATAGAGCACCAGGTTGCCGCTGGTGTAGTTGAACGGCGTTTGCAGCGGGATGGTGACGGTGTTTTCGCCGCTGGGGTAGCTGATGTTGCCGTCATAGACCAGGGTGAGGTTGTCCGTCGGCAGGATCCAGCCTCCGGAGAGGTCATTCAGATCAGTCTGGCCCAGCCAGACCTTGGTGGGCTTGTTGGGCAGGTCGGTCACGAAGTTGTTGTAGAAACTCACAGCCGTGATGCTGCCGTACATCTGGATCTCGGTGGGGTAATAGAGGCACTGGAAGAGGCTGTTGTTGTAATAGAAATCCACCGGACGGCCTTCCGTGGCGGTGCCTTCACCCACTGTTACGGCCACCACGCCGGCTGGCATCACGGAGATGTTCAGCGGCTCGGTGGAGTCATTGGCGGGCACGGTATCGCCGGTAAGGACCACCTTGCCAGTGAGAGCCAGAGGTCCGGCGGTGGAGGGAGTCCAGACGATGTCGAATACCTGGGTTTCCCCCGCGTTGAGGTTGCTGCCGCCCACGGAGGCCAGTACGGTGGTACCGGACATCAGTTTGACGGTGTAGTTGGCGCCGAACTGCGTGGTGGAACTGGTGTTATCCACAGTCACCTGGTAGTTGGCAGCCATGCCCACGGAGGGAGTGGTGGTTCCGCTAATATCGATGGCGGCCAGATCCAGACGCAGGATGGGCAAAATGTTCGAGAAGGCGGGGTTGGAAAGCACGTTGTTGGTGTAAACGGTCTTTACTGCCCAGCGGTAATTGCCGTCCGGGAGCGAGCCCCAGGCGGTGTCAACGTAGTTGGTGTCCTGAATGGCGCTGGCGGTGAGAGGGATCCAGCTGGTCTCGTTGCCTTCGCTGCCCTGCAGAAGGCGCCAGACCTTGTAGCCGGTGCGAACCCTTTCGGGTTCGCGGCTGGCGGTCTGATCCAGATGCTGGGCCTTCGCGGTCAAGGCGCGTTGCTGTTTGATAGCGGTCCCCTCGGTTTCCGAGCCGGAACTCGCGGGCCGGGAAGCCGGAGCGTGGACGTAGTTTACGTTCCGGTTCTGCGCCGATCCCACATAGACGTCGTCGATGTACCAGCCCGCATAGGAAACGGTGCTGGTGGCGTACCACTCGAAGCTGATCTCCACTTCGGCCTGATTGGCATAGGCGGAAAGATCAACCGTAAGCTGTTGCCAGGGCATGAATTCGGCCGCTGAACTGGAACCCCAGAGAGTGGCGCCGTTCACCTTGATGAGACCGTAGTCCCAGGTGTTGTAGCCGTCCATGTAGTGCCAGAAATCGAGCACGGGATTGGCAACGCCGTTCAGGTTGAAGGACTTGCGCAGGTAGGACCAGCCGCCGGCGTTGGTGTAGCCGCCCGTCAGCACGGTTCCCCACATCCCGGTTCCGGAATGGGCCGCCGCGGGCGGAGCGTCCACGTAAGTATCGATGTCGGTATAATTGGTCACATCGTAGTTGTCGGTCCACTGCCAGTCGCCAAGCGGGTTGGCCCAACTGGAGGTAGGCACCCAGTCGCCGTTTTCGATCTCAAAATCCTCCACTCCGCCGCCGGTTCCGGAAGGCGTGTGCCAAGTGAGGGAAACCTGCGTCTGGGCAGTGTTTTCTGTGGCCACCACCAGGAAGGGCGGCAGCGCGATTTCGCTCATGGTGAGCGTACCCATATTATAGTTTCCAGCGCCGACGCTGATCGTTCCGGTGAGGATTTGATAGCCGTCTTTCGCGAGGCTGTAGTTGTAGCTGTTGCCTGAAAGCACGCCGGTAATGGTGAACTGGCCGGAGGCGCTGGTGGTGCCGCTGTAATCCAGCGCGCCGTCCAGCGTGATGGCCACGCCGGCCAGCCCCACCGTGGGCTGATCGCTGCCGACCACCGTTCCGGTCACGGAAACCGTGGAGGAGGGGCTGAGGTTGAAGTTGAGAGTGGTGGTGCCATCCGCCGTCAGCGTGGCCGGCAGGGTTTGGGCCTCATAGCCCAGCTTGCTGGCGGTAACGCTGTAGGTACCCGGGTCCACGAAGGGGAAATTGTATCCGCCCAGGGCGTCGGTCTGAGTGGCGTGGTTGGTGGCCTGGATCACCACATCAGCTCCGGTGAGGGGATTTCCGCCGGAGGAGACGGTCCCGGTAAGCGCGCCCATCCCCGCCAGATTGAAGCTGATGCGCGCGTTGGCGCGGTTGACGGACACCGTGCCCGTGGCAGAGCTGGCCGCGTCGGCCGAATCGCTCTGATAGCGCAGGCTGGTATTGGTGCCGGTGGTGGGGGTGTAATACACCGAGGCGTTCTGGGTGTAAGAGCCCGGGATCAGGGTGGTGATGATATCCACCAGCAGGTTGGAGGTGCCGTCCCAAACGAAGGGAGTGGTGAAGGCATGGGTGTTCCAGCCTTCGGTGGGCAGAAAATCGTTTTGGAACCAGACCTGGGTGTATTCACCCACTTCAAAGGTGGTGGTGAGAGCGGCCTGGGTGGTGTTTTTAAGCTTGATGGTGTAGTTCTGCATCGGAGAGCAGGTGTTCAAAGCCTGAACGTTGAAGGCAAGCGAGGTGATCGGACCAGGCGCTCCGCCGGCCGCCAGGATCTCCGCCGCGGTGAAGAGATATTGCTGGTGGAAATTCTTGTAGTAGGTGCCATAGGGGGTGGGATAGCCCGAAGTGCCGTTCACCGCGGTGCCGTCGCCGATTGAGACCACCAGCGAGCCCGCGCCCATCACCAGAATGTTCAGGTTCTGGCTCTGGTCGTTGGTGGGATTGATGTCGCCGGCCAGGATCACTTTGGCATACAGCGTTGCGATGCCTTCCGCCGTGGGGGTCCAGGTCATCGGGATCTCCACCGTGGCGTCCGGGGCGACCGTGGTGCCCGGAACTGAGACCAGTTCTTCGTTGTTGCCGTTGAACAGTTTCACGGTGTAAGCGCTCTGCGTGGCGGTGCCCCAGTTGTGAACATGCGCGGTATAGACCGTGGGGCTGTTCACCGGCGGGGTGGTATTACCCGTGAGGGCTTCGCAGGCCAGGTCGTTGGGGGCGATCTGTTCGAACACGATATCGTCGATGTAGTGGGTGCGGCCCGTTCCGCCCAGACCGTGTTTGATGGCGATCCGGTTCGCGGTGCCGGTGTAGCCTGCCATGGACAAAACATACTCGGTGAGGGTGGTGGTCAGGCTGAGGTTGTGCACTTCGGTGAAGGTGGCGGGATCGGTGGGATCGGAGATCACGCCAATGGAAAGGGGATAACTCGCGCCGCTGCTGCGGGCCCAGAAGCGCAGGCGCACGCTGTTCAGGCTCAGGGTACCGCCGATGGGGGGCCCCACCAGGATCAGGGTGGCATCAGCGTCCGAGGGATTGTAGAGGCGGGCGCAGTTGGGCTGGCTGTGCGCGTAAGTGGTTGAAGCATATGTGGCAACCACCGCGCTGGTGGAGGTTGATTGGATGATGTTCAGCCAGTCGAAGGGCAGCTCCGGAGCGGTCACCAGATCCCAGTTCTGGCTGTAGGGCAAAGTGGTGATGGTGGCGTCACCGTGGGTGGTAAAACTCCAGACAGGGCAGTTGGCGGCATCTCCAAAAGCGTTGTAGGGAACTACTTTCCAGTAGTGGGTTGTGGCCAGATTCAGATCAGGCGTGGGGTTGTAGCTGTTCACCGCGCCCAGGTCCTGGTTGTTCACCAGGTTCGTGGGTGGGTTGTTGGTTCCCAAAAAGAGCCGGTAGCCCGCGGGCAGGCCGCCGCCACTCGTCCAGTTAAGCGTCGCGGTGGGACTCACCAGGATGGCGCTGTTGGCGGGTGAAACCAGATTGGCCGGGTTCGGAGGCTGGTTCGCCACCGGGAAATTAAAGTTGAAGGTAAGGCCGTTGGCGGGAAAATTGACGTCGCTCAGCACCACATATTGGGTGTTGGCGCTGGCGGCGGTGGTATTGTCCCAACCAGTGGCGCCCTGGCGGGCGTTGAAGTCAGCGGCGTCCGGGCCCCTGAGGCCGACCTGCATGTTGCCGGCGGTCGCGTTGGCGACAAACGCACCATAGACGATCTGGACGTTGTTCGAGGTCTCATGGAGCCGGATCTGGAAGTTGAGGCTGTCGCCGGTTCCGTTGGTGCCATACTTCTTGTAATTGGCCCACTGGATCACGCAGATCCGGTTGGGAGCGGCGCCGATGGTTTCCAGCCGCAGCGTGGCTCCGACCTGGGCCTGCAGATCGCGTCCCAAAGCGGAGATCCGGTTGTAGAGTACGGGTGGATCGATCGTGGTGGTGGAGGCCAGAGGGGTGTAGGCCGAGGAGGAGGCATTATTCACAGAGGGCGTCAGGGCCGACTGTCCCAAGGAGATCCAGCCGTTGTTGTTGATCCCCAGTCGATCGAATACGGCTCCGTTGAAAGTGAAGTTGAAACCGATCTCAAAACCCGGACCTGTGGTGGTACTCGCTCCGGCGGGAACGGCCGGATCCAGGAAACGCTGGTCGTCGCAGGTTTCTGTACCCAGCAGGATCCCTCCCGTGATCGGGGTGTAGGTGGTGGTGGATTGAACAAAGTTGTATTCCAGCGTTTGAGCCCAAACGCCGGTGGCTCCCAGAGCGAAAAGTGCCAAAAGTATTAGTGGAAGGCTTCGTCTTTTCATCTTCTCTCCTTGGATATTTTATGCTAAAAATGGTGGTTTGTTGCTTACGCGCCGGTGGGATCCTCCCCCCGCGCCAAAATTTTCCTGTCCTGAACATTCCTTGGGGTCATGCCCGTCTATACCGGTTCTGTCAAATCTCTTCGCTCACCTCGATCAGCGAAAAACGGCATTATACGTTCGGCCACGATCCCGGTCACGGGCCTGGCCTCGTAAGGCAAAAACAGCTGTCATTAGTCCCCTTTCCCCGCCGGAAAGGGCTTTCCCCCGTTCCCAGCCGGGCATTTCGTGTCGACTATGTTGATTGCAATTTTAGTACCATAACGATGATAATTTGGGCGTTACGCCGACCCCGATGAATGTGTTTCAGGGCCGGACCAATTACGCCATAAACCGCTAACAGCTTGCGTATATGATTTTTAGGTCTGATCCGCGACATCTGTTGTCCGATCCTGACAGCTCGGACAAACTCCCTCCTGCTCCTTTCCCAAATCTCAGCTCAAAACCCGGAATTTCCCGGGTGGCTCCCATTATCAATACGGGATAAATACGGGATCAATACGGGTGAAATCCGTATTGATCCCGTATTTATCCCGTATTGATCTCGGGAGCCAAGAGGGAAAAACTCAATAAAAAAGATTGACGGATAGTACGCGCCAAAGAGTATTGTTTGTATCAAGACATGGAGGTTCCGATGATCAAGATGAGAACGCTGCTGCTGATGCTCCTGGTACTGAGCCTGGGATTTGGCTGCGCCTGCAACAAAAAGAAAGCCGAGGCCACGCCGGTGAGTTATGACGTGAAAGCCAGCCTGGGTGAGCAGAACAACGCTTTTGCCTTTAATCTTTATACCCTGGCCGACGAGCCGGGGAAAAACCTGTTTTATTCACCCCACAGCATCACTTCCGCGCTGTCCATGGTCTACGGCGGAGCGCAGGGAAACACGGCCACACAGATGGCCAAGGCCATGAGTTTCGGCCTCCCCGCGAAGGAACAACACAAAGCTTACCTTACTCTGCAACAGTCGCTTAATGCCATCGGAGCCAGGGGCAAGGCCGAGCTGAACGTGGCCAACGCCCTCTTTGGCGCCAAAAGCAACGAAAAGCTGATCGTGCCGGAGTATCTGACCCTGCTGCGCGAGAGCTATCTGAGCGACCTCTACAGTCTGGATTTCACCGATTTCAGCGGCACGGCCAAGTTCATCAACACCTGGGTGGAGGAAAAGACCAAGGAACGGATCAAGGACCTGGTGACCGAAGACCACATCCGCGACAGCAATGAAGGCATGGTGCTGGTAAACGCCATCTACTTCAAAGGCAGTTGGCGCAACGAGTTCGAGCCCAAACTCACCATGAAGGACAAGTTTTTCGTGTCCTCCACCGAGCGCAGCGAAAAAACCAGCCGAACCGTGGAGATGATGACCGCCCGCGCTGAATACCGCTACGCGCAGCTGGACGGACTGCAGCTTCTGGAACTGCCCTATGCCGAGGAAGACCTGGCCATGCTGTTCGTGTTGCCAGATGAGATCAACTCAATGGGCAAGTATCTGAATCCCAAGAACTTCAGCTCATGGAACGAGGCCCTCGCGCCGCAGGAAGTGAAGGTCTTCATCCCCAAATTCAAGTTCGAGATCACGCTGGAAGGCCTGTCCGACATGCTGAAAAAAATGGGCATGACCGACGCCTTCAATCCCAGCCTCGCCAACTTCAACGGCATCATTCCGGATGCCACCGGCCGCGGGCTTTACATCCTGGACGTGATCCACAAAGCCTTTGTGGAAGTGAACGAAGAAGGCACCGAAGCCGCCGCCGCCACCGGCGTGGTGATGGCCACCAAAGCCGCTCCCGGACCCGACGCGACCCCGGTTTTCCGCGCGGACAAACCCTTCGTCTATCTGCTGGTGCACAAACCCAGCAACACCGTGCTCTTCATGGGCAAAATGAACGAACCGCCTAAGCTGTAACTCTATCGTCCCCAAATATATCGTGATGGCAAAACGCGCCTCAAAGGGGCGCGTTTTTTTGCTTCCCCGAATTAAACGAATTCACACGAATAGGTTCACACGGATGATAAACAGCTCAGGGAGAAAAGGATGATGGGGATAAATGCTGGTCTTACAAAGATTTCACAGATTATAGAGATCCTGATAATATGGGAGATTCGCGTAATTAACAGGAAAATTGCTACTTCCGTAAGGCCTGGATTCTATTCACCCCACCGGCCAACAAGTTGTCCGGCGAGGACCCCGACGTCTCTTCGCGCCAAGGCGCTCCGGTCCGGAATGACGTACGTTTGAGTCTGAGTGGATGATTTGACTGGATTCCGGGGCCCCTACCCCGGAATGACAGGGCGGGGCCTCAGCGTCTAAAACGCTTCCCCGGAATGACACCCGGGCTCATTTACCCACTCGTTATAAAAGATAGCCACAAAAAATGCCCCAAAAAACGAGGGCAAAAAAAATGGCTCCGGAAGAGGGATTCGAACCCCCGACCTAGTGGTTAACAGCC
>CAZVXH010000079.1:0-11761 GCA_964631015.1 uncultured Candidatus Cloacimonadota bacterium | reverse complement strand
TGATCCTCAATTTTGACGATTATCGTAACCTCATGTACAGCAATGTTCCGCCCCGCTATTTGCTGATCCACGGCAACAACTCCGATCCGGCCTTCACCACGGCTTTGAACGAGTATGTGCTGTGGAAAAAGCAGAAAGGCGCGGACGTCGATGTGGCCAGCACCGCTACGGGCCAGGCCGGCAATAGCACCACCACGATCAAGAACTATATTCAAAACGCCTACAACAACCCCGCCACCCGGCCGGATTTCGTGATCCTGCTCGGCGATGCCAGCGGCAGCTACACCATACCGGCCTTTGTGGTCAGCAACGGCGGCGGGGACTATCCCTACACCCATCTGGCGGGCAGCGATATCCTCGGCGACTGCTTCATCGGCCGCATCTCGGTGGAAAACATTTCCCAACTGCAGAACATGCTGGCCAAGATCTATCTGTATGAACGCGACCTCAATCTGGCCACGGCCGATTGGCTGGACCGGATGCTGCTGGTGGGGGACGACGCCCCTTCGGGCATATCCACCAAGTACATCAGCAAATACATCAAGGAAAGAGCGCTGCAGATCAATCCGGACTACACCTTTACGGAGATCTACAACAGCGCTCCCGCCACCACGCAGATCAACGCGGCCCTCAACCAGGGAGTGGGGTTTTACAGCTATCGCGGGTACATCGACTATTCGCCCCCAACTGAATCCAGCCTGTTCAACGCTTACCGGCTGCCCCACGCCATCAACATCACCTGCGGCACGAACAACTATTGGAACGGCACTTCCGAGATGGAGCAGTTCATCCGTTACGGCACTCCAGCCGTTCCCAAGGGCGCCGTTACAGGCATCGGCATGAGCACTTCCAGCACCCACACGAACTTTAACAACGTGCTGCATGGTGGTATTTTCGGCGGTATTTTCCAGTATGGCATGCGTACGCTCGGCGAAGCTTTGCTGAACGGAAAGCTGTACATGTCACAAACTTATGGAGTCTCCTCCCCGTCCAACGTGCTCAGCTTCACCCACTGGTGCAACCTGATGGGCGATCCCACCATGGAAGCCTGGACCGGCAGTCCCGATCAATTTATCGTGACCACCATCCCCAGCATTCCGCTGGGTCTCAGTCTGCTGGATGTAAATGTTCTGAACGGAACGAACCTGCCGGTGGACGGCGCTTCCGTAACGCTTACCCAGAACGGCTCGATCATCAGCCGGGGCTACACCGACAGCGAAGGCAACATCATCTTGGTGCTGCCGCAGTCGATGACCACCAACGACTGTGTGCTCACTGTTTCCCAGCATGACTTCAAACCCCTGCAGCAAACGCTAACCGTGGACAGCAGCGGCACTCTGGTTCCGGCCAGCATCGTGATCGACGACGACACCACCGGCGCTTCCGCCGGCAACAATGACGGTCTGGCCAACGGCGGCGAAACTCTGGAGATCCTCTTTGGCCTCACCAACACCGCGGCCAGCGCCATATCCGGACTCAGCGGCCAGGTTCATTCCACCAGTCCCTGGGTTACTTTGGTGGATTCTTTGGTTACCTACAGCGAGATCGCCGCCAGCGGACTCGGCTTCAACACCAGCCCCGTGGTGATGCAGATCGCTCCGGACGCCCCGCATGATGCCATGATCCGCATTCACGTGCTGCTCACTGACAGCCAGAACCAAAGCTACGATATTTCGGAATTCATTCCCATCCACAATGCCAGGATCATGTACAATTCCAGCCTGGTGACCAACGGCGGCAACCAGGTGCTCGATCCCGGCGAGACCGCGGGCTACACCGTGACCGTTAGCAATGTAACGCCCACCGGCGTTTCGGGAATATGGGGCAAACTCTACAGCCTCAACGACCTGGTGGCGGTGAACGACAATATCGCCTGGTATGGAGATCTGCTGCAGAATGTGCAGGTGACCCCCTCCGCCGATATGTTCGAGATCCACGGCCGGCCCATGCTGCTGCCGGGAATGGTGATCCCGATGCAGTTGAAGCTTTACAACGACGCGGGCTTCGTGCAGTGGCTGGATTTCACCCTCACAGCCGGCGACGTGGATGTGCACGATCCTCTGGGACCCGATGTCTACGGCTACGTGATCTATGATGACACAGACACAGCTTACGAGCAGTGTCCCGTTTACGACTGGAACGGCATCGCGCCCGCGGAGGGAGGTGTGGGAACTCTTCTGGCCATCTCCGACGCCTACACCAGCGGCGATGAAGGAGACCAGGTCGGCGCGGACGCGCTGGAAGTGGTGAGTCTGCCGTTCCCCTTCCAGTTTTACGGGATCTTGTACAACCAGATCACGGTTGCTTCCAACGGCTTCATCGCCATGGGCGTTACCGAAAACGCCGAATTCAGAAACTACCGTTTGCCCGGCGCCATGGGGCCCAATCCCATGATCGCGGCGTTTTGGGACGACCTGGCCACGCACGCCGGCGGTGGGGTTTACACCTGGTTCGACCGCAACAATCACGCTTTCGTGATCGAATGGTACAACATGAAAAACGGGGTCAACGGCACCAGCCTGGAAACTTTCCAGATAATCCTCTACGACCAGAGTGTTCACTCCACCTCTCTGGGCGACGGCCCCATCAAGATCCAGTATAACACTTTCAACAACGTGGATTCCTCCACCAACACCGGCCACCATGGCTGCTATGCCACCATCGGCATCGAAGACCACACCGGCATGGTCGGGCTGGAATACTCCTACGGAAACACCTATCCCACAGCGGCTTCGCCTCTGGCCAACCAGCGCGCCATCTACATCACCAACATCCCCATCTACCACTATGAAGCGCATCTGCTGCTGGGCGAAACCTACGTTAACGACAACAACGGCAACGGCGTCTGCGAGCCGGGGGAAACCATCGAACTGGGAGTGCAGCTGCAAAACATCGGCAATCAGACCGCCGAAAACGTGGTGGCAACTCTTTCCACCACCAGCGAGTACATCACCATTACTTCGCCGACCGCGGAGTATTATCCCCTCGTGGGGGATGGCTTCGGGGTCAACCGCGATCCTTTCGTTTTTACGGTTTCGCCGGATTGTCCCAACGCCACGGTGGTCAACTTCCTGCTTACCGTGACCTCCGGGGACTCAGTCTGGGAGCGGAGTTTCAGCATTCGCGTGGACGCCTCAGTGCTGGTTTTCGAGTCGTTTTTGATCAATGACGCCGACACCAACTACAACGGCATCATCGACGCCCTGGAAACAGTGAAGCTGGTGATCAACGTCAACAACCACGCGGACGTTCAATCCCGGGACATCCAAGCCACGCTGTCCACGGCCAGTTCCGACGTGATCATCGCCGAGCCGATCATCACCCTGCCCATCATCGAGCCCAATGCCGTGATGCAGTTCGTTTTTGAGCTGCAGTTCGTGAACACTGCCGCTCTGGGCGATTATATCCCCTTCCAGTTCAACACCTCGATCACAAACGGCCTGCCTCTGAATACGAATCTGATGGTCCCATACAACATGGCCAACATCTTCAACGATTTTGAGACCAACAGCGGCGGTTTTATTTCTGAAACTGGCTGGTCCTGGGGTACACCCTCCCAGGTGACTGCATTTTCGGGCACCAAGCTGTGGGCGACCGGCCTCAGCGGCAACTACCCCGATCTGGTCAACTACGTTTTGGTGACTCCCATCTACGCTCTCGAAACTGGCGGCACCCTCACTTTGCAGCACCGCTACGGCTTTGAGAACAACTACGATGGCGGCAACGTGGGCATCTCCACCAACAATGGCATGACTTGGAGCCTGCTTACCCCGCAGGGCGGCTACACGCACAACAGCCTGGCCGGACTGGGCGGGGAACCCGGATTCTCGGGAACCGCGGCCAACTGGCAGCCCATGATCTTCAATCTTAGTCAATATGCCGGACAGCAGGTGCGCTTCCGTTTCCGCATGGGCTCCGACGGTGGCACTGGCGGCATTGGCTGGTTCATCGACAACTTCGAACTCAGCGGCGTGAACCAAAAGACCGGATACTTGCACGGAACGGTGATCCCGACATCGGATACGCCGGCCCCGGACGCCCTGGTGATGGCCAGTAACTACTTCTCCACCCATCCCGCGGCCGACGGTTCCTACCGGCTCTATCTGCCCAACGGAACTTTCAACGTAAGCGCCACCCTGCCTTACCACCAGTCATCGAGCGTCAACAACGTCCTGATCAGCCCCGTCAATCCCGTGCACCTGGCCGATTTCACCCTCATCAACCTGCCTCAGCCGGCCAACGCCGATTTTACGGTTGACAACCTCACCGGCGAAGTGGTGCTGAGCTGGGATCCGCCCTTCGACCCGGTGCTGCCGGTAATGAATTACCGCGTCTATAAAAAGTTCAACACCGGCCCCTTCGAGCTGATCCAGCAAACCACCGGGCTGTCCCACACCGACGTGATCTCGCTTGATGGAGACTACGCCTACCTGATCAGTGCCGTCTTCTACAACACCGAAGGCAGTCCCTCCGACACCCTCGCCTTCGAGTTTCCCTATACGGTTGAAAACGTCGATGACCAAACACCAGAACTGGTTACCCGCCTCAATTCTAACTACCCCAATCCTTTCAATCCCAGCACCACCATCTCCTTCGACCTGGCCCAAACCGGCCCGGCCAAACTTAGCGTGTACAACGTGAAAGGCCAGTTGGTGACAGTGCTTGCCAATGGAAATCTGAATTCCGGCACTCACCGCATCGTCTGGGATGGAGCGGATGCCAGCGGACGCGGAGTTACTTCCGGGGTGTATTTCTATCGTCTGGAAACAAAGGACTACATCTTCAGCCGCAAGATGCTGATGATCAAATAAACTGAACAACCTCCTGCCTGCCCCAACGGGGCAGCGCTCAATATCACAACCCCGGTAGAGATGCCGGGGTTTTTCCTAAGCTGCGATATTGAGCCTGGCGCCAGCCTCCCGCCGAATGCCCGCATCTCAGGCGGGGATCGTGCGGGGGGCGCAGCCCAAACTGAACCTGACCGAATCGGAAAGCAGCAATGCCCATAGCGCGGGGCAAAACCTGGGTTCGTGCTCTTGCCTCCCGAACTGGGATGGATGTGGTGCCCTTCACTGGCGGGGATGTGGAACTCCTTCCCACCGGCGCTCTGGGCGTCGGCATCCGCTTCTGAGGCCCGCCGTGGGAAAAAGCACGGTCACGCCAGAGGGCGTTTGAGCTGTTTGTTTTGGCCGGTCGCGGCTCTTCGTGACGATTTTGCTTGACACATAGTAAAAAGGGGAATCTCTGGTCTGAAAAAGAAATTGGCGGTATGCTGCGCATGATCTCGATCTTCATCGATTACAAACTGGCGAGGTATCAGCACGAGATAAAGTACGCTTTCAGCTTCATCTTTCAGACCCTGGGCTACAGCTTTTGCTTCATTTCGGACACCGGCCAGCTGAAGGACAACGACATCCTCTTCATCTACGGCTACACCGATCCCACGGTGGAAGAGCTGAAGGGGATCGCGCGCCATTTCATCACCATCTTCATCCAGAGCGAGCCCGACCTCTTCGATCCCAAAAGCATGAATTCGGAAAAGCTGCGCCGCGGCCTCAAGACCATCAAACTTCTTTCGCAGACTCCGGTGATCAGCGCCCGCAATTTCTCCTATCCCGCCGAGAACTACTCCGAAAGCGAAGTTCACGCCGGCAAGATCAATTTCGACCTCGTGGGCAATGTCTTTTTCCATCTGGCCGCCCTGGAAGGGCAGATCGATCTCACCCGCGACGCGGATGGCTGTTTCCCGGACGAGGCCAGCCAGTTCAATTCCCACCGCGACACGCCCTACGTGGACAATCTGCTCTGGCTCATCGACAGCATGATCAAGGAGCACACCCGCGCCAAAGGCATCCACATCGTTCAAAAGCAGTACTGGCCGAAGGCTCAGGAAGGCGCCGCCCTGCTCTCGCACAGCGTGGACAACCTGCAGAAATGGAATTACTCGGAGCTGTTCCTCTCCATGGGCAGCGACCTCGCGATGCTCTTTTCTTTCAGTTGGCGTCAGCTTTTGCACAGCATCGGCAGTAAATTTCGCTTTCTCTTCACCAATGTGGAACTCTACTGGAATTTTGGGGAATACCGCCAGCTGGAGGAAGACGCCGGCTACCACAGCGTTTTCTACATCGCCCCGGAAAAGAACGAATTCATCAACTACAGTCTGGATGACGCCGACCTCCAGGAAGAGATCCAGCAGCTCACCCGCGCCGGGCACGATGTGGGACTGTTGCTCGCGCCGGACAAACCCACCCGCGACGAGTTCGTATCCCGCAAACAGATCATGCTGCACCAGCTGCGCAAGGACCAGATCGGCATCCGCCAGCTGCATTACCGCTCCAATGACACTCTGCGCGACCTGCACAACAAACTTGGCCCCTCCCACAGCCAAAGCACCGCCCGCAGGGAAACTCCAGGCTTCGTAAGCGGGGTCAGCGTTCCCTACCAACCCTGGATCGGAGGCCTCAAAGCCAGTTGGTGGGAACTTCCCACCGTCTATCACGATGCCCATTTGCGCGTGGGCCGCTACAAAACCCTGCAGCTCGAGCCGGCCAAGCACCTGCTCAAGAAGTTTTTCCAGGCCGCCCTCCGCACCCGCGGCGTCTTCGGGCTCGACCTCAACCTCGCCTCCTATGCGGACATCCCTTATGTGAAGAAGCTTTACGCCTACGCGCTGGCACTGCTGAAAGCCGGGCGCGTCTGGGTGCCCACTCCGGCCGAACTCACCGTTTGGTGGGACAAGCGCAACCGCGTGACGATCGAAGAGAGCGATTACGAGATCAGCATCTATTTTCCCGATGACCTCGATCACTTCGCCCTGCAGGTGCTCAACGAGGACAAGATCCGCGAAGTGGACGGCCTGCCGGCCCGGGTGGAAGGCAACCTGGTCTTTTTCACCGGCGTCCCCGCCGAAGCGATCGCGGTGATCAGACTGAACCGGGAACCGTGACCAAGCTGCTCCACCTGCAATTGCTGCCGCTGCTTTCCGGTGTGCAGAATTTCAGTCTGCACCTGCTGGACGGCCTGCCCCGCGGCGAATTCGACATTTTTGTGGCCAGTGCCCCCGGTGGGGACCTGGTCGAAGCCCTGCGGCAGCGCGGATACAAGCACATCCCCCTCAAGTGTTTACGTCATCCGATCACTCTTCTGGACCTGGCTGCTCAGGTTGAATTGCTGCGTGTGCTGCGTTACCACCGCTTCGACATCGTGCACACCAATTCCTCCAAACCCGGACTGTTGGGGCGTTTGGCGGCCAGGCTCTGCCGGGTCCCGCTGATCCTGCACACCGAGCACGGCACCGCTTTCCAGCAAGGCCAATCGCGCCTGCAGCAGCATTTGTTCAGGCAACTGGAAAAAGCTGGCAACTCGCTGGGGCACAAGGTGGTCTTCGTCAACAATTCCGACCGGGAGAAATGCCTGGCGCTGGGCCTGCTGCCGGAACATAAAGCTTTCACCATCAACAACGCCCTGCCTCCGGTCCAAGCGGCAAAACTGGCCCGCATCGCCGCCGCGCGGAAGCTTGACCCCGCCAAACAGGACTTCGTGGTCGGCTCCACCCTGCGGTTCACCGCGCAAAAGAACGTGCTGAACATCACCGGCGCGGCCTGCCAGGCCTGCGCGCGGGAACCCCGGCTGCGCTTCATCCTGCTGGGTGATGGCGAATACCTTCAGCTCTGCCGCCAGATCGTGCGCTCGCACGGCCTGAATGAACGCGTTCTGCTGCCCGGCTGGGACGCGGACATCAGCAAATGGCTGCCTCTCTTTGACGCTTTCCTCCTCTATTCCAGGTGGGAAGCGCAACCTTTCAGCATCATCGAGGCCATGCATGCCGGCCTGCCCATTTTGGGTTCGGATATCCCCTCCATCCGGGAATTGGTGGATCCCAGCAGCGGCTGGTTGGTCTCGCTGGACGACCAAGCCGCTCTGATCAAAACACTTGCAGACATTTCCCGCGAGCCCGCGGCAGCCTTCGCGAAGGGCCGCACTGCGGCCCAAACCATCGGCGGGATCTGCTCTTACGAACAGATGGTGGCCGGCTATCTGAAGCTCTACCGGGAGGGCGCGTGAATCCCGATCTGGCGCTGCTCATCCTGCTGCTAAGCCTGGGCCTTCATCTGCTCACGCATCTGCTGGTGCCGCTGAACATCCGGTTTTCCAAGCGCTTCGGCATTCTCGCCCAGCCCGGCGAACGCAAGATCCACACCCAAGCCATACCCGAAGCTGGCGGCTTGTCTTTCGCTTTGCCGCTGGTGCTGGCGCAGGTGGTGTTGGGGATGATCCTCTTGCCCGACCTGCTGGGAAAAATGTTGCTGCAGCTGGCCGGGGTGGAAGTGATAGCACTGGTTCTGGGAGTTCTGGACGACCGCCACGACACCCGCGCCTGGCTGAAATTCCTGCTGCAGCTGCTGATCGGCCTGGTGATGTACGCCATCGGTTTCCGCGTGGCTTCGCTCACCAATCCTTTCGGCGCGGAGATCATTCTCGGCTGGGCTTCTTTTCCCGTAACCCTGCTCTGGTATCTGGTGGTCATGAACGCCATCAACCTCATCGACGGCATCGACGGCTTAGCTAGCGGTGTTTGCGTGATCGTCTGCGCGGTGCTGCTGAGCGTGGGCGTCAAGGAACAAAACCTGATGGTTACAGCGCTTTCAGCCTTTCTGCTGGCTGGCAATCTGGCCTTTCTGCGCTTCAATTTCCATCCCGCCAAGATCTTTTTGGGCGATACGGGCGCGCTGTTCAACGGACTGGTGATCGCGGCGGTTTCCACCGCCGGAACCCAGCAATACAAAGGCATCACCTCAATGACGCTGATCATCCCGCTGGCTGTGCTGGCCATACCTCTCATAGACACGGCTTTGGCGGTGTTCAGGCGTTTGCGGCTGGGCAACATTTTCGTGGCCGACAAAGCCCACCTGCATCACGTAATGCTGGGTCTGGGTTTTTCCCAAAAGGCGATCGCGCTCACCGGCTACCTGGTCACGTTGCTCTTTGGCCTCATCGCCATCGGCTTTTCTTTTTCCACCAAACGCATCCTCTTCTCGGTGTTACTCGGACTGCTCATCCTGGGTGTAATTCTGGCCTACGTCCTCATGCGGCAAGGGAGAAAAAAATGAAACAGATCTTATTGATAGTGTTGCTCGCGTCGGTTTGTCTGGCGCTGAGCGCCACCCCCTGGCAAACCGTCACCAATCTCAGCCATGTGTATGATTTTGTTCCCCTGTCGGACTGGGACACCTATTTTTCCACCTGGGGCGGGGTTGTGCATTCCTGGGGCGGGAACGGAGAGGTTCCCGCGGGGCAGGAGATCCTGACCACCGCGGACGGCCTGGCCTCAAACGATGTGCGCACCCTCGCGCATATCGCCCTTAACCAGAGCCTCTGGCTGGGAACCGCCGCCAGCGGCATTACGATCGTCACTCCCCAGGGCATCCAACAGCTGAACACCTCTCTGGGCCTGCTTTCCAACAACGTGGTTAAGATCGTGGAACACGGCGCCAACATCCTGGTGGCCACCAAGGCCGGATTGGCGTCCTACTACTACCTGGAAGGCGTGAACTTTCCCCTTATGCTGCATCAATATACCACTCAGACCACCCCGGGCCTGCTGTCCAATGCCCTCGACGGCATGGAACTGGCCTCCACCAACTATCTGTATCTGAGCAGCGTTGAGGGCGTCAACTATGTTCATCTGGATTCCCTGGATGTGGATTCCGCCTGGCACAGCTTCAGCGATTTTCCCGGCGGCAGCGGCAGCCAGAACAAACTAACCGTGCGTCCGGGACATCTCACGGTGGCGGCGCCGCTGACCGTTTACACACGTTCCGACGATCCCTGGTCCGGCGGCTGGAAAACCTATGGCCAGGCGCAGGGATTGCTGTTGGAACCTATATCCAGCGCGGCTTTGGACGGCCTGGGCGCGTTGTGGGTGGCCTACGGCAGCTGGAACGAGGATTTTCTCAGCTATGCCCGGAACTCAAACACCCTGCTGACGCGGATCGACAGCGCCGGCAGCGTCCGCCATTGGTCTGAATCCGAGGCTGGCCTCGGCGCCAGGAGCATCGCCAAAATCGTCACCAATGCAGACATGATCTATCTCTGCGGTTGGGGTGACGGTGTTTTTTCGCAATGGGAGGGCACCAACCTTAACGAATTTGGCTGGCTGCAGACCCTGCCAAATTCCATCGGCTTTCCCAAGATCACCAGCATTGCCACCGACGCCAATCAAGCCGCCTGGTTCGGCAGCGGCGCGTTCAGCGCCATGCCCCTGCGCAAGAGTTCCCTGGGCGCCAGCAAATATCTGGATGGCGTTTGGCAAACTTTCACCCTTGCCAACAGTCCCATCCACACGGACAACATCTACTGTGTGGCGGTGGACAGCCATGACCGCAAGTGGTTCGGCACCTACGACGTGAACCAAACCAGCCCGGACGACTGGCGCTATGGCGTTTCCATCTTTGACGAGGCCACCAATGTCTGGAAATATCTGGACCGGGAGGGCTTCCATCTCTGGAACCCGGATACCGGGACTTACGGCCCCGCGATCCCGGGTTCGGCGCAGCTGCTGGGAAACACGGACACGCATATCTCGCGGGATCAGCATGACAACATGTTCGTCGCCTGCATGAACGATGGTTTCAGTGTGCTGGACCCGGATGACAACCTCATCGGCGAATTCACCATCCCGAACAGCGTGTTTCAACGCTCCACCTATTGCTATCACAATGGCAGCCAATACTTTATCGGAACTTACAACGACCGCGGTCTGGTGATCTGGAACGACGATTCCATTCCCATCACGAACGGCCCGCACTGGATCATTCCCGATCCGCCGGAACTCAGCAACTGCGAGGTTTACGGCGTTGTCAGCGCGGCCAGCCCCTACGAGGGCACCCAGCACTGGATCGCCGCCAGCACCGGTCTGTTCATGTGGGACGAAACCGACTGGTACAAGTGGGATACCTCGATCAAGCGTTTCAAATTCAACCAAGTTACCCGGGTTTGGGACAACGATATCCTCTACTATGTAGATGAGGAGAGGCTTTACGGCTCCGTGCGCACCACCCCCACCGCCCTTTATCTGGATCCTTTCAACCGGGTCTGGATCGGCAGCCTGGAGCATGGTATCAGTATGTATGATCCTGCCACGGAGAGATTTACCAATTATTTCCAGGAAAATTCACCCCTGCTCTCGAACTACATCACCGCCTTGGGTTACCAGCCCGTGGAGGGGATCCTGCTGATCGGCACCCCGGAAGGCCTGAACACCCTCAAGATCGGCATCGCGGAGAAACCGGAGGCCACGCTGGAAAACCTCGTGATCTACCCCAATCCCTTCCGTCCGGCCGAGGACAGTTCCGTGATCATTCGCAACCATCCCACGGAAACCCTGCCCCGGGGCCTCAACCAATGCCGGATCTATGATTCCGCCGGCACTTTGGTGCGCGTGTTGGCAGAAAATGAGTTCGCCCGCTTCGAATGGAACGGAGCCAACGCCGAGGGCAAAACCTGCGCCAACGGTGTCTATTTCGTGGTGGTGAACGATGACAAAGGCAACCGCAGGACCGGGAAGATCGCCCTTCTGCGGTGATCTCTGTTTTGAAAATGTCAGGTTCATGTTAAATAGAGTCAACCCAGCGTCGGGGTCCTCGACAGACAACTTGTTTGCTGTTGGGGTGGTCAAGGCTGGGATCCAGGTCTTTTGACGCAGTATTTTTAACCCAACTAATGCAGTAGGATATTCTCAGTCCCGAAAGTGGGACTGATA